>NZ_JARPTC010000010.1:0-91828 GCF_030577015.1 Desulforamulus aquiferis | reverse complement strand
TGGAGGGCGCTTGTTATGACACGACTCACCCTTAAGGAAGCCCGGGCATTAGGTATAATACAGGCTAAGCCAAAGAAAAAGGTTTCTCCGAAGACAACACTTCCTAGGGTGCAATGGGATGCTAGGACCTTTGCCGGCGGGTTATGGCTGCAAATACCGGAGGTTCCGCCATCGTTGAATGTGTGGAAGAATTGGCACTGGGCAAAGCAGCATCGGTATAAGGAGGAATTAAAGGCTGACATTAGTAAGCTGGCCATAGCCTTTAAGTTGCCGAAGTTTCGCAGGGCCACGGTGTTAATCAAATACTATTTCGGCACAAATAGGCGGCGGGATCCAGCGGACAACTATGCACCGAAGTTCCTGATGGATGCATTGGTAAACGCCGGAATACTGAAGGATGATAATGGCGACCTGGTGACAGTGCAAGTGGCGATGGAGGTAGACCGGGAGAAGCCAAGGACGGAAGTTTTTATTTGGGAAGGGAAATAAACCGAGTAGTAAAAGGAGGTCCTGGCCGTTGCACGATCATAGATTATATAAAAAGGTATGCAACCTACTCAATGACTACAACGTAATTCAAGCTAGGATAAGGAACATTGACCTTGACCTGGCCAGGATGCCTAAGGAGGATACGCCTGAAGAGGCCATAGAGGGTATGTATTACTCTAGAGTGCAGGATGGAGGTCCACCTGCCTCAGGTGGCGTTTCTGATAGAACTTCAACAGTGGCTCAGAAATGGATTGAAGAATTTATTGAAGTAAACTCTGCCCTACACAAGCACCGGAGGACGCTTGAGGTTGAGAGAAAGCAGCTCTCAAGTATAATATCAAAGATTGACAATGCGATGGGTTGCCTGGAGTCGATGCAGCGGGAGATAGTAGAGATGTTTTATTTTAAGAAGATGAGCTGGCCAAAGATAACTATTGAGCTGCATAAGAAATATGGGGTTTACTATAGTGAGAGACACTGCAAGCGGATTAGAACTGAGGCAGTGGTTTATATGGTTAAAGCTATATTTGGGGTTAAGGTGAGGGAGACTGCATAATGTCCCGAAAATGTCCCGGTTATGTCCTTTTTCGGTATAGAAAGTGTAATAGAATGTCATTAGTAAAAGAGAAAGCCGCCAGCCGATGGCGGTTTTTGATTTAGATTTTTAACTTTGAATACTTTTCTTGTCTATTAGGTAATTTACTACTTCAAGTAATCGATTAAGGTATGCAATTTTAGAAGCCCTTCGTATGTGCAGAAAACAAACAGAAATAACGATAAAAATAATAAGCGCTGCAAGATAAAGATAATAATATGTTACAAAAAAATTAAGTAATTCATTCATTACAGAAGGGATTACATCTAATAAATTTTCCATTGCGAGTTTGGATTCTTCCTTGGTCGATATACCATTGGACGCAAAAATGGTTACAGTAGAAATCATTACTCCATAAAAAGAAATTAATATTGTAAATATAGGGGTAAAGATTAAGGTGATGAATGTTAGTAAAATAGATGCAAATATATGTGAAAAATTAAATTCTTTTGTTTCGATTATTTCTTCTTGTATTTGTAATTTTACTTTAACCAATTTATTGATGTGATATTTATTATACCTATTTTCGATTTCGTATATAGACTGAATGTATCCAGATTCTTTTTTCTTTAACCTATTAGCTAAAATATTCAATTTTGCGTTTATCAATGTTCATATCTCCTTTGTTTCTGTCGTGCTAAAGAATATATGTCGGAATTTGCTGTAAAGTACCATAAAACAATAATTATAAATAGAGCTGCAAGGCTCTTTTCTTCTTTGGTAAGGGTAGAATGGTTTTTATAAAAAAAGAATGCCACCGGCGTGGTGGCACAGTGAGTTAACCCCTCGGAGGAAACGGATCATTGCCATGACTATCCTTTTCCCGGATACGACCATCTTTTCCATGGATAACTAACTCAGAGCCTTGATTCTTTGCAATATCCCTTGCAATATCAATTGCTTCTTTCTGAGTAGTAGTCCTCGTAGTTGCTTTATGGTTGCCCGCACCCTTGATTTGCCAACCACCATCAGGGTGAGGGGTAACGTGCTGATTTTTGCCTTTGCCCACAAAAAACACCTCCTTTCTAGGATAATAATTCGACAAAAGGTTAAAATTTCCTTTTGAAGGAGGTTGTAATTAATGACTGGAGAGGTTATTCAATTACATACTTGGGAAGTATGCGAATATCCTTGGGGAACAGCAGTTAAAGAGAAGCGAACAGGAAAATGGCATAAAGTATTTCTTAAGCCGGATGGACAAGAAATTGATGTAGAAAACTTAGAAGTGATACTACATGATAATGGGATAGAGTTTATTATGTCGGAATTTATTTAGAGGTAAAGCCTCCTTTTTGCCGAAAGGTAAGGTGAATGGAGGGGATTCGTATGAGTGAAGATATTTGTACTAAAACCAGAAAACAAATTGAAAAACATAGGGAAGCGATTGAGAATTTGAGAAGCGACCTAGACTCCTATGTAGGAACGGCTAAAGAGTCACAAGTTGGAAGTGATCCGGAAAATATACACGAAAGAATTCATCTGCTTGAAGAGAAGATTCAAAATTTACAAGAATTATTAAGTCATAATGGTTGTTGAGCCTCCGGGCTCTTTTCTCATTCACAAGAATTGGAGCAAAGAAGGTGAGCCAATGGATATAAGAAATATCCCAATAAGTCAAATAAACCCAGCCCCATATAACCCAAGAAAAGATTTACAATCCGGCGACCCCGAATATGAAAAGCTCCGCAGGTCTATCGAGCAGTTCGGATATGTTGAGCCCATGGTCTGGAACGAACTCACCGGTAACCTGGTTGGTGGCCACCAACGTTTTAAGATACTCGTGGCCAGGGGAGACCGGGAGTTTGATGTATCAGTTGTTAATCTTGATGAACAACAAGAAAAAGCTCTCAACCTTGCACTTAACAAAATCTCCGGTGATTGGGACACCGAAAAGCTGGCCGACATCCTAAGGGAGCTGGAAGTCGCTGATTTTGATATTGAACTCACCGGCTTTGACACAGCCGAGATTAATGCTCTGCTGACTGATTTCAACTGTGAACCAAGTGTCGTGGATCCGGACGACTTCGACCTTGATGCTGAGGCTGAGAAGATTATCGACCCAATAACCAAGCCGGGGGACATATGGCTACTAGGCCGCCACCGGCTGCTGTGTGGGGATGCTACTATCTTAGCAGACATTGAAAAGCTAATGGATGGACAAACGGCAGACATGGTTTTCACCGACCCACCATATAACGTAGATTACGAAGGTGGCACTGGCCTTAAAATAATGAACGACCAGATGGACAACAACAAGTTTTACCGTTTCCTACGAGATGCCTTCACAAACATGTTTGCCGCCACAAAGTCTGGCGGCTCTATTTATGTCTGCCACGCTGACAGTGAAGGGGCCAATTTCAGGATGTCTATGGCTGCAGCGGGATGGTTGCAGAAGCAGTGCCTGATATGGGTAAAGAATAACCTGGTTATGGGACGTCAAGACTACCAATGGCGACACGAACCTATCTTGTATGGTTGGAAGCCAGGAGCTGCCCATCGATGGTATGGTGGACGTAAGCAGACAACGGTAATAGATGAATCCATTGGCGTTTCTGTAAGTCAGGAGGAAGGCAGCACAGTATTAACTTTCAATAATGGTGCTCAAACCTTAGCTATAAAGGTACCTAGTTTCGAGATTCTTCACCAAGGTGATGATGAAGGAGATACCATTTGGCGGTTTGATAAGCCACTAAAGAATACTGAACACCCAACGATGAAGCCTATAGGAATACCGGCCAGGGCAATTCGCAACTCGAGTAAGAGTGGCGAAATTGTCCTGGATTTATTTTTGGGCAGCGGGTCTACGTTAATTGCTGCAGAGCAGACCGGTCGTGTTTGTTTTGGAAGTGAACTTGATCCAGTGTATTGTGATGTGATAATTCGACGATGGGAAGAGTTTACCGGTCAAAAGGCCGTTAGACAATAAAAAAGGAGGGTGCTTCCAACACCCTCCTTAAGAACACCCGGGGCACCCCCGGGGAGAGATAGTGGATTACCGTGGCCACGGATTTTGAGAGACCACTATCTCGTTTCCATTTTATCGGAAAACGGGGGTGTTCACAATAGAAAAAACAAACAAATGTTCGGTAGAAGAATCGAGCCTTGAAGAGGCAAAAGTCCTAGAAAAAATATTTCAGTCTAAGGCTAAGTACAGAAAGATAA
Organism: Desulforamulus aquiferis; assembly: GCF_030577015.1. Lineage (NCBI taxonomy): Bacteria > Bacillati > Bacillota > Clostridia > Eubacteriales > Peptococcaceae > Desulforamulus > Desulforamulus aquiferis. Next base: position 87,582 of record NZ_JARPTC010000010.1, on the reverse strand, counting down.
TTCAGGCGGGTATAGCCCAATGGGTTAAAGATTTTCAGCAGGGCCGGATAAGGATTGAAAGTGTTGAGGACTTGAAGAAACTTATTGAAATAGACGTTGAACTCGCAAAGGAAGAACTTTTCTTAAGAAGTAGAAATTCTCGTCAGCAAAGAAGGTGAGGTGAATGCCGCCGGTAGTCGATTGGGTAAAAATCCGAGAAGAATTTGAAACTACAGATGTCTTACTGAAAGACCTGGCGGCAATGCACGGCCTCAAGGAAGGAACTATCCGGAGCAGAAAAAACCGGGAAGGATGGTCACGCGTTGCAACGCTAGAGGATAATGCAACGCAACGTGATACGGAAATATGCAACGTTGCATCTGACGTTGCAACGCAAGAAACTGTCCATGAGCCTGAGCCCTTCCCCGGACAATGTGAAGCTATCGGTCATAAGACTGGTAAGAGATGTAGGCGGAAAGTGGTCTCAGGGGAATTGTATTGCAGCTACCACCTAGATGGACACCGGGAGAATCAATGTACCGCAAGGTCTAGGCAAAGCGGGGAGAGATGTAAGAACGCCGCGGAGCCTGGAAAGAAGGTCTGTAAGTTCCACGGGGGAAAGAGTACCGGTTCGGTGGGGTATCAAAATAATCTTAAACATGGTTTTTTCGCCAAGATATTTCCGGATGATGAGGAGACCCGGGCAATTGTGCATGAGATTATGGAAAAAGGGCCCTTAGATATACTTTGGGAGCAAATTATAATCCAATACACGGCCATTGCCAGGGCCCAGAAAATCATGTTCGTTCGGGACCAGGAAGATATAACAAAACACCTTAAACGTGAAAAATCCTCTGTAAGTACTGATGAGGCTGAATGGGAATTCCAATACGCATGGGACAAGCAGGCTAACTTCCTTAAGGCCCAGAGTACAGCTATGAAAACCCTTGACGGTCTTATTTCTCGCTATGAGGAACTGGTTGAAAAATACGAAGTGAAAGGCTATGTTGTTGAGGAGCACCGTTTAAGGGTAGAGAAGTTGAAAGCCGAGATAACTAAGATTACCACCAATGAAGATGATAAACCTATAGAAATCATCATCAAGCGGAAGGGTGGGGGCAATGCCGATTGAAAAGGATGTTAATCCCCACTTTGAAGATTTCCTTTTCGACTGGGAAAGTAAGTTTTACTTCCTAGTTGGAGGGTACGGCAGCTCGAAAAGTTACCACGTTGCATTGAAATTGGTCCTAAAACTGTTACAGGAAAAACGCACGGCCCTGGTGGTCCGCGAAGTCTACGACACGATTAGGGATAGCTGTTTTTCTCTATTCGCTGAGATAATAACGGACCTAGAACTTGATGGTAGAATCAAGCTAGTTACATCGCCCATGCAGATAAGGTTTCCCAACGGTTCCAAGATAATCTTTAAAGGAATGGATAAGCCTTCCAAGCTGAAGTCCATCCACAACGTCAGCATCATATGGATTGAAGAGTGTTCGGAGTTAAAGTACGAAGGTTTCAAAGAATTGATTGGTCGCCTAAGGCATCCGAAACTAGACCTTCACATGATACTGTCAACAAATCCTGTTGGTAAAGGAAACTGGACATTCAAGCATTTTTTCAAGGTGGTTGCCTTGGATGACGAACTCCTGTACAAATCTAGAATACTAATTGTAAAGAACACCTATTATCATCACTCATTAGCTGATGATAATTTATTTTTGCCCAAATCTTACATTGACCAGTTAGAGGAACTCAAGAAATACGACCCAGATCTTTACAGGATAGCCCGGAAGGGCCGATTCGGTGTAAATGGTATTAGGGTGCTTCCTCAGTTCCAGGTCAAGCCGCATTATGAAGTAATGGAAGCTGTAAATAAAATACCCGCAGATATGAAGAGGGCAGGCTTTGACTTTGGATTTGTGACTTCCTATAACGCCCTTTTAAGAATTGCCATAGACCATGAAAACAAGATCCTTTACATCTACTGGGAGTACTACAAAAACCGCATGACCGACGATAGAACAGCGGTAGAGATTTCAGAGTTTAAGCAGACTAAGGAACTGATAAGGGCAGACTCAGCAGAACCAAAAACAATTAAGTATTATCGACAACAGGGATTTAACATTCGTGGGGCTAAAAAGTTCCCGGGTTCCCGATTGCAGTACACCAAAAAAGTTAAGAGGTTTAAGCAAATTATTTGCTCTGAAAACTGTATTCATGCCATTGAGGAACTGAAGGACCTGACCTACAAAGTCGATAAGGACGGGAACCTTATTGAAGATGAGTTTAACGTCGATCCTCACACATTTTCCGCCATATGGTATGCGTTAGACGGGTATGAGGTTTCGGATCTAAAGAAGGTCAAGAAAAAACGCGAAGGTGGAAACCTTTTCTAGGCAGGTGATTTAGTTGCAAAAGGTGAGGGCTACGGTTATAAAGGGTGATAAAACCCAGTTTCCATTTCAAAAGGCAGAAGGACCAATGGCTAGGCAGGGGGATGAGCAGTCTAATGAGGTATTGACACCTCCCTATCCTATTATCGAGCTACTTCAAATGAAAGAGTACAGCACTATCCTTCAACAGTGTGTTGATGCCTACAAGCAGAATATCTGCGGCTTCGGCGTTTCTCTTCGGTACCGCGAGGATGAAACCAAGGATAAAGAAACACCAGAAATGAAAGCAGAGTGGGAAAGGGTACAGGAGCTCATTAAGTACTGGAACTTTGACGAAGCATTCAAAGATGTATTTACTAAAGCTATCGAGCACCGGGAATATTGCGGCAATGGATATATTGAGATCATACGTGACGGCAAAGGGGTATCAGTAGGCGGAGAGAATGTTGACCCAAAGTATATCAAGGTAACAAGACTTACTGAACCGGTTGAAGTTTCTTATTACCGGGGAGGAAAACAATTTAAGCGGCAGAAACGTTTTAGACGATACCAACAGGATATTAACGGAAAAACGGTGTGGTTTAAGGAATTTGGTGACCCCAGGATAATGGACATTACTAACGGTAAGTTTGAAGAAGGAATACCAATTGACAGGCAAGCCAATGAAATTCTGCATTTCAAAATTGGGGACGGGGCCTATGGCATTCCAAGGTGGATTGCCCAAATGATCCATATGTACGGTGCACGCAAGGCAGAGGAACTTAACTATAGGTATTTCTATCAAGGTAGGCATATACCAGCTGCTATCATAGTAAGCAATGGTCAACTAACCGAGGAGAGTAGGGCCGCCCTAGAGGAATATGCCAAGAGCGTGGAAGGTGTAGAGAACTCCCATAAATTTCTGCTGTTAGAGGTTGAGGGGGAAGATGAAAGCCCTGATGAAGACAAGAAAAAGAAGTCTAATGTTGAATTAAAATCCTTAGCGGAAATACTTCAACAAGATGCTCTCTTTCTTGAGTATGACGATAAATCTAGACAGAAATTACAAAGCTCCTTTCGTCTTCCAGATATTTACGTTGGACGTAGTAAGGATTTCAACAGGGCTACTGCTGAGATGGCCATGGAAATTACTGAGCAGCAAGTATTTATACCTGAGCGAGAGAGTTTAGAGTTTGTAATAAACAATAAACTTTTTGTGGAACACGGGTTCAAGTATGTGGATGCTTATTTCAATAGCCCAGATATCAGTAACCCAGATGATAAGGCACGCCTGCTTGAAGTGTTTAACAGCATTGGTGCTATAGCCCCTAACGATGTTCGCCAGGACGTTGGAAAGTTGTTAGGTAGAGAATTGGAGAACTTCAAAGATGAATTAGCTAACATCCCACCCTCACTAAGACAGCAGGTAAGCCAAATACTTATGCAAAAGTCAGCTAACGAAAGCATAATCGGTATACTTAAGGATCTGAGGGATGTGCTGGAGGATGTACGTCATGAGAAAAATTGACCGTCTCCTAAAGTCAATAAACTCTTTTATTAAGGAAGAGGAAGAAGAAATCACGGAACTGGTACCCGAGTTCCCAGGGCTCGAAAAGGTACCCGGATACATCGAGGGCTACGAAAAGAAAGTGGCCAAACTACTTCGGACTCAGCGAAAGTATTACATCGATGGTATTAATGCCTTCGTAGCAAAAGATGTTACACTAGACACTTTGCTGGAACACATCATCGGAGAACTTTTCAAATCTGATGGTTTTGTTGCGGACATGGAAGAGGAAACAAAAGTATACCTCGCTATGAACATAAGTGAATTAACATCGGTAATCATGGAGGCCATTGACGAAGACGTGGCCTTTGAAGTGTTATCAGTTCGGACAACTAAATGGATCGAGGACTGGGCGCATGACTTATCACTGTTAATGCAATTAAACACCCACAGGGCCATTGAAGATGCCTTTATGATCGCTATCGAAAATGGCGACGGAATCGAAAAGGCAGTCATGACCATTAAGGATTTACCACAGTTTGACCGAGCTAGGGCAAGAACAACAGCAATAACCGAAATTCTTGCTGCCTGCAGCCGCAGTCAATGGGAGGCATACCAACAAAGCCCGGCGGTGGTTGGGAAGACCTGGCGGCACTCTGGTAGTAAGAAGAACAATCCAAGGCCAGCACATGTAAAACTAAACAACACCACAATACCAGTCGATGATAAGTTTGATGTTAATGGACATGAGGCTGATTATCCCCGGGACCCGTCTTTGCCTGGCTCAGAACGGATAAAATGCCACTGTGTCCTTTCTCCTGAGGTTGATGAGAGAATACTTGGTCTTACCAAGGAGGAAAAAGAAAAAATACGTCAAGAAGCTCTCGAACAACTGAAGTAAATTGTCACCCAATCTTGTTCAACCTCTGATATGATATCCTTGAGGTGGTATCCATGGAAGAATTAGAGGTTAGGCGGTGGCTTCGGGAAGCAAAGCGAGAATATGAAGAACTAGAGAAAATCTGTAAAGACGATCCAAACCAGCAAAACAGATTCAATCTAACATTAGCCCAATGGGAAGTTAAGTTTGCAGAAGCAAAACTTAAAAACATGAAGAAGAGGGACACCAGTTAGGTGTTTCTTTTATTTTGTCCAAGGAGTGACTTGCCATGAAGAAAGACAATGCATTAATCACTAATGGGGGGAGGTGACAACGTGGCAAGGGAACTAACGAATGTAAAAATAACCCATGTTTCCTATGTAGACAAGGGAGCCAATCAAAAGAAATTCTTCCTTACAAAAGCTCAGGATAGGCCCAATATCCAAAAACAAATCAAAATACTGACTAAGGCAGACGATGCCCAACACCTAGTTTATGGGGTTGTTTATGAACCAAATGTAGCAGATGCTCACGGTGATATTATGACATCAGCTGAGATAGAAAAGGCTGCCCATGGCTTTATGAAGGATGCCCGGAATATCGACCTGCAGCATAACTTCGAAGAGGGTTATGGTGATGTGGTGGAAAGTTACATAGCCCCACAAGATTTCGAGATTGGTGGCGAGGCCATCACTAAAGGGTCCTGGGTAATGGCCACCAAGGCCAGTGATGAAGTTTGGGAGGCCATCCAAAAAGGAGAAATTACCGGGTATTCCATGGCAGGCATTGCAGAAACAGTTGAAAAACAGTCGGAACCTTCGCAGGAAATGCGGGGGTTTTTTGCTACCATGAAGGCGTTCTTTACCGGTGAAAAAATTGAGAAGGGTGCTGTTAAGGACAAGTACGAAAGAAACAGAAAAAGCCGCGAGTTTTGGGCGGCCCAGGATGCCCTCAACTCTATTTTATTCCGTTGGGATCAATGGGATAGCGGCATGGAAACAGATTCCGAAAAAATCAAAGAAGCCCTGCAAGACTTTGTGACTATTGCTGAGCAGGTCTTGGTGTCAGATGACATTATGAAAGCCATTGGTCAACCACCAGCCGAAATCCAAAAGGCCGGCAAAAAAATATCTACCGCCAATATGGGGCACATCAGAACAGCCCATGAGGCATTAGGTAAGTTAATTGAGCAAGAGGAGGAATCAGACGTGAAAAAAGAGGAAATTGAAAAACTTGTTGCGGATGGAGTAGCCAAAGCTCTAGAGCCCATTACTAAGAAGCTAGAGTCTGTAGAAAAAACAGAGCCTACTACTGATCCGGTGGAATTGAAAGCTGAAGACGTTGCCAAGATGGTTACTGACGCTGTTGAAAAAGCTGTTGCACCAGTGACAGAGCGTCTGGATGCCGTGGAAAAGGCGCGTGGTATTTCTAAACAGGCAGATGGTGACCCGGATCCCAATCAAGAGCCAATTAAAAAACATTACCTTGCAGGTGTACTGTAAGGGCGGGGAGGATAAAAGATAATGACCTTAACTAATCAACAAATCATGAAAAATACCATTACCACTGCTGGAATTACTGCCGGCCTACTTAATCCTGAACAAGCGATGAAGTTCATTCAGCAGACTTTCGAAGCGACTCCCCTTGGCGGCATGGTCCGTAGTGTCGTTCGTAGAGCCAAAACTGGTGAAGTCGATAAAATCGGCATTGGCTCCCGGGTTATCCGTAAGAAAACTGAAAACACCGATGATGGCTACAGGGCAAAACCTACCTTTGGTAAAATCGAATATGCTACCGTTGCTGTTCGACTGCCCTGGGAAATTACCGAAGAATCCCTTCGTGAGAACATTGAAGGACAAAATTTTGAAGAAATCGTAACCAACCTTATGACAAGGCAGTTAGGTGTCGATCTTGAGGATCTTCGACTCAATGGTGACACCGCCACCTTGGACACTGATCCGGACTATGATTTCCTTAAAATAAATGACGGATGGCTTAAGCAGCTAAACAACGGCTCTCATGTTGAGGATCGGACTGCTAAAGAAGCCGGTGCAACCACTCTGGCCATGTTTTATGATGCCCTGAAGCAGTTGCCAGACAAGTACAATGACGGTACCCTACGTTGGATGATGTCTCCTTCCCGAAAGCAGACATGGGAGCTTTATTTATATAATCAAGCTATCTCCAATGGCGGTGGACTAAACGAATCCCTAATGCGTGCACCGGCGGGAATTCCTATCGTCGAAGTGCCCCGGATGCCTTCATCCAAGATTGTTCTGTCCAACCCCAAAAACCTTATCGTAGTAAACACCTACGATGTAAGGATTCGTAAAACCACCGAAGGCCAAGAAGCCATTATGCAGGACAAGCGGTTCTATGTTGTTCACCTCGACGATGACCCGATCATCGAGGAACTGGATGCCTGTGTGTTGGTGAAAGGACTGATGTAATATGGCATATAAAGTAAGGCTGACCAAAGGGTTGTCATACAGTGGCATTGTCAATGCTGACCGGAAAAATCCTATTACTGAGGTGAAGAGCAAAAAGGATCTAGAAGAAGTATTGGCCACCGGCCACTTCGAACTGGTTAAAGCAGAAGAGGAAAAGGAAGATAAGGGGGAATAAACTATGCCCCTTATAACTGCTCAACAAGTCAAAGACTACAGTGTTTTCGAGGCGGTGAAAGGCCGCCCGGATGCACTGTTAGGATACGATATCCTGCAGGCTGAAACTGAAGTGTTTCAGGAAGTTGGACATAAGTTCGATTCCGTTGAATATCCAACATTGCCCCAAGAGGTTGAGTTGGCATTAGTTAAGTTGACCGAGTATTATGCCCTTGTAAATAGCGATGAGTCAATCGCAAAGGGTTACAAATCCGAGAAAATTGGTGATTACTCTTACACTCTTGGGGATGGTACGGTGGTACAAAAACCTGCGATATCCTCATTATTATCAGCCTACATCAAGTCATCTCCAGGGAGTGGAAAAGTTAATTTTAGGATGAGGTCAATATGAGTTACGCCAAGTTACTAACGGACAGGTGCGACATTTTTCATCTTGTTGCAACTAGCGACCCTGTTGAGTTTGGTGTTCCCTTTGCCAAGACTTTGGGATATCCGGAGGAGGCAAACTTAACTGATGTTCCATGCTACTTTTCTAACGACAGAAAAGGGCAGGTTATTACTCAGGGTGAGCCTAACAATCGTATTGTCGAGTCATTCCTGGTCCACTTTAAAACTGGCACAGATGTAAGAATTAATGACAAAGTGATATTTCAAGGTGATAAATACTGTCTACAGAAACCGAGAGATATCCGGGGCCATCACATTGAGGTAAAAGCTGTTAGGGATGAGGATTTGTAATGGCCAGAAATGGTGTGGAAATACGAGGTTTGCGCGAACTAATTCGCCGGCTTGAAAGGGCGACAAATGGAGAGTTGCGTAGGGAATTTGCTCTGTGGTTGGAGGCCACGGGCTTTCAATTCCTCGAGGAAATCCAGCAAGAGATAATCCGCACCCAAACTGTGGACACCAGGCGGCTACTGAACTCCTTTGACAAAGGCGACGGTGACAATGTTTGGAGCATAACTGATCGGGGTCTGACTTTGGAGATTGGATCAAATCTTAGCTATGCTAGTTATGCCAATGATGGTCACTGGCAGGAACGGCGATTTATCCCAGGCCGGTGGAATGGTCACACGTTTGAATATGATTCCGGAGCGAATACCGGCATGATGTTAAAAGCTAAATGGATTGAGGGCACTGGTTACTGGGACAGTGCCTTACTGATATTTGAGCGGATATTTGAAAGAGCTCTTGAGCGAAAGCTGCAGCAGTGGCTTGATACTTTTTAAGGGGGTGGGGATTTGCACCAAGAAGTAGGCTCTATCTTGGGATACTGCTACTCGAAATGGCCGGTGACCGTTTACACCAAGCGGGTACCGCAGAATTTCACAGTTCCGTGCATATATATCCCGCCCCCAGTTGAAAGCGACGGCTCTGACACTGTTAGCACGTTCTTAAAAACATACACCCTGGGAGTAAAGATTTTCCACGTTGACAGTCAACAGGCAGTGGAAAAGGTCCAGGAAATAGCGGATGCTATTCGCGTTGGGCGGTACCTTATTCCAATACTAACCCAAGACGGCAACCAAACGGGGAAGTGTATCCGGATTAAGCGAGCCGATGTTCGCTCAGCTGATGAAGGTGTAGCCATTTTATCTCTAACATGGAATAGTCGATACAAATATGATAAGCCAACCTACGAAAAGATGGGACAGTTAAAACTGAATGAAAACCTTAAGTAAGAGGTGAACACATGGATAAAGAACCTAAATTTGATATTGCTTCTTTACGTAAGCACTGCAAAGAACTGTTTGGTGTTCAGCCAGAAGTTTTTGACGGTGCTTTTCATTTTGTTAAAGGTGAGTTCACCAAGGCAGAGGCAAATAGAAAGATTAAAGACTTCTTGAAGAAAGAGGTGAAGTAACATGCCGGGGGGGACATTTGATCCGGGTGTAGAGAAGGAAAGGGCTGGCTTATATATAAACTTCAAAGCCGCAGCCCTAAACAGGATCACCAGCGGGGAACGCGGTACTGTTGTTATCCCATTAATTACCGACTGGGGACAACACAAGACATTTATTGATATCGAGGAAGAAGGCCAGGTATTCAGTAACTTTGCTCATGATATCAATGATGGGGAAATGCTTCTAATTCGTGAAGCTTTTAAAAATGCCAAATTGGTTAAGGGGTACCGACTTAACGCTGGAACCCCGGCAAGTGCGACAGTAAGTACCATGACAGTCACTTCTCATTATGGAGGAACCAGGGGTAATGATATCATTGTCAAATCTGACGTTAACGTTTTGGACAATGCCAAAAAGGACGTTGAAACATATCTCGACGGCCGACTTGTAGACACTCAAACAGGGGCCAATATCTCCGAGCTGCAACCCAATGCTTATGTTACATTCTCTGGTGACGGGGCAATCCCCGCGACTGCTGGCACTCCGTTAACTGGTGGTACTGATGGAGTCGTTATAAACCAAGATTGGACTGATTTCCTGAGCGCAACCGAAACCCAGTACTTTGATGTACTGGCATACCCAACAACTGACGAGACCCTTAAGGCTAGCTTTGTTACCTTCATTAAGCGCATGCGCGACGATGAAGGTAAGAAAATAGTTGGGGTTGCTCCAGGGCTTGCCGGTGACTATGAAGGAATCATCAATGTTAAAAATGGTGTAAAGTTGAATGATGGAACCATGCTTGAGGCCGTGGATGCGGTCGCCTGGGTAGCAGGAGCCAGTGCCGGGGCTAGCATCACCCAGAGCCTTACTTACAAGGCTTATGACAGCGCTGCTGATGCTAACCCTCGGTATACTAACAGTCAAATTATTGCTGCACTTAAGGCTGGCGAGTTCCTGTTTATACACGACGGTAAAAAAGTAAAAGTCGAGAAGGATATAAATAGCCTTGTTACTTATAGCCAAGACAAGAACAAACGATTTAGCAAAAACAGGGTTATAAGAGTATTGGATGCTATAAACAACGACCTTCAGAGTGAGTTTTCCGAATCCTACATCGGTAAAATTGACAATAATGCGGATGGCCAAGCACTGCTTAAAGATGCAGTTAACCTCTATTTAGAGACCCTAGAAGAGGCAGGGGCAATCAAAGACTTTGATTCTCAGAATGACTTTATAATTGACCCTGTTTTATCTGTTGGTGATAGTGTTTATGCCACCATCGGGGCACAACCGGTGGACAGTATGGAGAAATTCTACTTCACCGTTCGCGTGAGATAGGAGGTGTAACGAGTGACTTTCTTAGCTGAAAACACGATCAGTGGCAAGGAAGGCCGACTTTTTCTTGATGGCGAGGAAATGGCCAACGTTAAGAAAATGGAAGCCACCATCGAGAAAGAAAAAACAGAAAAGAAGATTATGGGTCGCCGGTGGATTAGCAATAAAACTATAGGACTCAAAGGAACCGGCACCATGACTTTGTACAAAGCTACTTCCAAGTTCATCAAGGCTATACTTGAGTATGCCAAAACTGGTAAGGACGTTTATTTTACAGCCCAATCAGTACTGGATGACAAAGGGGCCGAACGAGGAACCGAGCGGGTTACTCTGTACCGGATAAATTTTGACAGTACTATTATTGCTCAACTGGATGTTGATTCTGAAGGATTAGAAGAAGAACTCCCATTTACCTTTGAGGGTGCAGATTTACCCGAGGAACTACTATTAACTTTTTAAGGCGGCCTAGTGCCGCCTCTATTTTATGAACGCCGAGGAAGGAGTTTAAATATGGAAAGAACTATGGAATTTTTCATGAAGGGAAAACGAAAAGAGACCGCCAACGGCTTTGTGGTTGTAACTGAAGCGTTTTTAGACGATAAAGGAAAACCCATCCCTTTTGAGATTCAAGCATTAGACCAGGAAAAAATAGAAGAGATCCAAGAAGAGTGTACTAAACCTGCAATTATTAAAAGAGGTCGAGTAGTTGTGCCTGAAAAAATGGACACTAACCGCTATGTGGCTAGACTCTGCGTAGAATCCCTGGTGTTTCCGAACGTCAAAGATACTCAGCTACTAAAAAGTTACGGAAGGGTAGATCCTGTTGAGCTTTTGAAAAAGGATATACTTCCGATCGGCGGCGAATATGCCGAACTTGCTGAGGCAGTAATGAAAATTAACGGGTTTGATGAGGATGTTAGCAAGTTGATTGAAGAAGCAAAAAACTAATATTATCCGGTGACATGGATGCGGTGTACAGTCACCGGATTTTTCAAAAACATCACATACCACCTCATGAGCTATGGAAGTGGGATATTAGACATAAAGCAATGGCTTATGCTTCTGAGGAAATAGTTATTGAGCAGGAAAAGAAAGAGGAGAGAAAATTAAATATAAAAGGTAGGAAGAACCGCTAAAAACGAATTGCTATGGGGGCTAACAGCCCTCTGTTTTTATGCCCTGCTTCAGGAGGGGAGGTTTCAGATGGCGCGGCTAACTGCTCTTTTTGAGATGAAAGATAAAATCACAAGGCAAGTCGAACGACTGACAAGTAGATTGAGAATTTTGGATAGGGTAAGGGCTATGCCAATAGTTCAGATAAGGGACCAAGCAACATCTGCTATTAGTGGTATAAGAAGTAAGCTTTTAAGCTTACAGGGCTTAGTCGCAACAGTTGGGGTTAGCTTACTAGGTGCAGGGCTATTTGAATCAACCGTAGGTGCAGCAAGCGAGCTTGAAAAACAAAGGATTAGCTTAGAACATTTTATGTCCAAGGGCAATCCCTTATTAGACACATCAAACATAAGAAGAATGACAGATGAATACCTGGATGCGTTAAGACAAAACGCCAACTTAACACCATTTGAGACAGGAGAGGTTGTTGCCGGAGGAACTAGGGCTTTGCAGGTAGCTATGGGTGATCCAAAGGAAGCTTTAAAATTACTCACAATTGCTGAAGATATGGTTGCTTTAAATCCTGGGAAAACATTATCAGATGGCATGGAAGCCATCGCCGATGCTAGAATGGGCGAGTTCGAACGCATAGAATTTTGTGCCGCCGCATAGCAATGTGCGGATGAAAACCCCGTAAATTCGGTGAAAATCTTTTTGCCTACTAGGATTTATTTTAGTGGTTCTGGTTTGTCTTAAATAAAAGCATACCTAGAAAACCACAGGGTAATAAAGACAACACCGAGCCAAGCCACTAGGGAAACCTAGGGAAGGTGTAACGACTAGGGAAAGCCTAAAGCATATGCTATGGCGGTAACTCCCGTCTATTACCAGGAATGGTTTTAGGCATGCGGGGCATCCAACTAATTGGATGATGATATAGTCTGAACTCACAAGAGATTGTGAGAGACAGGCAGAAATGACCTGTCCCTGTCTTGATGGACAGAGTAACAAATTGGAAGGAATTTGGACTCAAATTCTCTGCAGATAAATTTAAACAAGTTGGTTGGGAAGGTTTTCTAGAAGAGACTAATGCTTTATTTGAAGGTGGTGCTGCGAAACTATCACAATCTGCAGCTGGCTTGTGGTCGACCATAAAAGGTGGAATTGGAACTGCCTTTCAAAATTCAGGTGTGGGAGCACTAGAAAAACTAAAACCACAGCTTGAAAGATTCGGTAAGTGGCTTGAAAGTGGAGGCTTTAAGTCCTTAGAGGATGTTGCTACCAACTTTATAACAAAGATTGTGAACGGCTTTATATGGCTCGTTGACCAAGGAAAAATCCTTATTCCCGTTATTGATAAAATAAAAAAAGTTGTGGTGCCAGTCTTTGAAGTAATATCTGAATTTATCACTACAAACAAAGATGCTATTCCGATTATAAAAGGGATAGTTGCTGCGTTATTGCTTATTGGTGGAGCTATTGGAATTATTTCAATTATCACCTCAATTGGAACCGGTTTAGCATTTTTGCTTAGCCCATTAGGGTTAATTACAGTTGCCGTTGGAATACTTTATGCCGCGTGGACCAACAACTGGGGTGGTATGAGGGATAAGGTAATGACTATTTGGGAGCAAATTAAAGTAGCTGGAATAATCATTTTCGGATTCTTGCTGGCATTCTGGACATCGTGGGGAGATAGGGTACTTGGGTTTTTCTCTACCCTTTGGGATATCATCAAGATTGTTGTAGTCGGAGCATTAGAGATTATCGGAAATGTTATTGCCTTTGGTCTTAATCTTATTACAGGGAATTGGCAGAAGGCATGGTACAACATTAAAAGCATTGCCGAAACCGCATGGAATGTAATTTCTGGCATATTTGATTCTATCACCAGCTTCTTCTCTGGTAAAAAAACTATAGACGTAAAGGTTAACCGAGATTTTAATGATCGAACAAGGCAACTAGCTGATGACCTAAAATACTCCGAAAAAGCTGGAAGGATACCTCAATTTGCAACCGGCACCAACTTTGCTCCTGGTGGCGCAGCACTGGTCGGCGAAGAAGGTCCCGAATTGGTCAACCTCCCTCGCGGTAGCCAAGTGCTGCCAGCAAATAAGACCAAAGAGATTTTAAGCTCTTCGGGTAGCATAAATGCTCAGTCTGGCGCCAAGAAGGTACAGATAAACAACCTCTTCGGTAGCGTAACTGTTAAAAATGAAGCCGATGAGGACAGGCTTGTTAGGAAAACTATTAAGGCTATCAAAAAACTAATCGATGAAGAATTAGACACGGGAGGCGGTGTCCTTGCAATCGATTAACCAGTTTTGGCTCAGCTTCAATAACGGAGCTGAGCGTCTACAGCTGCCAGTTAATCCCGGTGAACTGAGCGTAGGAAACGGTTCCCAAAACACCACTGTGAGCGTTAGCAAGTTAGGAGAGGTCAGCATTATTCAGGACCCTACACTAAAAACATTCTCTCTTGCAAGCGAGTTTCCGGCAACCCCTGGCCCCTACTGTGAGTACCAGGATATTCCGGATCCCTGGCAAGCCGTTCAGGTAATTGAGAGGTGGAAAAATAGTGGGATGCCTGTTAGGTTTATCGTTACAGGCACTTCAATAAACTTTGCCGTCACTATCGAGGATTTTTCCTTTAAAGAAGTGGGCGGGGATGTAGGCACCATTTACTATGAGCTATTACTTAAGGAATACAAGTTTATTATACCGCGACAACTTGAAATAGCAGTTGTCAATGGACAACAGGTTTTTTCAGTTCAGGCAAAGCAGTCAAGGCCAGATACAAAACCCCAGGCAAAAACCTACATGGTAAAGCCTGGGGATTCTCTTTGGAAGATTGCTCAACTAGAGATGGGTAATGGATCGAAATGGCCAGAAGTTGCAAAGCTGAATGGAATTAACCCAAAATATATTCTCAGGCCGGGGCAGGTGATTAAGTTGGCATGAGTATTCAAGTGTTGGTTGTTAGACAAGATGGCAGCCTCTACGAATTGCCTGTAGAGTCTGTATCATGGTCTGGGGCCAAGACAAAAGCCCCTAGGCAAATAGACGTGACAATGGTTGCTACTAGTCGAGGTGGACATAACTTTATAGAGCCTCATGAAGGGAACGGCGTTATTTTTCTCTGGAAGGGGCAAGAACTCTTCCGTGGGATCGAGTTCAAGCGAAACCGAAATAAAAGTGGAATAATGGGTTTTACCTCCTACGATAATGCCATCTACCTGGTTAAGAATACAGAAAGCTACGTGTTTGTAGCAAAAAAAGCTAGTGATATTACTAAACGAATCTGCTCTGACTTTCAGATTGCCATCGGTACAATCGTGGACACAGGTTATGTAATTCCATCCCGTGTGTATCCTGGCAAGTCCCTCTATGAAATTATCATGGATGCCCTGTATCTGACCTATAAGCAGACTGGTAAACGGTTTTACCTCTATTCCAAGGATGGCAAGCTGCATCTAATTAATCGGGCGGAAAGCCCTAGGAAGTGGGTCATTGAAGACGGTGTAAACCTGGTAGATTATGAATACGAAAGCTCTATCGAGGATACCTTTACCAGAGTTAAGTTGGAAGCCGGAGAAGAAAAGAAAACTATTATAGCTACGGCCAAGAATGATGAATTAGATAGGCAGTTCGGTATTCTTCAGTATTACGAAAAGGTCAGCGACAAGGTGAACAAAGGTCAACTCCAGGAGAGGGCTAATCAAATCCTTAAAAATAAAGGGAAAGTCAATAAAACCTTCTCCCTAGATAATGTTTTGGGCATTCCTGACTGTATCTCGGGGCAGGCAATTCACGTTATTAGCCAGGACCTTGGCATTAAGAATGGTTACTATATTGAAGAAGATACCCATACCTTTGTTGGCAACGAGCACATCATGATCCTGAAGCTCCAGGAAACTAACGATATCGAAGAAATCAATGCTGGGGAAGAAGGTTAAACAACAATGCTACAGTCAATTCTCAGGGCTGCTCAAGCTGGACAGTCCGCCACTAACCCGGTGCAAATACTGGAGGCCGAGGTTGTTTCTGCGCCACCCAACCTGCAAATTAGACTGAAACAGGATGCAAAAATGATTATTCCCAAGGAGCTTCTGGTTATTGCTGAACACCTCACTAGACATCAGAGGGTAATAACAATTACCCATCAGGAAAATGTTGTTAGACATCTAGGGGATGGTAACGCCAGTGATATGGTAAGTGGTGATGGATTAATCTTTACAGTTAACGATGATGGATCCTCTCCATTGTCTGGGTTTGCATATAGCAACGTATTGATGCAGTATGAGGATGTACTAAAGGTTGGGGATTCTGTAGTGATTGCAAGCTTCCAAGGCGGCCAGAAGTTTCTTATTCTTGACCGATTAGTTACTTACTAAGGTGGTGGGGTTATATGCCGTTAGAACCTTCAATTCAAATACCACAACTGTATCAGGGCACAACTAAACCATCGAAAACTTATGCTCTGGATTTTAAAACTGGGGAAATAAAAGGCAAGGTAGATGGTCGAGATGCGATTAAACAGTTTATACTCAAGGCCATAAAAACAGCTCGTTATAGGCATCTGATTTATTCATCTAACTATGGCTGTGAGATTGAGGAATTAATTGGCCGAGGATTTACTGGACCCTTCATGGAGGCTGAGATAATGCGGGTAACCACAGAGGCTATCATTTATGATGAGCGGATAACCCGGGTGTATGATTTTAAGGTAAGTGCAACTGGTGACCAGGTAGAGGTTATGTTCAGCGTTGAAACACCGGAGGGAGTCTTGAAGATAAATGAGGTGATATAGTTGTTCGAAGATCAGACCTTTGATGCCATTATGCGGCGGATGTTGGCACGGGTGCCAGAA
Source organism: Desulforamulus aquiferis (assembly GCF_030577015.1). Lineage (NCBI taxonomy): Bacteria > Bacillati > Bacillota > Clostridia > Eubacteriales > Peptococcaceae > Desulforamulus > Desulforamulus aquiferis. The sequence continues at coordinate 71,052 of NZ_JARPTC010000010.1, read as the reverse complement.
AACCAAGATAAGCGAGAAGGGTCTATTATTTGGGATGCTCTTGCACCGGCCGCCTTAGAATTATCTGAAGCTTATATAATCTTAGATATAGAGCGTCAGCAAACCTTTGCCGAAGATGCAAGGGGTGAAATGTTAGATAAAAGAGTGGCAGATAGGGGGATTACTAGACTTTTAGCTAGTCGTGCAATTAGGGAAGCAGCGTTCAATATCTCGATAGAGGTTAATGAACGTTTTTTTCTTGATGGACTATATTTTAAGGTTATTGAGCCAGGGTATTTGGCAAAAGTTGAGTGTGAAACAGCTGGAACGATTGGCAACACGCAGTTAGAAGGCAGTGAGTTATTGCCGGTATCAACTATAAGTGGATTAACTAGCGCAGTACTAGGGCCGGTACTTGTTCTTGGAACTGATGTAGAAACAGATGAAGCCCTTAGAAAACGCTATTTCAATGAGGTTAAAAATCAAGCCATAGATGGAAATATAGCTCAATATCAGAAATGGGCGAGAGAATATCCTGGTATAGGTCGTGCCAAGATATTTCCCCTTTGGGCAGGAGTCAATACTGTAAAAATCTCAATATTGGATGCGGAGAATAAAGTAGCAAGTGCTGGTCTTATAGCAGATTTTCAGCAGTACATGGACCCTAACTCTGAGGGTTTGGGAAACGGCGTGGCCCCCGTCGGATCAAAGGTCACAATAACTACAGCAACTAGTGTTGATATAAACATCAATGCAGAAGTAGTGTTGGCCGAGGGATATACCGAAGCAAGCGCTGTAGATGAAGCACTGACCACATATCTAAAAGAGTTAGCCTACAAAAAGAATACTGTCAGCTATATAAGTATAGGTGCTGCAATTCTTAATGTGCCTGCAGTTGATCAGGTGCGGGATTTGCTTGTGAACGGAGCGGCAACAGATATCACACTCACATCTGAGCAGATACCAAAATTAAGCACCACAACATGGACAGTGATAGCATGATTGTAAAAGTTACGATAGATGGTCAGGATATCTACCTAGAAGAACAACCTAATGGAACGTGGGAGAAACTTGCAACTGCGCCTACCTATGGCGGGGTGTATCCTATAACGATAACGTTGCTGGCTGATAACGGTTCTGTTACTGTAATTGGGTCAGATGACCCCGAGCTAGGGAAATTGTTACAGTTAATTGTGCAGGGAAAAAGTATCGCTGGCCAACGCATGCTAGAATATCTGCCGAGATTTTTGCAAGATGTACGAGAAATACAAACTATACTCGAAAGCGAAGGTCACGAAATTGACCGACTCAGGGACAATATCCAGCTTGTTATTAATGATGCGTATATTATGAGCGCATCTGAAACCCGGATACAACAATGGGAGCAACGTCTTAAGATTACCTCTGTTGGTAACCTTAACCAGCGTAAAGCGTTTTTACTGGCAACTCTTAGAGGTCAAGGTAAGCTTAATGAGTCTAAAATCAAAACGGTGGTTAACGCCTTTACGGATGGCGATGCAATTGTTACTTTTCAAAACTCTGTGCTTGATATTAAGATTCTTCCTCCCGACAATGGCGATGTTTACTTATTTCCGGATGTTGAAAGAGCTTTAAGGCCCAGGGTACCTGCTCATTTGGGTTTATCAGTTCGCAGGTGGTACTCAACCTGGAATGACATTAAGCTGAACTTTGCAGATTGGTCAATTGTAGCCAGCTATGGTACGTGGCAAAATGTTAAAAATTACATCCCGCCACAATAGGTGGTGATGATGAATATTGATGAAGATTATTGACGTCCAACTGAAAACAAACTACAACTGGGATGATGTAAGGCGGAGGGCACCAACATGGCAAACTGTAAAGAACGAAGGTTCAGACTGGCAACAATTACTTCAAACAACATTAATTAGTCAGCAGGTTAACGTAGAAGTTGATCTTGTAGAAAACGATTGGGCTGGGGTTATGAAGCTTTATCTAACCTGGCAGGAAATAAAATCGACTGTTAGCACTTGGCAAGGTCTAAAAACTTTTTAAGGAAAGGAGGATTCGTATGGCAGTTAATACTGTTAGGGTGCTCATAAACGGAGCATGGGTAACACTTACAAAAAACCAGAGCACGGGAAAGTATGAAGGAACTGTGGCTGCCCCCAACGTAACTAGTTGGAACGTTAATGTAGGACATTATTATCCCGTCACAGTGGAGGCCACAGACCTGGCGGGTAACGTAACTACAGCTGATGATACTCACGCAACCCTTGGCGGTATGTTAAAACTAACAGTCAAAGAGGTAACAAAACCAACCATCAGCATAACGGCTCCCGCAGCCAGCGCCTTTCTTTCAACCAATACACCAGCGATTTCATTGCAACTGAGGGATGAAGCGAATGGATCAGGGGTTAAGATTAGCAGCCTGCAGTTGAAGATTGATGGAGGGGCAGCAATCGGGAATACTGCTGCTGGCATGAGTGTAACAGCTGTGTCAGGTGGTTATAACTGCACTTATACACCACAGATTCCTTTGTCTGATGGAAGCCACACAATCACAGTAACGGTACAGGATAATGATGGCAATACCTCAACAACAGCCAGCAGGACATTTACCGTTGACACAGTTCCACCAAGCCTTAATATTACAAGTCCGGCCGATAATATCTGGCAAAACACTACATCGCTAGTTGTAAGCGGGAGTACAAACGACGCCACCAGTAGCCCGGTAACAGTAACAATTAAGCTAAACGACACAGATCAGGGTGCAGTTACGGTAGAAGCAAACGGCAACTTTAGCAAGGCTCTGACTCTCGTAGAGGGTACCAACACAATCGTTGTTATAGCTACTGACCGGGCAGGAAAGTCCAGCTCAGTAACCCGTACAGTTAATGTAGATATGACAGCGCCGGTAGTGACCAATGTAACCATAACTCCTAATCCAGTAAATGTTGGTCAGTCGTACACTATAACGGTCGAAGTGACCGACATATAGGAGGGGTGCAATTGAAAACGACAACTAACTATGGATTTAAAAAGAGAGAACTCACTGACTTGCCGGATATCACCGCAACAGAGGACAACTGGGACAAAGCCGACACTGAATTAAAGTCCAGAGCCGATGCTCTTACGTCGCATTTGGCCGAAGGTGCGACAGAGGACGATGCGGGGCATGTTGAGTTAGCCACAGTTGCCGAAACTAAAGAGGGAACCGACACAGCAAGAGCTGTACATCCGTTGGGAGTAAGAAACGCGTTAGTAGCGTTTGTGGCAGATGGCACGGTTAATAAATTAGTAACAACAGGGGAGCAGATTTTTCAAAACGTCAGAAGATACCAGAATTCCAGGACACTGCCACCAACTGGTCTTGTTGAAATTGGCAGGTTTTTAATCGCTGGAACCAGCCGACAAATAGATATATATGGAAGGGTACAGCAGCAAACGTCAAGCAGGTTGGCTTTTACCAAATTTGACGCTATTGTAAGAACTTCTACCTCCAACACATACGACGGGCATAGACTGAGACAAGAAATCGTAAGCTCTGACACTGCACAAACGCGCATTCGACTGTTTTATAAGAACGTAGCCCAAGGACTAGAAATTGTTCTTTGTGTGGATAGCACAGGTAGCCAATTCGGTAGTTATGATATATCCGTAGCTGGACGAACACCTGTAGACGCGGACATGAATAGAGCAGGCGAATATACTGCGTTCAACGGTGCGGGATACACTGAAATAACAACCAATATGGGCGGCACTACTCATATATCCACCAATACGCCTGGAAGTAGTGACGGTAACGATGGTGATATGTGGTTTAAGTATGCGTAGGTGGTGGTTGCTGTGAAAACTAAAGTAAACGGACAATGGCGGGATTTTAGTGACGGTTGGGCAAAGGTTAACGGTGTTTGGAGGCAAATAACCGACGCATTTACAAAGGTAGGCGGTTTATGGAAGCCCGTTTATCAGCTTAGTAGTATAGTTCCCTTGTATACGGAGGGAGTAGAAAATGTTCTGTGGGTGCCTGGTTACGCACAGGATGCCGGGGTGCAGTCTAAAGAATCTAACCACCTATATATTGAAGGGGCCGTAGCTAACTTATTCAACACTCAAGGGGAAAGAGCTTATGTGACGGATGCGTTAATTGATTTAACCCATATTAATACCCTCTATATAGATTGGGAGAAAACAGCGACTCCTTATGAGATATATGCAAATACCTATGGTACTTTTGTTGTGTCCACTAATAAAATGGGGGACCGCGAAACCAGAACTGCGTGGTTTACTGACAGAGGAGTCTGGTCAAGGAGAATAAACACAATAAACGTATCTAGTTTAAGTGGTCACTACTATATTAGGGTACACGCAAGAACGGGTGCCAGTCTTGAAGATTACCCGTCAAAAGTAAAAGTGTATAAAGTTTGGGGAGAAAGGTAGGTGTTACGCAGTACATGACTTACTTAAAATACCGTAAGGATAACGGGTATGTAGTCGGGGTATACGACAGTCAACCAGTACATGAGGACGGCTACTTAATAGCACAAGACGACAGCTATAAACCGGGGGATGAATTTGAATTTTATATAGTTGTTACGGAAGTCCGCGATGGCGTCGTGCTGTCTAGTGCTTGTGTTAGACAGGCCCCTCCAGCTGCTTATTTATTGCAAAAACTAACAGAAAAAGATAACAAAATAAAGAATCTCGAAACCCAATTGCAGGTAACACAGGAAGCATTGGACTTTATTATTTTAGGAGGAATGTAAAAGTGGCTGCGTATTTCGCAATGAGAATTGAGACTAAGTATAAGAACGAAGGAGTTTTGTCTGCTCAAAACTACTACAATTCGGTGTTCGTAATGGAAAAATACAAGCCGTTCCAAGCCGACACAGATTTAATCTTAGTTGCGGAAGGATACGGCGATGTAATTCCTGCTGCACAATAGACTTAAAATGCGTAACAACGTTCATCACCTGGACGTTATCTTAATAGAAAAGAATTACCACGGGGGTGGGTAGATGCCACCAGATGAGGTGGGTGTTATAGTCCAATGGCTCAAACGCATTGAAGACGTCATGAATAAGCAACGAGAGGAAAACCGAGAAGACATCAAACGTATACACGAAAGACTTGATCTACAAAGAAATGCTGTAACTCATCAAGAGTGTGAAAAGTACAGGGGGAAGTGCTGTGAACTCCATGACAAGAAAATACAGGCTGCAAAAGGGTATCCAACTTGGGTTGTGGTGCTCTTTTCTATTTGTAGCGGATTGATTGTTTATGTTGTAACTAAAGGAGGGGGGTAGTAGTGGAAAATGTTCTCTCACTAATAATTCCGTTTGTATCCCTGGCCATTCTTTCAGTAATGGTGGATAAGTTTACCCTATTCTTGGAGTGGCTAATGGAAAAAACCCCAGGTTTACCAAACCAACTTGAAAGGCCCATAGCCTATCTACTGGTGTTTGGTATCAGCTTTGTGGTCTGCTGGCGGGGTGACTTCAGCCTATTTCAGTATCTTAATTTTGATTTTTCAAATCCGTGGGAAGGGTGGCTAATGACCGCCCTTGTTTTGTCTGGCGGATCTGCCTTTGTGCGGAGTGGATTTTCAATGGTAGATAACATCCCTCTGAGCGTAACCAGTGCTACAGCTGGCTTGAGGAGAATGTTCATTACGAAGGGAGAGAATAAAGATGAGACTAGGTAGCAAATCAACAGAAGTAATGGAACTGCAGCAGCTCTTAATTAAGGCGGGGTACAGTCCCGGTACTATTGATGGTGTTTTTGGCTCAAAGACAGAGACTGCAGTCAGAGAATTCCAGAGGAAAAACACTCTAATTATTGATGGTATTGCTGGCAGTATTACCATGGCTAAGTTAAGGGAGGTAACCAGTATGCAGCCAACAAAAGCCCAGAACAAACAATTGTCGGCACATTTTAATGAGATGGAATTTGCCTGTAAGGGTACGGGCCTTGTGCATGTAAAGCCGGAACTAGTGAATAAGTTAGAAAAGCTGCGTCAGTTGATTGGCAAACCTATCACCATTACTAGTGGGTATCGGTCTCCAGAGCACAATGCTCGGATTGGTGGCGCTATCAACAGTCGTCACTTGCTTGGACAAGCTGTCGACATAGTGGTACAGGGCATGAATCCCGTGCAAGTTGCTAAATTAGCTGAGCAGGTTGGCTTCAGGGGGATTGGCATCTACGATAAGGATCGTTTCACTCATGTTGACATTGGGCCTTCAAGGAGGTGGAGGCAGTAATGATTGTCTTAGATATTGCATTAGTAAAGGCATTGGTCTTTCTGCTTCTGTTAATCGTGGTTAACGTGATTCTGGGCTGTTGCATAGCTCTTCGTAAAGGGGAGTTGGCCCTGAATGATTTACCTAGGTTCCTCAGGACTGAGGTGCTGCCTTATTATGTGGGAATTCTAGCCCTGGCTTGCATGGCCATGATTGAGGATGTGCAGGCTTATGGCACCCAGCCTTTAGCATGGGCGGCAATTGTAGCTTATGGTACCAGGACTGTATTTGTGGAGATAAAGGGGAAGGTGTTTGTCTTGTTCGGTGTGCCTCCTAATAATTAATGTTAATACCCCGGGTGAGAGCCCGGGGTATTTTTATTTTGGGATAAATTTGCAATGTTGGAATATTAAAGTGTGCTACAAATCTACATGGTAATTAATTTACCAGTATAATGTTAATAGAGAAAAAGGCCACGCTAAGGTGGTCCCTGCACCGGCAAAAGCCGGTTTTATCACCTGATGGATGCTGGCATAATAGAGCATAGTCAACCCTAAAATACCTGAGTCAAGGGCTAAAATACTAGGATGTATCGAATTTTATTAGTAAAGAGGTGATGCCTAATTAAAAAAGAAAAAGAACGTCTTAGTATATTTGTATACTACGAAAGAGGTGACAGTAATAAACTAGCTTGTTTGCTAAGGCTTATTAAGTCTATATTACTGAGAAAAATTATATAAATTGAACGCGGGTGCCAGCCTCGCGTTTTTATTTATAACGATGCCCCGGGTGAGAACCCGGGTTTTTTGTGTTTTTTAAGGACTATAAAACAAGATTTGTAGCTAATTGTTAATAAAGGATAAAACTACAAATACACTTGATAAAATTAGTAAAATATACTAAAATATTTGATAGATGAATACCGAGTCGGGAGTGATATATATATTGAAATTTTACAACAATGCTGACGAGTTAGTAGACAACGAATTACCTATACATATTAGAGCACAGTTGTATCCACTAATCGAAAACGGTGTTAGAGCTTATCAAGAATTTGTTTATGAACATTTTAAGACGTTTGACTCAGCCTTTATTAATAATCTTAAGGGATGGTTATTAACCTATATGATATTCCGACAATTTGAGCAGGACATGGTTAGTAGTAACTTCCCATTTTTATGTGAAGCCCAGAAGGTCAATAATTTCCAATATAAAAGTCTTAATTTAACTCGTGGTAATGTAATGATTAACCTTGGCAAGGCACGTGACGAGTATGCTTTTCCTCATAGATCGAAATATAGAATTAGAAATTGCCGGAATAATAGATTCACTGAAGAAACGTTGTTCTTAGGAGTCGATAAATCAAACAACTTTATAGTCAAGAATGAGCATTATTATTTACTACTGACATACGGTTACAAAAATGGTAATATAGGCTTTGCTAATTTAATTGTACCGAATTATAAAATGACAAAATTTGAAAAGGCTTGTGACCTTAAGACAGAATTTAGATTATATAATAATAATGCCGGTATGCAAAGCAATGTTGAGAAAAAAGTAGCATTCATTAAAGATGAAGTGCTCCAGAAATTAAAATTAATTAAAAAGGAAGAGGCTTAACAAAATGAAAGGAAAGGTTGCGGATTTAGGCATAAATAAAAAAATTGTGCCAGCTAGGGTAAGAGAGGCCAGAGTTTCCCGTGGTTATTCTTTGGCAGACCTATCTGAGCTATTAGGGGTTACCAGTCAGGCTATATCTCAGTACGAATTGGGCACTTCAACCCCCAGCATGGCTGTATTGATGAAAATGGTTGATACCCTTAAGTTTCCGTTAAACTTTTTCCTAAAACCTAAAGAAAATATTAACCATAATTACGTTAATAGTGCCGTGTATTTTAGAAGTATGAAGAGCACACCTAAAAAATTAAAAGATGCTTACAAGTATCGTATTCAATGGGCCGATGAAATACACCATTATCTTAAAAAGTACATAAACTTTCCTGAGATTGATATCCCCCAGTTTGATGCTGTAAATGAAATTGACTTTACCTTCATTGAAGATGTTGCTTTGAATTTAAGGGAGTATTGGGGAGTCACAAAAGTACCAATTGATAATGTCGTGGAACTGCTTCAGGATAAAGGATTTATAATCTGTAGACTAGTGTTTGGAAATAAAAAGGTAGATGCGTTTTCTCAACATTACAATAACGTACCCTATATAATATTAGGATCAGAAAAATCGGCAGCTCGATCACGGTTTGATTTGGCGCACGAACTAGGCCATTTAATATTTCATTCACATATTGATGAGGAAAGTATAGTGAAAAAAGAGATACTTGATAGAATTGAAGATGAGGCCGATTATTTTGCTGGAGCATTTTTATTACCCAGTGATTCATTTTCGCAAGAAGTTATGTCTACGTCGTTAGAACATTTTGTTTTCTTAAAGAGAAAATGGAAGGTTTCAATTAGCGCAATGATTAAAAGATGTGAAAAATTAAGCCTCCTGACAGATAACCAAATTAGGTATCTTAACGCTCAGATGACTAAAAAACAATATTGGAGAAATGAACCATTAGATGATGCTATACCGTTTGAACTACCATATTTATTTAAACAGGCGTTTGAATTGTTGATAGAAAATAACATTGTGACGCCTGACGAGATACTAAATGAGTTGAGCTATAAAAAAGAAGAGATAGATTCATTATGTTTTTTGCCTAAGAGTTTATTAGAAAGAAAACAAAGAGCCCAGAAATTGACTTTAATAAATGATAATTAAAATCCACCACCCACCCTCCGGTGGGTTTTTCTATGAAAATTATCCGTTTTATTTGAAGGTCGGGCAAGGTCAGTTTCTTAATTATTTTTGCATTTTATTCCTTAGCTTAGATATTTCGGGTGGTTAGCCAGGCTATTGTAAACATATTTAGAATAAATTCATTTGCAAATATATTAGTAATTACCCCCCGGCTTAAATCTCCAATTCGGAGATAAAGCCGGGGGGGTAATTTACGGTCCTTTAAGTCAGTTTTTAAAAATCAAAGTCATTCAGTAACTCACATAAGCCTAAACTCCACAACCAAATTTATTGAAAAGATCAATGTCTTAGGTAAGAATATAATTAGAATTATAAAATCTTTATTTATTTTCATTCGGCCTCACTCCTTTGAAGTTAAACCGAAATAGCCCCCCTTGCTTTATGTCTAATGATATAATATGATTCAATATTTAAATCGACATTGTCATTTTAAGGAACTTCTCCCCGAGGTGATCTTTATGAAAACACCCCATGAGCTAAGAGTAGCCATGGAACTCAACGCAGCCGAAATAACTGAATTAAAACTTCAACTCTCCGAGAATGCCTACATCATTGAAGAATACCCAATCATGAAGGAATGCGGATTTACCATAGCCAAGGACCAACGGGCCCTAAGGAGTAAAATAAAAGAATTGCAATATCTCCAACTATGGTTAATGAGTCACCTTGAGCAGATGGGAGAGGAATTATAGGTGGGGCGAAAAGTAAACCCCCAGCTGCAGCTTGGGGCTGCCTAAAGGAGTTGAGCAATGGCTATACTCAAGGAACCATTTACCTAATGGTATAATATGGCACACCAGAAAAGAATGTTACTTTGTAACGTGGGAAAATAATAATGCCACATGGCAAATAGCACTCTCCGTTGGACCCGATCTATAGATCGGGTCTCTAATATTTATTTAATACCTTTTCAGAATTGATTTGCTAAATGTTTGGTATATAATTAACCAAAACACAAGAAGGAGGTACTAGTCTAGTCCATGTTTTGTCCAAAGTGCAAGTGTGAATATAGAGAAGGCTTCACTGTATGTGCGGATTGCAAGATTCAATTAGTAGATGAATTGCAAGAAGAAATTCCGCAAAATAAAGAGTATATTCAATATGTATACATAATGTCATCCTTAAACCCCGGAGAAATTACTTTCATTAAATCAATTTTAGAGAGTGAAAATATTACATACTACATTAAAGGTGAGAACAACCTTTATACTCCTTTAACGGAACCAGCGAGAGTAATGGTAAGTAAAGAACAGGCAGAATTAGTAAAGGTACTTTTAAGAGAATTATAAGAATCATTTTTCAAACCTCACCTGCAATATTCAAAATTGATAAATACTGGTCCAGTGTTGTAAGATATTTTTCCAGAGGCTTGTATTGGTCTTGCTCCCATCCCCAGATAGCCTTTTCACTAACACCCATAATCCCTGCAAACTCTCTTTTTGTAAGACCGTGAAACAGCCGAGCTTTTTTAATACATTGACCGAGTGTTTTCTTCGGTAGGTTCTCAAAGCAGCCAAGATAAGGTATTGACACACCAAGAACCGAAGACAATAACCTAAGATTGTGCATGGATGCGTTAAATCGGTCAGCCTCAAGCTTGCCCAAGTTTTCAGGGCTAATAGATATAGCTTTTGCTAGCTCTCTAATAGTCATGTTGTTTTCAATTCTTGCCTGACGAAGTCGTGAACCAGGTGTATCACCAGACCAATCAAGGGACTTAAATACTGGCGGCATTTGACTACGTTTTATAACAGAAAGGTCAAGGGTACTCTTTACACGGCTGCCCCTGTGGATTTCTCCTGGATAAAGAAAAAGACTGTAGCTGTTCACCCTATCAGATTCAAAAATACATGAAAAGGATTTCCGGGCCGTTACTGGATCGCATTGATATTCAAATAGAAGTAACCAAACCATTATATTCTGAGCTTGTGGGCAATGAAGAGGGGGAAACATCAGCAGAAATAAAATGCAGGGTTGAGCAGGCACGGAGTATTCAAAGGGAGAGATTCGGGGATTTACAGGTGACTAGCAACGGGGCAATGAATGCCCGGCAGGTTCGACAATATTGTCAAATGGATCAGGCTGGGTCAAAGCTTTTAAAGGACGCCTTTAAAAGCCTTGGACTTAGTGCAAGGTCCCACGATAAAATACTGAAGGTAGCCCGTACTATTGCAGATTTAGAAGGTAGCCCCAAAATCTCCGTCCATCATCTGGCAGAGGCGGTACAATACAGGGGTTCCAAGATTAGTTAATCAGCTAAGATTTGACTGGATAATTTTAGGGACTCTAAATATATTTTTGGAATTTCCTCCACATCAAGTTTTAGCTTTGAGACAACAAGGCTAAGCTCTTCCCAATTACCTTGCTCATATAGGATAGCAGCCGAGAATATATCCCTAATCATAGAGGGCTCACCTAGTAAAGCAGCCTTAATATCCTGGGGAATAGACAATTCCGTTAGAATTTCGTCCATTGGTTTATCAAGAAATGCATCAATTAATGAAAATGTGCCCAATAAAAATAAGTCAGAGCCTCTCTCTGATAAGCCAATCTTAATAGCTAGCAACTCACAAAGGGTACCACGGCAAATGGCAGTTACAAAAAGTTCGTTAGGCTTATCTTCACCTAAGCCCTTTAGTGCAACCAAAAATAACCATTTTATAATGCCTGATTTACCTAAAAGTGTAAGGGCTTGCCTTAGAGAATTAACCTTGGTCTTTAAACCAAAGGCAGCGGAATTTATATATTTTAATAGCTTATAGGAAAGTGATAGGTCTTGCTTAATCATATTTTCCACATGTTCATAACTGAAGGAAGGCTGTCTAACTTCTTGAAGAATCTTGAAATGGGATAGTTTGTTTGTAGGAATGTCTTTTCCAGACATTATTGTTGGCTTACTAAAGTAATAGCCCTGGAAATATGAATACCCCATTTTTAATGCTTGTAAATAATCTTCCTTGGTTTCAACCTTTTCTGCCAGAAATTTTATTTTATTATTGCCGATTTGTTTTAAAACACCGGATCTATCCAAAACGCTAGTATTTAAAAAATCAATTTTTATAATGTCAGCCAGTTTAATGAGTTCCTTAAACTTCTCATGATAAACGAAATCATCAAGGGCAATGGAATAACCTAATTTTTTTAACCTTTTACAGCTATCTATTAAATGCTCATCGGGCTCAACATCTTCTAATACTTCAATCACCGTAAGATGCGGAGGTAGCAGGGTGGGTAAATCTTGCTCCAGGAGGTTTTTTGTAAAATTTATGAAGGCTTTTTTTCCTAAGGTAAGGGTATTAAAACCAATGACTAATAAACTATTGTTTATTAATTCAGATGTTGCACGGTCGCTATTGCAGGTGGAATAGTTATTGTTTGTTCCGGATCTATATAGCAATTCATAACCAATTACCATATTATGCTTATCAAAGATTGGCTGCCTAGCAACATAATTATGCATGGACCTTACCTCCTTAAAACAAGTTCATAATATCATATATTAATGGTAGTTAGTTACAAAATGTTTACAAATAAAGAACATAAAATTACTTTTAAATTTTAGTAATTCTATGTTTATAACAACGTTATTGGATTATTATTTCTTCCTTAGTCCAAAACCGACAGAGCCCAGGACTATCCCTAAAAGGGAACCCCAAAAAACCTCAATGGGTTGATGGCCTATGACTTCCTTTAATGCTTCTTCACGCCTCCTATGATAAACTCCCGGCTGCTCTCCGGCCAGCTCTTCTACCTTTCTATCCAATTCATTGACCTCAATGGCAATTTCCCCCGCGTGTCGTCTAACTCCCATTGCATCATATAAAACGATTGCACCGAAGATAGAGGCCAAGGCAAAATCTACGCTTTTCATCCCTTTGTTTAGAGCAATATAGGTAGCCAGAGAAGTTACCCCTGCGGAATGAGAGCTGGGCATACCACCTGGTTGCAGCATTGCTGTTAAATCCCATTGCTTAGTTCTATATTTTTTTAAAGGAACCTTAAGTACTTGTGCAACACCAATTGATGCAATAGCAGTAAGAATTCCCTGATTCAAAAATATCACCTCAAGATTAGCTTCTAAAAAATTGCTCTATTCTATGCATGTTATTATGACAAATATTTTGATGTAGCATTTATTAAATATATATAAAAATATTAATAATATTTGTTATAATACTCCACAAATTAGGAGAGAGGAGATGTATTATGGCCCTTGCAAATTTAAGCCGATTATTGAAGGATGCTATGGTGCATGGCTATGCTATAGGTTCATATAATATGGTTGATATTAATTCCCTTGAAGCTATAATTAATGGGGCAGTGAGGCTTAATTCTCCCATTATAGTGTCAGTTTCAGAAAATCATTTTCCCTATGTGGATATCGAAAAAATGTCATCTGTAATTGGGTATCTGGCAAATAATGCCTCTATTCCGGTGGGATTGCATCTGGATAACGGGCAAAGCATTGCAGCTATAATGAAGGCTATAAGAAGGGGTTTTACCTCTGTTATGTTTGACGGTTCCAGACTGCCCTTGGCAGAAAATATGGCCAGGACAGCTGAAATAGTTAGATTTGCCCATGCGGCGGGTGTAGCTGTGGAGGGCCATATAGGCAAAATTTCTGAAGTTGGTAATGAGAATCTGGAACAAACTGATCCATCGAAGGCAGCTATGTTTGTTCAAGCAACGGGGATAGACGCCCTGGCCTTGGATTTTCAAGCCTCTGGCAGTGTTATCTTTCCAAAGATTAATATAAACCTAGAGTTAATTAAAGAAATCTACGACTCAACAGGAATTCCCCTTGTACTAACAGAAGGGTCTGGGTTAGGAGACAACGACATTAAGGCTGCAATTAGACATGGAGTTAGGAAGATTAATATTTATACAGACCTCTCGCGCCAAGCCAACAAAGCCATACGACAAGAGCTGGCAGAGGATCCTGAGCTTCCTTATGTGGAGATCAAAACGGTGGCCCGTATGGGCATGGAGAAGGTGGTTATGGATAAAATAAAAGTATTTGGTAGCTGTAGAGTTTTGAACTAATTAAAAATTTCAAAACAACAACCCGTTGTTAAATTGACAACGGGTTGTGCTAGTTCAAATATTAATTTGGCTTGTTATCATGCATATATCTAATTGCTAACTTTAGATGGTGAAGTTCCTCCTCAGACAATTGGCAGCCACAATTATTACAAAAGATAGTTTCTTTTTCAAGGATGTCACTTGTACCGATGGAAAAAGTTTTATCGCAATCAGGGCAAGTAAACTCTACATTGATTTCGTTCAAAGATTACACCTCCGCGGAACTATTAACATGCTTTGGCCTTAGATTTTTTGGAGCTGGTTTTTTGTTTATTTGGGCTCAGTCTTATGAATCTACAATATAGTGAAAAACAAAATCCAAATACTCCCACTGACAATATTAAGGGCTCCCATTGATAATGGGTTGAATCCAATAGGATTCTATCTAGGAAGACAATTGTTGATACGATTAAAATACAAGCGGACCAACCCATTAGGATAACAGGTAAATTGCTTTTTGGCGGTTTATATATCTTAATACCCAATAAAAATATGACTGTTACAAGACTCCAAATCCAAGGGGCTAGCATAATAAGTTTCTCCTGCATTCAAATGTACTATGTTAATTATAGCCCGCCTGTCAAACTTTGCAAGTCTGCAAATGATATAATCACCTTGAGAAGGATTTCTATAGGGGATCAAAGAATCTAATTAAGTATAATGATTACTGTTGTACGAGGAGATTTACCTATGGATTTTTTTGATCCTGAAAAAGTATTAGCAAACATAAAAATTAAGTCTAACGTTGATACAAATCTTAGGGAGAATACTAACCAGCACTTGGTTAAATGTAAAAAATGTAATGACTGCGGTATCTACATGGAAGGTGAATTTGCCGTTCCATGCACCTGCATTGCTCAAAGTTCCCTGGATAAAAAGTTTAAAAACTGCCAAATTCCCAGGTCTATGCTGGCACATTCCTTCGAAAATTTTAACTTCAAATATTACTCAGCCCAAATTAAAGAACCAAATTCAAAGAGAAGCTACCTGGAGATTGCCAAAAAGACTTATAGGTATGCCCAGGAGTTTGCCTTTGATTTTGTCAAAGGTGAAATCAAGGAGGGCCTGTTCATTCAAGGACCCATTGGCTCGGGGAAAACCTTCTTAGCCTGCTGCATAGCAAACCACATTATCCGTCGCAGTAATAAGGCGGTGCTCTTTGTTGTGGTACCAGATTTACTGGAGAAAATAAAGGCCAGTTATTCTAATGCAAGTAATTATACTGAATATAGTTTGGTTGAGGCGGCCAGTGAAGTACCTCTTTTAATTATGGATGATTTAGGCGCACATAACTATACTGAGTGGACAAAAAATAAAATCTACAATATTATTAATTATCGCGTAAATAACGAACTCCCAACCATTATTACCACAAACCTTGATTTATCAGGTGAATTATCTAAATTACTGGGCGAGAGAACTGTATCCCGTATAGAGCAAATGTGCTATCCCCTTTGGTTAATACGTGAATTTGATATTAGGGAAGTAATTAGACAAGAAAAGATTAACCAACATATTTCTGGATTACGCAATGGAAGTTAGAAATATTTTCAGCATTACTCAAAAAATGTAAAGGAAAATGAAAATGAAAGAACAAGGGTAAAAAGCTGTGAAATAAAGAACTATTGAAAAAAAACGAAAATCTATTGACCTTTGTTTGGTTTCCGGTATAATGAATACAACAACGGTGGGGGTTATTAACTGCATATGTTGCGGTTTAGCTCTTGCCTACACACAACTTTAAAAAAGCCCACATTTATGTGGGCTTTTTGTTTTTAGTTGAAAGGTATCATTCTTGAGATATTTTCCTGTTATGCTATAATTACCTTTTAGGAAAGCAAATCAGGAGGAATGACAGTATGACCGAAGCAGCAGCTTTAAAAACAAGTGATAAGGTAATTGTTGGGGAAATCATTTCCACCGAAAGGCATCCCGATGCGGAAAAACTCACTGTATGTACTGTTAATGTTGGACAGGAGGAACCTTTACAAATAATATGCGGGGCCAGCAATGTTGCCCCTGGAATTAAGGTGCCGGTGGCCCTGCACGGGGCAAAATTGCCTGGTGGTAAAAAGATAAAAAAAGGAAAACTAAGGGGCGTTCTAAGTAACGGCATGATTTGCGCCCAGGATGAGTTGGGCTTTGACGGGGAGATTGAAGGCATATGGATACTTGACCCTGAAGCTCAGATAGGAACTGCGGTCCCCTATAGAGAAATTGAAAATGAAGGGGAAGCTGACAAATAAAACCCCCAACGGGGGTTTTCAGATTGTCGAGAAACTACCTATATTCGGGTTTAAATAATCCCTCACGACTCCTCTCTCCGCAGTGGACAGCGCTAATCCCTTGCTTCGGGCGAAAATGGGCCGCCTTCGAGTAAACATCGTGTTTACCTCAGGCTTTCACGGACATCCATGTCCGCTCACCCATTTTCGCATCCTCAGCTTCGCGAAGCGCTGTTTCCACTGCTTCGAATGTCGCTGTTCGGGATTATTAAAACCCAGTTGAATCTTTTTCAACAGGCTGAAAACCCCCAATGGGGGTTTTAAAATTACTTTGATTGTTTCCTATGTTTAACTGATAACATAGAAGAACCACACGATCATGAGCAGCTGGACCGATAGTTTTAATAAACTCCCACCCAGGAAACCAACCAGTGTGCCGATACCTGCCCTGACTGCCTGATCGGCTTTTTTATAGGCAATTAATTCCCCAACCACGGCACCCAAAAAAGGACCCAGAATAATACCCAGTGGTCCGAGTACAAAAATGCCTAGGACAGCTCCGATTAAAGAGCCGTAAATACCATGCTTAGAGCCTCCGAATCTTTTTACACCCCAAATTCCCGCTAGATAATCCACCCCGAAAACAAGGAGTACTAGAATAAACTGACCTAAAAAAAACTGCCAGGTCAAATTTGCGAACTGTTCGAAGAAACCGTAGATCAACATACCAATTAAGATTAAGGGTGCCCCAGGCAGAACAGGTAAAAAGGTACCCAACATACCGGCTGCAAAAAAAATGCCTGCCACAATCAGGCCTGGTATAGACATTTTTGCCACTCTCCTAAATAAGTTATGCAAATAGAGGATTTCACTATTTATAAATAGATACAATTAACTCTTCATGTAATATATTACCATATATTGCAGCCCTGGTTTATCTAAAATTACAATAAATAAATGTATGTTGACGGATTAATGACACAGAGATATAATCTCCTGGTAGGAAAAGGCATTAGAAGTTTATAGGAGCAATAAACTCATTAAAGTTTAGTGGCCTTGGGAAAAGGGAAAACTGGCTATTAATGTTAGGAAAACGGTGGAGAATATGAAAATTAGACTTACTTTCGCTTTGCTGGCGGCTAAAATAACCGCCTTCGTTAGCCAAAGATTTGGTTGGAAAGGCTCCTCCCTACCTGGGATGATCGCTAGAAGAATATACCCTGGCGTCCTTAGGGACTTGGCAGGACAAGCTCGCCAAGGTGTAATTATGGTAACTGGCACCAATGGAAAAACAACGACAAATAATATGATTGCCTCAGTACTTCAGGCAGCAGGATTCAACATAGTGATAAATCAGGAGGGGGCAAATCTAATTACAGGTGTAACCACTGCCTTCATTAAAAAGGCTACCTGGTATGGGCGGATTGACACTGATATTGCCTTGTTGGAGGTAGATGAAGCTTCCCTCCCACGGGTTATTAAAGAGGTAAAACCAAAAATTGTAGTAGTTAATAATTTTTTCAGGGATCAGCTAGACAGGTATGGTGAATTGGATACCACTGTTCGCCTGGTTAAACAGGCCCTTAAATCAACAAAGGATGTTCATTTGGTGTTAAACGCCGATGATCCTTTAGTGGCTCAATTGCAATTGGGCACCGGACATAAGGCAACATTTTTTGGTATGGCGGATCAGCAAAGAACCGAGGTAGGCAGCAAGCAAACCAGAGAATCCAGGTTTTGCCCAGACTGTGGGATGGAACTGGTATATGACTACTACCAATACAGCCAGTTAGGCTCCTACCATTGTTCTGGTTGCGGCTTTAAGCGACCAAATCCTGATGTATTGGCCTATGACACTGATACCCTAGGCATAGCAGTTAGGTGCAGAGTTCGCTATTCGGAAGGTGATGCAGTTATTTCAATTAATACCCAGGGCTACTATAACCTATATAATGCCCTGGCTGCCTTTGCAGTGGGAACACTATTAAAGGTAGACCCTGAAACTTCCCTTAGGGGCTTGGCACAATATAAACCTGGCATTGGTAGAATGGAAAAGTTCTATTATCAAGAAAAGCCAGTGTTTTTAAATCTTGTTAAAAACCCAACCGGCTTTAATGAAGGACTAGTTACAGCTTTAAACATTAGTGGGAGTAAAAATGTGTTCATGGCAATTAATGATAACGATGCCGATGGTAGGGACATTTCATGGCTTTGGGATGTTGATTTTGAATATTTGGCAGAACAGCATCAAAGGGTGAATAGCTTTGTTTGCTCTGGGCTTAGGGCTGAGGAAATGGCCCTTCGACTTAAATACTCAGGAATCCCAACCGACAAGATTAAGGTGGTAAATGATATGGAAGAGGCTGTTAGAGAAACCCTTGATGGTGCCGGGGAACTTGCCTATCTATTCTCTACCTATACAGCCCTCTGGCCAACACAGAAGATATTGTTAGGATTAGCGAAGAAGGAGGACCCTGTTGATGTTGAAGGTATGCCATCTGTATCCTGATCTCCTAAATCTATATGGGGACAGGGGTAATGTCATTGCCTTCACTCAACGCTGTGGCTGGCGAGACATTCCCACTGAATTAATAGAAGTTAACATTGGAGAAAAGATTGATTTTCGTGAAATGGATTTTTTGTTTTTAGGCGGAGGTTCAGATAGGGAGCAAAATATTATGTCCGCTGATTTATTGTTGCGTAAGGAGTCCCTTAAGGAAGCCATAGAGGAAGGATTGGTGGTCCTGGCCATCTGCGGTGGCTATCAAATGCTGGGTCAATACTATTTAACCCAGGAAGGCAAAAAAATCCCAGGATTAGGAATCCTTGATTTGTACACCAGGGCAGGAGAAAAGAGACTCATTGGCAATGTGATCATAGAATCTGAAATTGAGGGCGAAATAGTAAAAGTTGTGGGTTTTGAGAATCATTCAGGACAGACATTTATTAATGATTTAATGCCCTTGGGCAAGGTGCTGGCCGGCTATGGCAATAATGGGCAAGATGGTATGGAAGGAGCTAGATATAAAAATGTTTTTTGTTCCTACCTGCACGGGCCCCTTCTGCCTAAAAATCATAGACTCACGGATATGCTAATTGAGCTAGCTTTAAAAAGGAGAAGTATTATAAAAGAGGTAAAAGTACTGGATGATACCTTTGAAAAGGCTGCGGTTAATGTAATGGTAAACAGGCTGCTAAAAAATAAATAATCTGAAATTCTAGAAATACGTTGTCACCCACCCGACTATTTGATAAAATAGTCACAACCAGTAATACTGTATACAAGATACGGGGGTGGGATTAATGCAATATTTGCTAACCTGGATCGAAGGGGAAGAAGTATGTTACCGTATTGTTCCAGATTTAGAGTTTGACCACTCACTGATGCAGGATAAAAATTTAATTATTACAAAAATACCAAATTAGAATTCTACAAAAAATATTACCAATAGAAAAATATTAACATCGCTAAAGGGCGGTGTTTTTTGTTTTATATGACTTTTTTCTCAAGTCACCTTTTTGTTAGTTAAGAATAGAATGTTTGAAAACTAACTTGTGCATTTTTTACATTAGATGGGAAAAAATGATAACAAGTTCATTAATGCAAAGGGATTAAAGGATATGGCAGATTTCTGACACATGACGTCTTTAAAGGAAATTGGGAGGATTGTTACTTTTAGTACAAACCTTCTTTTTAACTTTCAAACGGCATATATTATCTAGTAAGTTTATTGGCTACTAGATTGTCTGCGCGAAAAGGAGTGATAAATGCGTGGAGTTTTTAAAACGCTTGGATGAATTTCGTTCGAAGGAAAAGAGTTTGGTATGGGAAGGCACATTTCAGGATTACCTATCCATTATTAAGGAAAAACCCTATGTAACTCAGTTAGCCCATGCACGCATCTATAACATGATTAAAGAAGCCGGATATGAAGAAACAGAAAGGGGCAAAACCTATAAGTTTTTTTCTAAAGAGATATTTGGTTTAGATGGACCCCTTGAGAAGCTTGTTGAGGAATACTTTCACCCTGCTGCAAGAAGATTGGATGTACGTAAACGAATTCTTTTGCTTATGGGGCCTGTCAGCGGTGGCAAGTCTACCCTGGTGTCTATGCTAAAGCGGGGCTTGGAACAGTTTAGCTGGGCAGACAAAGGGGCCATTTATGGTATCAAAGGTTGCCCTATGCATGAGGAGCCGCTGCATTTAATTCCTAAAGAATTAAGGGCAGAGTTTGAAAAGGAATATGGAGTATATATCGAGGGCGAGCTTTGCCCCTCTTGTAGAATGAGATTGGAAACTGAGTATCATGGGAAGATTGAAAACTTCCCGGTAGAAAGGGTCTTCCTTTCGGAAGATAACCGGATTGGCATAGGGACATTTACCCCCTCGGATCCAAAATCCCAGGATATTGCTGACCTTACCGGAAGTATTGATTTTTCTACCATTGCTGAATATGGTTCAGAATCTGATCCCAGGGCCTACAGATTTGATGGTGAGTTAAATATATCAAACCGGGGTCTGATGGAGTTTCAGGAAATGTTAAAGTGTGATGAAAAATTTCTCTGGAACCTACTATCATTGTCCCAGGAAGGTAACTTCAAGGCGGGAAGATTTGCCTTAATCTATGCGGATGAAATGATCATCGCCCACACCAACGAAAACGAATACCGGACCTTTATCAGCAACAAGAAAAATGAAGCCCTGCAGTCAAGGATTATTGTCATGAAAATCCCTTACAATCTTAGAGTCAGAGACGAAGTAAAGATATATGAAAAATTAATTAAACAAAGTGATTTAAGCTCAATTCATATTGCGCCCCACGCCCTGAGGGTGGCCAGTATATTCTCAGTATTATCACGTCTTAAGGACTCTAAGAAACAGGGTATGGATATAGTCAAGAAAATGAAGCTGTATGACGGAGAAGATGTGGAGGGCTTCAAGCAAAAGGACATTAAAGAGTTATTAAATGAGGTTGTTGATGAGGGGATGAGTGGTGTTGATCCTAGATATGTAATTAACCGCCTCTCTTCAGCCTTGATTAGAACTAATACCCAGTGCATTAATCCCTTGGACGTTTTACGTGCCATAAAGGATGGACTTGACCAGCACGCGTCTATAACGCCAGAAGAAAAGGAAAGACTGCTTAACTTCATATCAATAGCTAGAAAAGAATATGATGAAATGGCCAAAAAAGAAATACAGAAGGCCTTTGTATATTCCTTTGAAGAATCAGCCCGGGTATTGTTTAATAACTACTTAGATAATGTAGAGGCATTTTGCAATGGTGTCAAAATTAAGGATCCCATCACCGATGAGGAAATGGATCCCGATGAAAAGTTAATGCGCTCAATTGAAGAGCAGATTGGCATTTCTGAAAATGCTAAGAAAGCATTCAGGGAGGAAATTTTGATCCGTCTGTCAAGCTATGCCAGGAAGCAAAAGAAATTTAACTATAATAGCCATGACAGGCTTAGGGAAGCCATCGAGAAGAAACTCTTTGCTGATTTAAAAGATATAGTTAAAATTACAACCTCCAGCAAGACCCCCGATGGGG
This sequence comes from Desulforamulus aquiferis, assembly GCF_030577015.1. Lineage (NCBI taxonomy): Bacteria > Bacillati > Bacillota > Clostridia > Eubacteriales > Peptococcaceae > Desulforamulus > Desulforamulus aquiferis. The sequence goes on along the minus strand of NZ_JARPTC010000010.1, from coordinate 49,166 downwards.
AACAGCTAAAACGTATCAATGAAGTAAGTGCAAGACTAATTGCCGAACATGGCTATTGTCCTGTTTGCGCTAATGAATTATTAAAGTATGTTGGCAGTCTGTTAAGCCGCTAGGAGTGAGGACTGTGGAATATTCTTTTACCATAACAAGGGAAGACTGGTCCCTGCACCGGAAAGGGGAAGTGGATCAGCAGAGGCATAAAGAAAAGGTTAGAGAAGCCATCAAAAAAAATCTGGCTGATATAGTAACTGAGGAAAGTATTATCCTCTCTGACGGACGAAGGGTGGTTAAAATACCCATTCGTTCCCTAGAACAATATCGCTTTAGGTATGATAGCAGGAAGCAAAAGCATGCTGGGCAGGGAGACGGTAAAAGTCAAGTTGGAGACGTTTTAGGCAGTGAGCAACAGCCAGCCCCGGGTAAAGGACCAGGGGCCGGTGAGCTGCCGGGACAGGATTACTACGAGGCAGAGGTTACAATAGACGAAGTAGCACAATTACTATTTGACGATTTGAGCCTGCCGAATTTAGAAGAGAAAAAGAATAAAAAATTAGCCTCTGAAACAGTAGAGTTTAGAGATGTGCGGAAACACGGTATCCAAAGCAATATTGATCGAAAAAGAACCATCCTGGAAGTCATAAAAAGGAATGCCTTAAGCGGCAGTCCTGGATTACATGGTATAACCCCCGAGGATTTAAGATATAAAACTTGGGAAATTACGCCAAAGTTTGAATCCAGTGCCGTGGTACTTGCCATGATGGATACATCTGGCTCAATGGGACCCTTTGAAAAGTATATTGCCAGAAGCTTTTTCTTCTGGATGGTAAAGTTCCTGCGCACTAAATATGAAAGTGTGGAAATTGTTTTCCTGGCTCACCATACTGAGGCCCGAGAGGTGACAGAAGAGGAATTCTTTACTAAAGGAGAGAGCGGAGGCACCAGGTGTTCCTCAGTATACAAGCTGGCCCTGGAATTGATAGATAACCGCTATCCCTTGCAGGACTACAATATATACGCTTTTCATTTCTCAGATGGAGATAATTTAACAAGCGACAATGAACTCTGTATTCGCTTGATTGACCAACTGCTGCTTAGGTGTAAATTAGTGGGCTATGGAGAAATTGAGGGGCCCTATTACTATACCAGTACCCTTAACTCCTATTTCAAAAGAATAACAAACTCACGCTTTGTTAGTGTAAGTATAAGGGATAAATCGGGTGTCTATCCTGCTTTAAAGTCATTCTTTAAAAATCCCGACCCAAAGGGAGGCTAGCCTATGACCACCCAGGCCTTGCAAGAATTACAACAGCTTGAAGAAGCGATTCCCAAAATATTAGAAATCGCCAAGGGGTTTGGTCTGGATTTTTATCCAATGAGATTTGAAATTTGCCCCGGTGATATTATCTATACCATTGGTGCCTATGGTATGCCGACACGTTATACCCATTGGTCCTTCGGTAAATCCTACCACAGGATGAAAACCCAATATGATTATAATCTCAGCAGAATATATGAGATGGTGGTAAACTCAGATCCATGCTATGCATTTTTGCTGGAGGGGAATACAATAATTCAGAACAAGATGGTAGCAGCCCATGTTCTAGGACATTGTGATTTTTTCAAGAATAACACCTACTATTCTGCAACCAATCCTAAGGATATTATTGAATCTATGTCTGTTGCTGCGGATCGATTTCGCAGATATGAAATGTCCCAGGGACAGAGAAAGGTAGAGGCCTTTATAGATTCTGTAATGTCCGTTCAGGAACATATAGATCCCCATCGCAAAATAAAGAGAAAAGAAACTAGAAATGCTAGAAGTAAGGGCTGCTGTTCTCATGATAAGCTGGAAACTCCCTATGACGATTTATGGGATTTAGATAAATCAAAGCACCAATGCAGCTGCAGTGGAGGGTGTACTAAGAAACATGCCAAGACTCCTGAACAACCCGAAAAGGATATCCTGCTATTCATCATGGAAAACTCGAAGGATCTTCAGGAGTGGCAGTTGGATATCATTTCAGTACTGAGGGATGAGATGCTATATTTTTGGCCCCAAATGCAAACAAAAATAATGAACGAGGGTTGGGCCACCTACTGGCATTTGCGAATAATGAGAAATTTGGATTTGTCCGAGGCAGATGCCATAGAATTTGCAAAGATGAATGCCGGTGTAATAATACCCTCTAGAAATAGTATTAATCCATATTTCCTGGGTCTAAAAATGTTTGAAGATATTGAAAAGAGATGGGATAAAGAATTTGGTGAGGGAGCAGGAAGGGAAAAAATATTTGAAATAAGAGAGATGGATAACGATACGTCCTTCCTTAGAAATTACTTAACTAAAGATTTAGTTGAAGAACTGGATTTATATCTTTACAGGAGAATCGGCAATGAATGGAAAATTGTTGAAAAGAATTGGAAAACAATTCGGGATCACTTGGTATCCAGCATGACAAATGCCGGATTTCCTGTAATAGTTGTGGAGGACGGCGATTATGGAAGGCGGGGGGAACTCTATTTACGGCATGCCTTTGAAGAAAGGGAGCTTGACATCAAATATTTGGAAAACACACTGTCCCATGTGTTTAATCTATGGAGCAGGCCGGTACACCTAGAAACAAAAATTGACAATAAGCCAGTTCTTTTTACCTTTGATGGGGAGAAGAGCGGTAGGAAGTTTATTTAAACCCGAATATAGGTAGTTTTTCGAAATACTGAAAACCCGGATTTTTTCCGGGTTTTAATATGTTTATATACCGGGGGTATAATAAATAAAAAAACAACGGAGTGGTTGTTATGAGGCCTTTGTGGAAAGGGGCAGTAAGTTTTGGACTGGTCTATGTGCCGGTTAAAATGTATGCTGCCACAGAAAAAAAGAATATAAAGTTTAATTATCTCCATGAGAAATGCAAGACCCCTATTCAGTACCGACGTTACTGCCCTTATTGTGATGCTGAGGTGGAAAATGAGCAAATAGTGAAGGGCTATGAGTATGAAAAGGGAAAGTATGTAGTCATTAGGGATGAGGATTTTGAGCATATACCAGGAGAGGCCACCAGGAGTATAAATATTATTGACTTTGTTAACTTGACCGATATTGACCCATTGTTCTTTGATAAGGGCTATTATTTGGCACCAGGGGATGGCGGACAGAAGGTATATGAGCTGCTAAAAAAATCCATGGATGAGACAGGAAAAGTAGCCATTGCCAAGGTGGTCATTCGTAATAAGGAGTCCCTGGCGGCCTTAAGAATAGCTGATGGGATACTGACCATGAGCACAATGTTTTACCCGGATGAAGTGAGAAAACCCACGGGTATTCCAGAACTAGACTACAATGTGTCAATCCATGATAATGAGTTGAAAATGGCCGTTAATTTAATCAATAACCTATCAGCTGCCTTTCAGCCGGAAAAATATACCGATGAATATAGACAGGGACTGATGGAAGTGATTCAAGCTAAAGTTGCCGGTGAAGGAGTAGAGGTGGCTGCTGTGCCTCAAACGGAAAAGGTTGTTGATTTAATGGCTGCTCTAAAGGCCAGTATAGAATTAGCTGAACAGGAGCGGGGTACGGTTAAAAAGAAGGGGACAAGAAAGAAAGCTGCGGGGGCCTAGGGGGTGTGGTTATTGGACCAATTACCAAGGATCAAACCAATGTTGGCCACTACTGCGGAGCCCTTTGACAGTCAAGACTACCTTTATGAAATCAAATGGGATGGTTACCGGGGGCTTGCCTATTTGGGTCAGCAAACAACTATTCTATCAAGGAATCAGTTGGATTTAACACCCAGGTTTCCCGAGCTCCAGGGATTGCATTTAAGGGCAAGAGAAAAACCAACCATCCTGGATGGCGAAATTGTAGTTTTAAAGGAGGGTAAACCTTCCTTTAGCTCATTACAAGCCAGGGGTAAAATAAGTGATCCCCTCCGAATAAATAGACTAGCCAGGCAGTTACCGGCTATATTTATTGCCTTTGATATACTATATGTGGCCGGCAGGGATGTTACCAGACTTACTGTAACTGAACGCAAGGAAATTCTAGAACGAATAGTTGAGCAGGGACCTGAATTGATTATTTCCCAATCAGTTATAGGGTCGGGAGTACAATTCTTTAAGCAGGTAACAAAGTCAGGGTTAGAAGGAGTTATGGCCAAAAGAATAGACAGCCCCTATTTGCCAGGAAAAAGATCCGGTTATTGGAAAAAGATTCGGGTAATAAAAAGTGCCGATTTAGTAATCTGTGGGTGGGAGAAGGGGGAAGGCAAAAGGCACCTTGGCTCTCTTATACTTGCGGGCTATTTCAAAGATGGCTGGTATTATAACGGCAAAGTAGGTACAGGTATGTCCCGCAAGGAAGAGCTTTTGTTGCTGGAGAAATTAAAGCCCCTGGAAATTAGCAAACCGGTATTTGACCCGCCAAGGGGTGAGTTTAAACAGCCATACTGGGTTAAACCTGTATTGGTTTGTGAGGTAAATTATTCCGAAATAAGCCCGGATAATAGATTAAGACACCCAAGCTATAAAGGTTTAAGACATGACAAAAGTCCTGCTGACTGTAAACCACTAGAGTTTAAAACCACAACTCAAGTATAGGGTTGTGGTTTTATTAGCTAAAGCTTTATTTGATACTTTTGGGCTCTGTATAGCAGGGCTGATCTGGTTATACCAAGGAGCTGAGAAGCCTTTGTCTGGTTGCCGTTGCTTTTTTCTAAGGCTTTTAAAATTAGTTCCTTCTCGACACCCTCTAGGGAAATACCTTCTTCTGGAAAATTTATTATAAGATCAGAACCACTCTCCACTGGTGGAATATCTTTCTTTTGTATTTCTTTTGGTAGATGATGAGCTTTTATTTCCTGCCCCTGGGATAGGATTACTGCCCGTTCAATAATATTTTGTAATTCACGAATATTACCGGGCCAATTATAGGAAAATAATAGGCCCATGGCATCTGGAGAAATGGGTTGCTCTTGTCCCGGATTAAACTTATTTAAAAAATGCATTACCAGCAAGGGGATATCATCTAACCTATCCCGCAGAGGAGGAAGATGAATCGGTAATACGTTTAATCTATAATATAAATCTTCACGCAAAGTACCGGTTTTAATACATTCCACAGGGTCCCGGTTGGTAGCAGCTATGACCCGTACATCAACTTTGATGCTTTCACTTCCACCCACCCGCTCAAACTGTCTTTCCTGAATTACCCTAAGGAGCTTAACCTGCATGGATAGGGGCATCTCAGTGACTTCATCAAGAAACAGTGTTCCTCCGTTGGACAATTCAAAACGACCAAGTTTCCTAGCCACCGCACCGGTAAAGGCCCCTTTTTCATGACCAAATAATTCACTTTCTAATAATGCTTCTGGCAGGGCTGCACAATTTATTGGTACGAAGGGTTTATCACGGCGGGAACTTAGATGGTGGATAGAAACAGCAGCAACTTCTTTACCAGTTCCGCTCTCACCGGTAATTAGAACAGTGGCATTGCTGTCAGCAACCTTCTCAATAAGTGTGCAGACCTCTTGAATTGCTTTGCTATTACCCACAATGCGTCCATATTTTTTTGTCAGTTCTGAGCGTAAGAAGGTTACCTCTGTTTGAAGCTGACTAACCATTAAGGCCTGCTTTACGACTAACTTTAATTCATCTAAATCGAAGGGCTTGGTTATATAATCAGTTGCACCAAGCTTCATGGCCTCGATGGCGGTATCAATTGTCCCATGAGCAGTTACCATAATGACGGGAAGCTTAGGTAGTATGTCTTTAGTTTTTATTAACACTTCAAGTCCGTCCATCTCAGGCATTTTTAGATCTAAAATAACCAAAGAAGGGGTTTCGTTTTTAATTAATTCAAGACCTTGATGCCCTCTGGTAGCAGTTAAAACCTGATAACCTTCTTGGCGCAGTCCCTTTTCCAGGGCCCAACACATATGCTCTTCATCATCGATAACAAGAATTTTATTACTCAACGCCAATCAGCCCCCTCCCGCTTTGTGGAAAACTAACACTAATCACAGTTCCTGCCGAGGAAGTATTTGAAACCCATATATTGCCTCCGTGGAGATGGACTATCTGGTGAGAAATTGATAATCCAAGACCGGCACCATCATCCTTGGTTGTATAAAAGGGATCAAATATTCTCGGCAAATCATGATCTTTAATTCCTGTACCTGTATCACTGAAATCAATTTGTACGGAACTACCCTGGGTTGTGGTACTAATACTGAGCTTTCCTCCTTTAGGCATAGCTTGCACGGCATTAAGAATTAGATTAACAAACACCTGCTTTACCCTGTCCGAATCAACATCTGCCAGGGGTAAGTCGTTATTTAGAATTTTTTCCAATGCTACATTATTTTGCCTCAGCATAGGTGAGGTGAAGGTTAGCACCGACTCAACTAACCTATTGATATCCGTTGGACTAACGATGGGTTTGCTAGGTCGGCCAAAATCTAATAGTTCCTGAATAACTTTATTGCCTCGGTTAATTTGTTCACAAATCACCTTGGTATAGTCATTAATGCCGGGTAGCTCTTTGTACTCTCCCTCCATAACTTGGATAGTGGCTTTCACAATACCCAAAGGATTTCTTAATTCATGGGCAACGCCAGTTACCAATCTTCCCAAAGCAACCAGTCTCTCTGAACGCCTCAATTCTTCCTCTAATCTCTTCTTTTCTTTTAGAGAATCTGCCATATTATTAATGGCCTGTACAACTTCCCCAATCTCCCCAGGCATAGGTGGGAGTCTTTTGTTAATATCATCCTCCATACCTAAAAGTCCTTTTTTGATAACCTGGACTTCAGTGGCCAGATTGTGAATTACATAAAGGGTTGCTCCCATGCCAAAAATTAATCCTAGTAGAGTAAGGTATCTGGCTATTAAACTAAATTTTCTACTTTGTGCAAAAACCGGGTGCACCAGTTCATCTGCCCAGGCTACGGCTATGAGCTGATCATTATGAATGACTGGCATTAGATATTCAAAGGTCTGGTCTCCTAGGGAACTGGTGATGCTGGAATAGGGTTTCATTGTTGCTTCCACTGCCAGTAGGCCGGAAGAAGCTTCACTAAAGATTCTTCTTTCCCTTTCTATTATTTCCTCCGGAGACAAGTGACGATATTGATGTAAATAACCAAAGACAAATTTTTCATCATTTTGAGGAAAATAAAGCCCTAGCCGTACCCCTGGATTTGTATCAGCCAGGGGTTTTGCTGTTAGTTCGAAGGCGGTACCTAACATCCTAATGTTCTCATGGGAGAGCGTGAATTCCTCATTTTGAGGTAAATCAATTAAATAATTGTCCAGGCCCCTGACTGTGGTTTTAACAATTGTTTCAAGACGCTCCTGCTTTGTCTGTAGAAGCATTTCATCCTTGGCGCTGACAAAGAAAATATCGTAGACCATAACAAGAATGGGAATCAGCAAAATAGCTGAGACAGTAACCATTATTTGAACTGACAGAGAGAATTTTTTCAATACCCTAAGCATAGGCCCTCCCTAAATGAATATTATCAAACAGTTAAGGTAATAAAGTGCATAAAAACAAACAGTCAATTAATATTCCAAATGCAAAGGCTTAAAAGGCAGAGAATATAGAAAAAATAAAATTTAGAAAGGTGCGATACAGCGAGAGTGCATAATATCAGACAATAACCATGATTTAAATTATGCAAATAACAATAAATTGTATTGGCATGATAATTGCGAGTAGTTAATTACAAAATGACTAAGTACCTTATATTTATTGCTTAATAAAAGAATTATATCACAAATTGCGGAGGTCTTAAATTCTTATTTCGGAAGTGGGGGAATGTCTAAAAACAAACACGTTCTTGTATAAGGGATTGTTAGGAGGGAACGGTATGACAAACGATCAATTTGCAGAATGGGCCCAGGAAAAAATGGATTCTTGTAATGTATTTAATGAAATAGAAACAGGGAAAGTAATCGTCGAGATTCTTGAAAAATATTTTTCTTTGGAACGGAAAGGGGAAGAAAGCTAGAATCCGCCATTTTACCCGCCTAAAAGGAGTGTGGGTGCTGGATGACAGGAAGCAAAGAAAAAAAGGTAAGGGATATAATGGTTCCTTTACAGGATTATTCCACTGTATTTTCGGAGAACGCCCTTAAAGATGCCATCTTTATTCTGAGAAGTACTTTTAATTCGGGTTGTGCAAACGGTTCCCAGGCACATAGATCAATATTGGTGTTTGATAATAGCAAAAGGTTAGTAGGTACATTGAGTTTTCGAGATATATTGGGAATACTCCAATTAAATGGTGAGATGCCAAAGCATTGGGATGGAGTCTTTACTAGGCTTTGCTTAAATCAGGCCAATAAAAAGGTGAAGGATGTAATGAATCCCATTGGTCAATTAAGTGTAAATTCCGAGGATAGTATTTTAGATGCTGTTTATTTGATTGTTAATAATGAATTAGAGCTAATACCGGTATTGGATAAAGGTAATGTTATTGGCATGGTTAGAACGGTAGAAATCTTTTATGAAGTTAGCCAGTTAGTAGAGGAGCATGTTTTCTAAGGGGGAGTGAATGAATTTGTTAGAGGCAAGGAATTCGGACGAACAATATTGTGACAGTTCAGTATTTTTAGAATTAATAGAATGGTTGGAAGCCAATATTAAACCTGAATATCACTCCCTTATTCAAAAGAATATTCTACAGTCGCTGCAAGCATGCCAAATGGCAAGTGTTTATCCACATGTCGATAATAATGTCGTTAAGATTGGCGCACTGCTTCTTCCCTTTATAGAAAATGATTATCTTACCTGTAAAAAGGATATGGAAGTGATATTGGATTTGCTGAAGGATATGGAACTGGAACAACGATTAAGAATTATTGATGTGTTGTTTCAATCCAAAACCGGCTTTCCTACTGGAGAGGCGAAAATAGTGCAGTATTACTATCATTAATGGGGTGATGCTTTATGAGGAAAAAAACTCAAAAGAGAGAGCACAACCATTCCCGCAACTTAAAGATCGTCCTACGAGAATTACAGAGATATAACGGGCTGGGTGGTATTTCTTTGGAGGACTTAGCTTTTAAATGCGGAGTAAGCAACAGGCAAATTTACAGATATTTAAATGAACTTCAGAGTATGGGTTTTGAAATTATCAAGACCACTAATTATGATGCAAGTTCCCGTGGTAGATACAGTATTAACGATGATGAAAAAAGCGAAGATGAAATAACCCTACCGTTAATTAATCTTCTAGAATTTATGGATAGTTTTAAAAATGAGATATTAGCCGCCAGATTGTTTATTAGGGAAGTGCTTTTAAGAAACTGGTTGATGCAGCAGGGTATAATCTTGCCCTTGCACTATCCTATAGTATCCTACGATTTGCAAGATGCCATCACAGTTCATCGTCACACCTATATTGTTCCTGAACAATCTGAGGAGATTAAGGAAGAAATTAGAATTAAGGTTTCACCTAAGATTGTAAACAATGTCCTTAGAAGTTTAGCCTCAGAGGTATCTGGTCGACAGAGGCAAAGGGATGGTAGTTATATATTTCAAATCACAACCAAAAGAATTAGGGATATGGTAGGCTTATTAACCCAGTGGGGAAGTGGTGTTGAGGTCATTCAACCTAGTTGGCTTCAGCACAAATTGCTCGAAAATTGCAAAGCCATATTATGCGCCCACAGGCAGAGAAAGTCTTCGAAGGCAGGGAATTGTGTAATTGATGGCTATTTTCGAATGGGGTAGAAAGACTTGTCGTTTATTTTATTCAAAGGATTTCGCTAAGCACCTTGGATTGAGAAACAACATGTTTTTATTTTTTTAGCCTTTGATGCTCCAAGTTTCACAATCCCAATTATTAAAGCATTGCAACCTTAAATAATTTTTGTTTGGGGGCTAAAATATGAGTATCGGAAAATTTATCCCTATTGTGGATACTATAAGAACCTACGACAAAAAGGACCTTCGATTTGATTTTATTGCAGCCATGACGGTTGCTGTTGTAGCGCTGCCTCAGTCAATGGCCTATGCTATGATTGCGGGTGTAAACCCTGCCTATGGCCTTTATTCTGCCATTGTTTTAACCATTTTAGGGTCAGCCTTCGGTAGTTCCAATCACCTTGCTACTGGTCCAACCAATGCTATTTGCCTGCTCATTGCCAGCTATATGGCAATATATGCCGGTCAAGGGGATTTTTTTGCGACACTGTTTTTACTTACCTTTATGGTTGGGGCTATACAATTTATCATGGGAACCTTTAGACTTGGCTCGCTAGTCAATTATGTATCACATGCCGTGATTGTGGGTTTTACTGCAGGTGCCGGTATAATAATTGCGATGGGTCAACTGAACAACCTGCTTGGAGTTAAACTACCTGATGGTCATCTCTCCAGTATCGGAAAGGTGATAGCTTGTTTTGAAAACATAGGTACAACAAACTTAGTGGCCCTTGGTCTTGGATTATTTACCATAGCAGTGATATTGCTGTGCCGTAGGATAAATAAAAATCTACCAGGTGCTCTGCTTGGAATAATATTTTCTGTCATGCTTGTAATGCTTTTTGATTTGGAAAAGTACGGTTTGAAAATGGCAGGGGACATCCCGCAGGCTATTCCCCCCTTGAGCATGCCAAATTTTAGTCTTTCGGCAATAACAGATCTTGCCAGTGGGTCAATAGTTATAGCCATCATCGGCTTAGTTGAGGCTGTGGCTATATCAAAGGCTATTGCGTCAAGAACCTTGCAAAAAATTGATCCGAATCAGGAGTTCATTGGACAAGGTATAGCTAACATGGGCGGAGCATTTTTGAGCAGTATTGCCGGTTCTGGCTCCTTCACCCGTTCAGCAATTACCTACCAAAATGGTGGAAAGACCAGGTTAGCCGGTGTGTTAGTTGGTATAATCATCCTTATTGTCCTGATTTTCTTTGCTCCCTACGCAAAGTATATTCCTAATGCCAGCCTAGCCGGTGTAATAATGGTGGTGGCCTATTCCATGGTTGATAAAAAAGCCCTGGTGAAAGTACTAAAAACAAACTTTAATGATGCCGTTGTTTTACTGGTTACAATGTTTACTACTATATTTGCTCCCCACCTAGAACAAGCAATCTATGCCGGGGTAGCTACATCTTTACTATTATATTTAAAAGACTCAGGAGTTGCAGGTGTCAGAACCCTTGCTCCAATCCAGGCAACTGACGGCAGGTTTGTTGAGCAGGAAATTAATGGAGAGAGGCCATCCATAGCCATAATTCAACTGGAAGGGAGTCTGTATTTTGGCTCTGCATCGGATTTAGAAAAGAAATTAAGTGAAGCCTATGGAGAATCCAAGGTTTATTTAGTCAGGTTTAAGGGTGTATCTGTTATCGATATTACCGCCCTTGAGGTTATTGAAGCTTTTATCAATAGGGGCATGGCTGATGGTAATAGGGTTATTTTATCCGGGGTAACACCCAAGATTCACAGGATGTTGGAGAGAATGCATGTTATTAAACATATAGGTGAGGAAAATATATTTACTCAAGAGGATGAGGTATTTGCCTCTTCTGGAAAAGCCCTTGAAGAGGCTAACTCCTTTGTTAGAAGCGTTAGTTACAGTGTTAAAGAGAGACCAATTCAAATATAAAGACAAGAAAGTATGCATGAAAAAATAATTATACTAAATAATGACTATATTGACAATAAAATGTGGAATATTATAACGGAGAAACTAATTTTTAAAAAGCAGGAGCTAAAATGCTCGGTGAATGATTCATCGGGCTTTTTAGATCCCGCTTGTAGTGACAAAAAAGTTTTATTCTTAGTAATATTGAGTAAATGTATTAAAACAAGAGCTAGAGCAAATTAAATACTTAGAACAACCCAAAATACCTCTGTACAAAATTATCAGAAAAAGATACTTTAAGACAAAGTAAAATGTCACCACATATGAAGCCTGGCAGGCAAAGTGCGAAGAGTCCCTTGGCATTGGGTAGGCCAGCATGATGTTCGAAATTATTTCGTGCGATCATGCTGGCCTTGTTTAGTTTGGGGTATAATATTAAGGAGGGGGAATGGATGATGGGTGGAAATTCAAGATGTGGTACCTGTATTAAACGAGAATCTTGTGATATTAGAAACAATCTTAATGTCATAATCAATAATGCAATAAAAAATGCTGAGGCAGAGGTTCGCAAGCTGTCACCGGCAGAAATTGAATATATGCTAGTCACTGATATTGCTGTAATACCAACCAGTTGCCGCAATTACGAAGGAATTGAAAAGAACCCCGAGAAAAACAAAGCAAAGGTGGAAGACGGCCTATTTTTTCTAGGTAGGAAATTAGCCCCCACAGCTATCTAAATAATTATAACAGGCCCTTTCTGTAGAAGGGGCCTGTTTTTTATGATGAATGTGAATAAAAAAACAAAATCATGAGCTAGCTATATATATCAGAAGAACAAGGGAGAAACCTTGTGGAATTGTCATTAAACCCTAAAAAATGAGGCTGTACAGAATTATAGTAAATCTGTAAGGTTAAGACAATAAAAATTGTCACTACAAATATATATTCTTTGTCATATTGAAACAAGTGTATAGAGGCTTTCCCGGGAAATATATCCATGACTTTATAGCAGGGTGCGGGAAATAGTTTTATAAAAATATTTGTCATCGCACAACCTACCTTGTGTCAAAAAGAACAATTGGAGGACCTTTTTCTGAGGGGGGAGTTGGCATGAGTCAGCAGCAAATTTTAGAAAAACAAATTTGTGAAGCCTTTATAAAGTTTCACCGGGAACTTGTGGGTAGGGGACCAGAAACTACAAAGGCAATGATATGTAGAGACATGGTTATTGTACGCTCAAAGGGTGTTCTGACCAAGGAAGAAAAACATGTGAGCAATACACAAAAGGGCCGAGCCCTGGTAAAACAATTGAGGTTAGAGCTTAGGGAATCTTATATGGAAAGAATTGAAAATATAGTATCTGAGATATTAAAGTGTCAAGTTATCAGCAGTCACGGTGATATAAGTATAAGAACAGGAGAGCAAATTGACGCCTTTATTTTAAATGTAGATTTAGAGAAAAAATTTAGAATTAACTAACTGGCCTACAGCTTTAAGAGGTTGTGGTGCGAGTTATCTTAATTAGAGCGGTTGGTAGACCAAATACAGAGCCTTATGGCTTGGTATTAAGTAAACCAACGTTATTCTGGCTATTTATGGCCTGAATTGCGTTGGTTTTTAGTTTTCAAGGGGGTGAGGGCGCAAAGAGATTAACCTAAGAATTTCTTGAAGAATAATTAGCACCTTAACAGAACTTAATTTATGTCATTGATAAATAGAAAGAAAAAGCACCTTTATTCTAATAAACGAGGTGATTGGCATGAGCAAAGAGATGAAAAGATATTTCTTTATCGCCCTGGGATTTGGTATGCTGCTATTATTCTATTACATGCCTCCCCTGGCCCCGGCCATTGATCCCATGGGAAAATCCTTTGAATTAACACAAGCAGGTAAAGCAGGGTTGGGACTATTTCTCCTTGCTGGGATTTGGTGGGTATTTGAGGTTATACCTATCGGAGTAACAAGTATTGCCATTGGTGTTCTTCAGCCGGTATTTGGCATTAGACCTGCCAAGGAAGCTTTTCGTGATTTCATGGACCCCACTGTAATGTTCATCCTAGGTTCATTATTGGTAGGCTTAGCCTTTACCCAATGTGGAATAACCAAAAGAGTTGCTTATAAAATGTTAGTTGTTGTTGGTGAAGATACCAGAAAGATTCTTTTAGGAGTTTTTGTTTTAACTGCCCTATTGACCCACGTAATGGCACACACAGCAGTGGCTGGTGCCATGTTCCCAATTATGATGTCTATCCTAGCCCTTTATGGTGGTGATCCCGAAAGACCAAGTAAATTTGGTAAGGCCTTATTTATGGGTATGGCCTTTGCAGCTGGAGCAGGTAGTATCTGTACACTGATGGGTGGCGCTCGCAACCCGGCAGCTGTAGGGTTTTTCAAGGAATTTACTGGTCAAGATGTTAGCTTTTTACAATTCTCTGCTGCATTAGCTCCCTTTGGCTGGCTGGCAGTGTTTATGGTCTTCATATTGATGATTACCGTATTTAAACCAGAAAAACTAGTGGTTCCTGGGTTGCGTCAGCGGGCTCAAACAGAGCTTGATAAGCTGGGCCCAATAACAAAACAGGAGATATTTGTTTTATTAGTGGTAGCTATAGCCCTTTGTACCCTTATCTTCCAAAAGTTTATCCCAGCATTACAAGGTTTAGATCGTTCAGTTCCGCTACTTGTGGCAGGTTTGATATTCTTTATTACCAAGGTACTTACTGTTAAAGAACTGGAAAAATCTATTCCCTGGAATATTGTACTGTTATTCTCGGGTGCTATGAGTATCGGCTTTGCCCTCTGGCAGACAGGTGCCGCTGAATGGATGGCCGTAAGTTGGTTGTCAATCATTAAAGACGCCCCTTGGTTGTTATTCCTGTTAGGTATTTCCTTCTTGGTATTAATATTAACCAACTTTATTATGAACGTTGCAGCAATTTCCATTTGTTTGCCAGTTGCACTGGTTATTGCGAAGTATTTAGGAGTAAATCCTGAGATAATTCTTTACTCCTCAGTAGCAATGTCAGGCATGCCATTTCTGCTCCTGATTGGTGCTGCCCCTAATGCTATTGCCTATGAATCAAAGCAGTTCACCACGGGAGAATTCTTCATGACAGGTATTCCTGCCAGTGCAGCCATACTGGCAATGGTGGCTATCTTCTCATTAACCTTCTGGCCAATTATAGGTATACCTGCCCTAATGCACTAAAAACCATACCCGGGCCTGTTATGGGCCCGGGTATATATCTTTTGCAGTACTCGTTAATGATATTATTTAGGAGTGATGAAAAATAGATGGCAATAAAAGCCCTTTCGAAACCAACTAGACGGGGCAGACACAATCATGCGGAAAACTTAAATAAAGTATTGGAACAGCTTAAATCAAATAATTTGGATGAAGGGGTTACCCTTCAACATTTGGTAGAAGTATGTGGTGTAAGCAAAAGACATATTTATCGTTATTTAAATGAATTGGAGCAATTGGGTATCGAAATAGAGAGGCCTAAGCAATATCAGGGGATAAAAGCAGGTGTAGGAAAATATAAGCTGAAGGAACTAGCCAATGAACACTTTGGCGAAGCTGCTCTCATTGTCTCTATTGAAGGTATTTCTCAAGAAATAGAAGATTTTCAGTCTCAGGTTATTTATATTAAAAAATTTTTACTGCTAGGGTTGCTTGCCCGGTATGGGTTAAGCCTTCCCCATAATTATTTAAGGTAAAGTGTAATAGCTCGGCTAATGCCGGGCTATTATATTTAACGTAGCGGAAAGCTTTCGATGTGCCTAAGGGCAACAATTACTTCTTTAATATTAACTACTTTATATGGAAGGAATCTTGTTGAAAAAGGTGAGAGACATGCTAATGGCTAAAGATACAGAGGTGTCCATAGAGGGTAAAAATGTAAAACTTACTAATTTAAACAAGCTAATGTGGCCGGAGGGGTTGACCAAGGCCCATTTGTTACAGTATTATACGGACATTGCCCCATACTTATTGCCATTTATTGAGGGACGACCGCTGGTTATGAAAAGGTATCCCAATGGCATTCAAGGGAAATTCTTCTATCAAAAGGAATGTCCAAGCTATGCACCGGAATGGGTCAAGATTCAACCCATATCCCATTCCGAGAAGACTATAAATTATATAGTCTGTGAGGATGTGGCAACCCTTGTTTGGCTTGCCAATCAGGGTTGTATTGAAGTTCATGCGTTACTTTCAAACAAAAATAATTTAGAGTGCCCTGATTTATCCATTATAGATTTAGATCCTGGAGATGAAGCCACCTTTTTCGATGTATTAAAAGTTTCCAAAGTTGTTAGACAGGCTTTGGAGCAGCTAGGGTTAAAGGGCTTTCCTAAAACATCCGGTGCCAGTGGCATACATATATTTGTGCCCATTGAACCAATTTATAATTTTAAAGAAGTCACTAAGGCCATGGGTTTTATTGCAAAACTGGTGACACAGGCTTATCCGGAAAGGGCGACCATCGAAAGAACCCTGGGAAAGAGGGCAAAGGATAAAGTCTATGTAGATTATCTTCAGAACACCAGAGGGAAAAGTATGGCTTGGACATATAGTCTAAGGCCACTTTCTGGGGCACCTGTATCTACTCCCCTAATATGGGAAGAGATAGAGAAACTTGACATTATTCCTGAACAATTTAATATAAATAGTATTTTTAACAGGTTGAAGTTATTTGGTGAATTACATCGAGAAATGTTTACTTTAAAGCAATCATTAAGAAGAATTTTAGAAATGACAAATTAGTTTTATCAATATGGAAGGAAAAACCAGATGTCACCCCGAAAGTGGTAGGACTTAAAGGGGTTGGTTGTTTGGATACTCGTAGATTTTGGTTATACTGGCAACTACTTCTACCCGGTTCAGGCCGATTGGTATGGCAAACCATTGATTATTTTGGTTCTCCCAGGAATGCTTGGCTGGCCTCTGAATCAGAATTAGCAACGGCACCGTTTTTGGGTCCGAAGAAGGCTAAGGTGCTTGCCAAAAAGAGGGAAAGTCTCCCTTTAGAGATTATTATTAAATACCTGGATGAGATAGAGTGTTCTGTAATCACAGTTGTTGATGAGCAGTATCCGGCTATGCTAAAGAATATATACGATCCTCCACCGGCAATATTTGTTAGAGGAAAGCTGCCAAGGAGTGACAAGGCCCATTTAGCTGTTGTTGGATCGAGGGTGGCCACCCCCTATGGAATTGCTGCGGCGGAAACCTTTGCTAGTGAATTAGGTCAAGCCGGTATAGTGATAGTAAGTGGGCTGGCTAGAGGAATTGACACTGCTGCTCATCGGGGGGCACTAAAGGGCAGAGGACAAACCCTTGCTGTCCTTGGCTGTGGGCCGGATATAATATATCCCAGGGAAAATAAAAAATTAATGCTTGATATAGTTAATAATGGTGGGGCGGTTATTACTGAGTTTCCACCGGGAGCAAAACCATTGCCATGGCATTTCCCATGTCGAAATAGAATTATAAGTGGTTTATGCCAGGGGATACTAGTTATTGAAGCCGCAGAGAGAAGTGGAGCTCTAATAACTGCAGATTGCGCCCTCGAACAAGGAAGAGAGGTATTTGCACTGCCGGGTAATGTTACAAGTAACAAGAGTGCCGGTACTAATAAACTTATCAAGCAGGGGGCTCATCTTGTGACCTGTTCACCAGAAATATTGGAAGTGCTAGGCCTGGGTGAACTGGCAGTTACTTTAACTCCTAAAGGAATTGATTCTTTAGGCTTGAACAAGACAGAGCTAGCTATTTGGTCAATCCTGTCCTATGATCCAATTGACATGGATCAGATTATTAAAAGGGTTGGACTACTTCCCCAAGAAGTAGCGGCGAACGTCACGCTGTTAGAAATTAAAGGTTTAGTTAGAATACTTCCAGGAAAACTATATGTTCGTTCTAGCATCTAAGAAGAGTAGTTCTAAATATCCTAGGTACTTTATAGATATAAAAAAACAAGGACAGTAATATTAGCTAATATGAAGTCCTGGTGACAAAGGAAGCAAATAGGGCTTTCAGTAATGTGGGGTGTACCAATTTGAGTAAAACATTAGTAATAGTTGAGTCTCCAGCCAAGGCCAAGAGTATTGGTAAGTATCTTGGGCGAAACTATACGGTTAAAGCCTCAATGGGCCATGTTCGTGATTTACCCAAAAGCCAGTTCGGTGTAGACGTAGACCAGGAATTTTCTCCTAAATATATCACCATTAGAGGCAAGGGTGACATTATCAAGGATTTACGTCTAGCTGTTAAAAAGGCTGATAAAATATTGCTGGCATCTGACCCTGACAGGGAAGGAGAGGCTATTGCCTGGCATTTGGCTAAACTCCTTGAAATTGATGATAAAAGCGCCTGCCGCATTGAATTTAATGAAATTACAAAAAACGCCATTCAACAGGCTGTTAAGGACCCTAGACCAATTGATTTGGATAGGGTAAATGCTCAACAGGCCAGAAGAATACTAGACCGTTTAGTAGGTTATAATCTTAGCCCCCTGCTTTGGCGCAAGGTGAAAAAGGGTCTTTCGGCAGGAAGAGTTCAATCAGTTGCAGTTAGGCTAATTTGTGACAGGGAAGAAGAAATACAAGCCTTTGTTCCGGAAGAATATTGGTCCCTGACGGGGAAGTTTACAAAACCAGGGAAAAATGCCTTTGAGGCTAAGTTGAATAAATATAAAAATAAGAAAATAGAGATACCTAATCAAGGGGCCATGGATAAAATATTGGCTGAACTTAAGGGTATTTCTTATGTTGTCTCAAATGTAACCAAGAAAGAGAAATTGAGAAATCCTGCAGCCCCCTTTACTACAAGCTCTCTGCAGCAGGAAGCCTCTAGAAAGCTTAACTTTACCTCCCGTAAAACAATGGTGGTAGCCCAACAGTTATATGAAGGTATTGAGCTTGGTAAAGAAGGGCCTATGGGTCTGGTTACATATATTCGTACAGATTCAACCAGGGTATCTGAAACAGCTGTGGAAGAAGTGAATAAATTTATCATGGATAGGTTTGGTCCTGCCTATATTCCTAAGCAATCAAAGCAAATTGCTGCCAAAGGAAAGGTACAGGATGCCCACGAGGCCATCAGACCTACTTCGATAAGTCATGAACCAGAAAGTATAAAACAGTTTCTTACCAATGATCAATTCAAGCTTTATCGTCTAATTTGGTCAAGATTTTTAGCCAGCCAAATGGCACCGGCAATAATTGATACAACCAGCCTGGATATTGCTGCCGGTGATGACTATATCTTCAGGGCAACGGGATCAATTGTAAAGTTTCCTGGTTTTATGCAGGTTTACATTGAAGGTACAGATGATGATTCCAAGGAAGAAGAAAGAATTCTTCCTGAATTAAATCAAGGTGACCGATTGGAGGCAAAATCCCTCACTCCCAAGCAGCATTTCACACAACCGGCACCACGTTATACCGACGCAACCCTGGTAAAGGCATTGGAAGAAAAGGGCATTGGAAGGCCTAGTACTTATGCTCCCATTGTGGAAACCATACAAAAGCGTGGCTATGTGGTAAGGGAGAAAAAGCAGTTTTATCCCACGGAGCTGGGAGTAATTGTGGTTGATATGTTAAAAAACCATTTTCCGGAAATTATTAATATTGAGTTTACGGCTGATATGGAAGAGAAACTAGATAAAATTGCCGAAGGGGATGAAAAGTGGGTTGGAGTATTAAAGGAATTTTATCATCCCTTTAAGGGAACCTTGGAAACAGCCGAAGAAAAAATTGGCAAGGTTCAAATAGCCGATGAAGTTACTGAGGAAATATGCGAGCAATGTGGTAAAAACATGGTGATTAAATTGGGAAGATACGGAAAGTTCCTAGCTTGCCCTGGTTTTCCTGACTGCCGCAATACAAAACCACTTTTGGAGCCTACTGGTGTCGGTTGCCCAAAATGTGCAGGTGAAATGGTACTGCGCAGGAGTAAAAAAGGTCGCAAGTTTTACGGTTGCAGTAAGTATCCAGATTGTGAATTTGTGACCTGGGATGTTCCCACTAAGGAAAAATGTTCCCATTGCCAGGGAATGCTGGTAGAGAAAAATAGCCGTGGAAATCAGAAAAGTTTACACTGTGTAAATGAACTATGTCCAAGCAAACAAGAAAACCCAAAGGATATGGGGAATAAAATAAACGCTAAGGGCAAGAAAACTACTACTGATAGTTCGAGCAAGAAAAAAAGTGAAAAGCTCAAGACAGTCAAAGGCAGAGGAAAAAGTAAGGTGTAGACCGCTGCTCAATTAGGAGGCAAACAACAATGTCTGTTACAGTAATTGGGGCTGGCCTAGCGGGCTCTGAGGCCGCCTGGCAACTGGCTCGCAGGGGTATAGAGGTTAATTTATTTGAAATGAGACCTCATAAGAATACACCGGCCCATCATACCCAGAATTTTTCTGAATTAGTATGCAGTAATTCTTTAAGAGCGGCAGCCATCGAAAACGCCGTGGGTTTGTTAAAAGAGGAGATGCGGCGTCTGGGTTCTTTAACAATGCTTGCGGCAGATAAACACAGGGTGCCTGCGGGCGGTGCTCTGGCAGTTGATCGGGAAGGGTTTTCCCGGGAAATAACTGATCTTCTTGAAAATAATCCACTGGTTAATATTCATAGGGAAGAGTTAATAACAATACCAGAGGAGGGTATTGTTATTATTGCTACAGGGCCATTAACCTCACCGGATTTATCACAAGCTATTGCTAGATTAACTGGTGAAGGTTATCTCTATTTCTATGATGCCGCTGCCCCCATAGTATCTTTAGAATCTCTTGACTTAAACAAGGTATTTAGGGCTTCAAGATACGGCAAAGGGGAAGAAGCTTATCTCAATTGCCCAATGACCAGGGAAGAGTATGATGTTTTCTACAATGAACTGATTAATGCCGAGCGTGCACCAATAAAGGATTTTGAGAAGCAGGTACATTTTGAGGGCTGTATGCCGGTTGAGGTCCTTGCCACAAGGGGTAGGGATACTCTTCTTTATGGACCCTTAAAACCTGTTGGGCTTACTGATCCTAGAACGGGCAAAAGGCCCCACGGAGTAGTGCAGCTGAGGCAAGATAATGCCGAGGGCACCCTGTATAATCTTGTGGGCTTTCAAACAAACCTTAAATGGGGGGAGCAAAAGAGGGTTTTTAGCTTAATTCCTGGCTTAGAAAAGGCAGAATTTGTGCGCTATGGGGTAATGCACCGCAATACATATATTAACTCTCCGGAGCTTCTTGAGCCAACCTTGCAGTTAAAAAGTGATGAAAGAATATTTTTTGCCGGTCAAATTACCGGGGTTGAAGGATATGTTGAATCAGCCGCCGCAGGCCTAGTGGCAGGAATGAATGCAGCACTGCTTGCATTAGACAAAAAACCCGTGATGATGCCCAGAGAAACGGCCCATGGCTCATTATTACATTATATTACCACCGCCCCGGGTGGGAATTTTCAGCCAATGAATGTAACTTTTGGCTTGTTTCCTGAGCTGCCAGTAAAGATAAAGGGAAAAAGGGAGCGGGGTAAGGCTCAGGCCGAGAGGTCTGTTCAAATTTTAGAACATTGGATGGAACAAGAAAAGACAATTCAAATTTAAATTGTCAAAAGGTAGTTGCAATTTCAATCCTGTATATGCTATATTTTGTTTGATATCATATCAAGATATTGTGGTGTATATAAATGTATAATTTGGTAGACCATTTCATTCATTATTTAAAAATAGAAAAGAACTATTCTGAACTGACAATAGAGGCCTACCAGAGGGATTTGTTTGCAGGAATCGATTTTTTTTCCACAAGACTCGAAGTATCCCAGGAAATGTTACTCCCGTCACAAATTGACAGCAAACTATTTAGACAATTCCTGGCTTTTTTAAAGCAAAAGGATTTAAGCAGGGCCTCAATTGCCAGGAGATTGGCAGCCTGGAGATCGTTTTTTAAACATCTGTATAGAGAAGGTATACTAATGGGGAGTCCAATAGCTAAGATGGTAAATCCTAAGCAGGAGAAAAGACTCCCGAGGTTTCTCTATCAGGAAGATACAAAGAGACTCATTGAGGCACCCGATAGCACCCCCTTGGGTATTAGGGATAAGGCTCTGCTGGAAATGCTTTATGCTACAGGTATTAGGGTATCTGAGTTGGTTTCTATGGACCTCTCCAATATGGAGCTTGATAGGGGATTTATCAAGGTATGGGGCAAGGGGTCAAGGGAACGACTTATACCGATTCATGACCAGGCTATTTATACTATGGAAGTTTATTTGTCAAAGAGCAGGCCTTTGCTGGCAAAAATAGATTGCCCGGCTGTATTTGTGAATTATAAAGGTTCAAGACTTTCTGACCGAAGTATAAGAAAAATAGTAACTAAATACTGCCAGCTGATAAACCTTAAAAATAGAATTAGTCCCCATGATATACGGCATTCCTTTGCCACCCATTTACTTGATAACGGGGCAGATTTACGTAGTGTTCAGGAATTACTTGGTCATATATCCCTGTCCTCTACACAGATTTACACCCATATCACCAAACAAAAACTTAAAAAGGTCTATCGCTTGGCCCATCCCAGGGCTTAGGGAAATAATAAAGAGGAAGGGATGTTAATGTTTCACGCAACTACCATTGTTGCAGTAAAAAAAGGAACAGAAGTTGCAGTGGCCGGAGATGGTCAGGTCACCTTTGGACAGAATACTGTTATGAAACATACAGCCCGTAAAGTTAGAAGACTACATCAAGGCCAAGTAATTGCAGGCTTTGCAGGTTCTGTGGCAGACGCCTTTACCTTATTTGAAAAGTTTGAAAAAAAGCTTGAAGAATACCATGGCAATCTTATGCGGGCGGCAGTTGAACTTGCTAAGGATTGGCGCACCGATAAGCACCTGCGTGCCCTAGAAGCAATGTTGATTGTGGCAAATAAAGAGCATCTCCTGGTTTTATCAGGTAATGGTGAGGTTATTGAGCCGGACGAAGGAGTAACAGCCATAGGCTCAGGAGGGGCATATGCTTTGGCCGCTGCCCGGGCACTGGTTAAACATACAGAACTACTGCCTAAAGAGGTGGTACATGAGGCCCTTAGTATTGCAGCAGACATATGTGTTTATACCAACCATAATATTGTGGTGGAAGAAATATAACTACGGATTCTAAAGGAGTGGAGCCTATGAAGGCCCTAACACCGAGGGAAATTGTAACTGAGCTGGATAAATATATCGTAGGACAGGAACAGGCCAAAAAGGCAGTGGCAGTAGCTTTAAGAAATAGATACCGCCGCAGTAATCTGCCCGAGGAATTAAAGGATGAAGTTGTACCTAAGAACATTTTAATGATTGGACCAACCGGGGTTGGAAAAACTGAAATTGCTAGACGTTTAGCCAAACTTGTTAAAGCCCCCTTTGTAAAGGTTGAGGCCACAAAATTTACCGAGGTTGGCTATGTGGGCCGGGATGTTGAATCCATGGTCAGGGATCTGGTTGAAACCGCAATCCGTATGATTAAACAGGAAAAGCTGGAAGAGGTTCAGGAACGGGCAAAGAAGATGGCCGATGAGAGAATTATTGAATTACTGGCGCCAATGCCCAGCAAACCTTCACCAGTAAAAAATCCCTTTGAAATGCTTTTTGGTGGTGTTCAGGAAAAGCCTGAGGAAGATAAGACCTGGGATCAGCAGAACAGCAGGATAAAATTTGAAAGGGAGACCCTAAGGGAAAAATTAGCCCGTGGGGAGTTGGAAAAGGAGTATTTGGAAATTGAAGTAGACGACAACCATACTCCCATGCTAGAAGTCTTTTCTAATAGCGGTGTGGAAGAGATGGGTGTAAATATGCAAGATGTCCTCGGTAATATTTTCCCTAAAAAGAAGCGTAAAAGAAAGGTAACTGTAAGTGAAGCCAGGAAACTCCTAATCAATCAGGAAGCACAAAAATTGATTGACATGGATGAAATAAATTCTGAAGCAGTTAAAAGGGCCGAGAATCAAGGGATCATATTTCTTGATGAAATAGATAAAATTGCTACCCGGGAGGGAGCTGCCGGTGGCCCGGATGTATCTAGGGGAGGCGTTCAGAGGGATATCCTGCCAATAGTGGAAGGATCAACAATTATGACCAAGTATGGACCTGTAAAGACAGATCATGTATTATTTATTGCTGCAGGTGCCTTCCATATCTCTAAACCTTCTGACCTTATCCCAGAACTTCAAGGGAGATTTCCCATCAGAGTGGAGCTGGAAAGCTTGAGCCGGAGTAATTTTGAACAAATTCTGGTAGAACCAAGAAACTCTTTAATCAAGCAATATACAGAACTCTTGAAGACTGAAGGCCTTAATATTGAATTTTCAAAAAATTCACTTGTCGAAATTGCTGATATAGCTTATACTGTAAATGAACAAAATGAGAACATAGGTGCCCGCAGGCTTCATACTATATTGGAGAAACTTCTAGAGGATGTTTCTTTTGAAGCTCCGGAATTGGAGGGACAGTCACTCACTATAGATAGTGAATATGTTCGTGAAAAATTAAGCAATGTTGTAGCAAATCGAGATCTTAGCCGCTATATTCTTTAATACACAAGGAGAGTGACAAAGGTGAACAACCTACTAGACAGAACTAGAACGATTAATAAACTGTTGCAAAAATCTGCTGGCTACCCTGTTGATTTCGGCGAAATTGCTGAAGTATTATCACAAAATATTGAAGCTAACTGCTATATAATTGACCGCCGGGGCAGGGCTCTGGGCTATAATTTTATGCCCCAGTTTGCCTGCGGCATTATGCGTGACATTGTTGAAGGGTCCAAGAGGTTTCCGGAAGAGTACAATGAAAGACTACTTGACATTAATGAAACCCACGCAAACTTTTGCCAGACAGTAAATGCTTGTGTTTTTTTCAACGAAGAAGGATGCAAGCACATGAACAAAGTCTCCACAGTTGTTCCCATCGTTGGCGCAGGTTCCCGCTTAGGAACTCTGGTGCTGGCTAAGTTCAACCAAAGCTTTACTGACGAAGATTTGATCCTTGCTGAATACGGTGCAACCGTTGTGGCCATGGAAATTCTCCGGGCAAGGGCGGGCAGAATGGAAGAAGAAGCCCGCAAAAAAGCAGCGGTACAAATTGCCCTGGGAACCCTATCCTACTCCGAACTGGATGCCGTTCAACATATATTTGAACAGCTGGAAGGTGACGAAGGGGTTCTGGTTGCCAGTAAAATAGCAGACCGTGTAGGAATCACCAGGTCAGTTATCGTGAATGCACTGAGAAAATTTGAAAGCGCTGGAGTAATCGAATCCAAATCCTTAGGCATGAAGGGTACCTATATACGGGTGCTTAATGACAGGCTAATAGAAGAACTGCAGAGATTAAAGCACAACTAAAGATTATTATTGAGGGTCCTGTTTAAAAGAACAGGACCCTCTGACTGACTGTAAACGAAAGCTACAACTGGGTTTTAATAATAGCATAAATTGAGTACTAATTGCTCTTGCGTCAAACATCTTATTATGCTAAAATATGCCTTGGTGTTAATTACACACGTTGTCGGATTCGGGCAAGGTTGCCTTTCTTTGAAAGGTCTTGTCGAAAATGATGGTAACGGAGGATTAAAAACATTTGAGAGGGGAGGTGTAACTAGCTATGGCAGTTATCTCCATGAAACAATTGCTGGAAGCAGGTGTTCATTTCGGACACCAGACACGTAGGTGGAACCCAAAAATGGCACCCTACATCTTTACTGACCGTAACGGTATTTACATCATTGATCTGCAGAAAACCGTTCGCAAGGTAGAAGAGTGCTATGATTTTGTTAAGCAGCTTTCCGTTGAAGGCGGTACCATTATGTTTGTAGGTACCAAGAAGCAGGCACAGGAGGCTGTTAAGGAAGAAGCCGAGCGTTGTGGCATGTATTACGTTAACCAGCGCTGGTTGGGTGGTATGTTGACAAACTTCCAAACAATCAGACATCGTATTGATAGACTGCACGAACTGGAGCGGATGGAAGGTGACGGCACCTTCGAGGTTTTACCTAAGAAAGAAGTAGCTCAACTTCTACATGAAAAAGAGAAGCTGGATAAGTTCCTAGGTGGAATCAAGAACATGCGTCGTCTGCCGGGTGCCCTATTCGTCATTGACCCACGTAAGGAGCGCATCGCAGTGGCCGAAGCTCGCAAACTGGGTATTCCCATTGTAGCCATTGTTGATACAAACTGTGATCCTGACGAGATTGATTATGTTATTCCCGGTAACGATGACGCTATTCGGGCAGTAAAACTGCTTACCGCAAAGATGGCTGATGCCGTTCTGGAAGGCAGGCAGGGTGAACAACTCGCAGAGTAGAAGTTTAGGTAGAGGGCGTCTTGTATTACTGGAGGCCCCTACCTTTTTTCATGTTTGTTAAGGGAAGAATTTGGTTATAATAGCACAAGATTAACTGGATTTCCTAATTAAAGGGGGATAAAGTCATGGCGGAAATTTCTGCAAGCATGGTTAAAGAGTTGAGAGAACGCACCGGGGCCGGTATGATGGATTGCAAAAAGGCCTTAGCTGAAGTTAATGGAGATATGAACAAAGCTATTGAATTTTTACGTGAGAAAGGTCTGGCTGCCGCTGCTAAAAAGGCAGGTCGTATTGCCGCAGAGGGCATCGTTGAATCATATATTCATGGTGGCGGAAGAATTGGTGTTTTAGTAGAAGTTAACTGTGAAACAGACTTTGTGGCTAAAAACGAAGACTTCCGTGGATTGGCCAGAGATATTGCTATGCAGATAGCAGCTGCTAAGCCCGAATATGTTCGTAAAGAAGAAGTGCCCAGTGAGGCTATTGAAAAAGAGCGCGAAATATTAAGGGCTCAGGCCTTAAATGAAGGCAAACCTGAGAAGATTGTTGATAAAATGGTTGAAGGACGTATTGAAAAATATTATAAAGAGGTTTGTCTCTTAGAGCAGCCCTTTATTAAGGATTCTGATAAAACTGTTCAGCAAGTAATCAATGAGGTTATTGCTAAAATAGGTGAAAAGATTGATGTTCGCCGCTTTACACGTTACGAAATGGGCGAAGGTTTACAAAAACGCTCAGATGATTTTGCTGCAGAAGTAGCTGCTCAAATTAAGTGTTAATAGGCAATAGTTATTTTTTGCAGGAATTTTTTAAAGGTTGTAGAATTACAGATCTACCAGACTGGAGGACACCCACATGGTAACTCCCAAGTTCAGGAGGGTAATTCTGAAGTTAAGTGGAGAAGCCCTGGCAGGAACTAAAGGCTATGGAATAGACCCGGAAGTAGTTTACTCAATTGCAAGCCAAATTAAGGATGTAATTGAATTAAGGGTCCAATTAGCCATTGTTGTGGGCGGCGGCAATATTTGGCGAGGGATATCAGGTAGTACTAAAGGAATGGACAGAGCCACTGCTGATTATATGGGTATGCTGGCAACTGTAATAAATTCTTTGGCACTGCAGGATGCCTTAGAAAAAATTGACGTTGACACAAGGGTTCAAACTGCCTTCGAAATGATGGCAGTGGCAGAGACCTACATCAGACGTAGAGCCATTAGGCATATGGAAAAGGGTAGGGTTGTAATCTTTGCTGCCGGCACCGGAAATCCATACTTCTCTACAGATACAACAGCTGCCCTGCGTGCTGCGGAAGTTGAAGCAGAGATTATTCTTATGGCAAAGCAGGTAGATGGGGTATATGAGGCTGATCCCCTTAAGAATCCCGAGGCTAAGAAGTTTGAACAACTAACATACATAGATGTTTTGCAGAAGGGTCTTCAAGTAATGGATTCCACTGCTGCCTCCCTTTGTATGGATAATCGGATTCCACTGCTGGTTTTTGACTTAAATAAAGAAGGCAATATCAAGAGAGCAATATTAGGGGAACGGATAGGTACCTTTGTTGGGGGGGAATAAAATGCTTAAAGATATTATTTCTGCTGCTGAAGATAACATGAAGAAGTCCGTGGAAGTGGTTCGTAAGGAATTTGCATCACTACGTGCCGGTCGTGCAACCCCTGCCTTGTTAGATAAAGTTACAGTTTCTTATTATGGAACTCCTACCCCATTAAATCAACTTGCGAACATCTCTGTACCAGAGCCTCGTAGCCTTGTGATTCAACCCTGGGATAAGAGTGCTATGCCTGAAATCGAAAGGTCAATTCTTAAATCTGATTTGGGTATTACTCCTACCAGTGATGGCACAGTAATTCGTCTGACCATACCCCAATTGACTCAAGAACGCAGAACAGAGCTGGTTAAAGTCATTAAGAAAAAAGCCGAAGAAGGACGAGTTGCTGTTAGAAATATTCGTCGTGATGTTAATGATAGCATCAAGGCAAAACAAAAGGACGGGGTACCAGAGGACGAGGTAAAACGGGGTCAGGACGACATGCAAAAAATCACTGATAAATTTATTAAAGAAATCGATGAAATGTTAAAATCTAAAGAGCAGGAGATCTTGCAGGTTTAGATGGGTATACCTGATGTGTTAGGTTTTCTGTTGGATGATGCAGTGCCCCTTCTCAGAAATGCCGGTTATGATGTATCTGAGGTCATTTCCAAACCACCTAAGGGAAACCCGGAAGGGCTAAAACGTGTAGTAAGGGTACGGCCTGCTGGTCCCCAAGAAGTAGTAATTACGGTGGTTTGTGAGGAGAAAGGGAAAGGAGGTGTACTAAATGGCCTTTAAAATCACAGATGAATGTCTGGCCTGCGGTACCTGTTTGGATTCCTGTCCCAATGGAGCTATTGAGGAGGGCGAAATATTTAAAATAACCACTGCATGCGAAGATTGTGGAACGTGCGTGGATATGTGCCCTACCGGAGCTATTATTGAAGAGTAATGCATTGAACCCCCTTCATATCCGGAAGGGGGTTGTTATATTGGAGGCTCTGAGATGTTTAAAAGGATAACAGGTCTCTTCAGTAAAGAAAGGATTTCTGAAAATGAGGAAACACTGCTGCAGGCCGTAGATATTAGCAGGTTGCCTAACCATATCGCCATTATCATGGATGGAAACGGTAGGTGGGCCCAGAGGCGAGGTATGCCGAGATCCTTTGGGCATAAGGCTGGAGTAGAAGCCTTAAGAAATGTTGTTAAGCTGTGCTCTGAATTAGGAGTAAAGGTACTGACCTGTTATGCTTTTTCTACTGAAAATTGGAAAAGGCCCCAGGATGAAGTAAGTATGCTTATGGACTTACTGGTGGAGTATTTAGATAAAGAACTAAAAGAATTACATAGAAATAATGTTAGAATAAATGCCCTGGGTCAACTCAACGAATTACCCCAGGCACCAAAGGATGCTGTTCTCAGAGCTATTGAAGAAACAAAGGATAATTCAGGCTTGATTTTAAATATTGCTTTGAGTTACGGTGGAAGAACAGAAATAACAATGGCAGTTCAGAAAATCGCTCAAATGGTTAAAGACGGGGAAATTGAAGTTTCTGAGATAAATGAAAAACTCATAGGTAATAAATTATATACGGCGGGGATGCCCGATCCCGATTTGTTAGTAAGACCTTCGGGAGATTATCGAATTAGTAATTTTCTATTATGGCAATTGGCCTATACTGAATTCTGGTTGTCAAATGTAATGTGGCCAGATTTTAAAAGAGAGCATTTGTTAAAGGCCATTATTGATTATCAGAGGCGAGAGCGTCGTTTTGGGGGACTAAAGAAAAAATAGGTTGGTGGATCATTTGCTGCACTTGCGAGTGCTCAGTGCCTTGGTGGGCATCCCGGTAATATTACTGGCTGCCTGGTACGGTGGCTGGGCCCTATGGCTATTAACTACTACAATATTCCTAATAGCAAGCCTGGAAATAACCATAATGTTAAAGGGCCTTGGTTTAAAGCCTTCCAGAGAGATTATAATTTCAGGAGGCTTATTTTTGCTGGTGGCTGCATATTTATATAAAGATGATTTACTTGCGCCGGCATTGGTTTTAATCATATTATATAATTTATTAAGTATGGTGTTGCTATATCCAAGGACAACACCCCTTGATGTATTTGGAAATATGACTGCTACCTTTTACATAGGGAATATCCTTTTCTTCTTTTTGATTAGAGATTTACCGGATGGCTGGTTTTGGATTATATTACTACTTACCGCCACCTGGGCCAGTGATACCTTTGCTTATTTTACAGGTAGGGCCTTTGGTAAACATAAACTGGCCCCGCTGCTAAGCCCTAAAAAAACCATTGAAGGAGCAGTGGGTGGAGTTCTGGGATCAGTACTCCTATGCTATATATTTTCCCTTTCAGTTCAGAGTTTTAATACCATACCACTCATATTAATAGGAGTATTAATCGGTGTTGCTTCCCTATTGGGAGATCTTATGGAATCAGCCATTAAACGACAAGCAGGTGTGAAGGATTCAGGCCAGATTATTCCTGGACATGGTGGTTTCCTAGATCGCTTTGACAGTTTGCTATTTACAGCACCCCTGGTATACTACACAGTTAAAGTGTTTATAATTTGATTATAATTATAATGAGGTGAACAAAATTGCCCGCTTGGCTAAAGACCGCCCTAAATATCGTATTGGCCGGTCTGCTTCTTTTACTGGCATTATTTATAATTGACCATGTATCAGATTACGTTTTACGTGGACTGGCCTTTATAATACCACTGATAATTCCATTTCTAGTGGCGATATTTATTAGTCTGTTGCTGGAGCCTATGATTGCTGTTTTGCAAACCCATGCCCGTATGGGCAGGGGAGCTTCAGTTGCCTTATCAATGCTCCTCTTATTCAGTTTTTTTGGTACAGTTATAACTTTACTGCTACTAAGATTAGTAACAGAACTTATCGATTTATCTAAGAGTCTGCCTACGGTTGTCAGGGAAGTCCAAATCTGGGTAGAGCAGGCACTGCCAAGATTACAAAGACTCTATGGGGAGCTTCCTTCTGCGGCAACAATTTATATTCAGGATTCCTTTGGCAACATTGCGGCTACTTTACAAGTGTTTTTAACAAGAACGGCTGAATCAATATTACAGACCTTTTCGGCCATTCCCGGTATAATTACCTTTATAATTGTCAGCCTCCTGGCGACATATTTTATTAGTAAGGACCGGAGAATGCTGGCAGTACATTGGCTCTCACTTATGCCCGCACCCTTTGGTGAAAGAAGTCTTCATGTGTTAAAAGCTGTATTTGGGGCCTTTTTGGGTTATATAAGGGCCCAGGGGATTTTAGTAAGTATAAGTACCTTTATAAGTATTCTTGGTTTATATATAATTGGGGCTGAATATGCCTTAACAATGGGTCTATTAATTGGATTTTTTGATATTATTCCTGTGTTGGGACCAAGTACAGTCATCTTACCCTGGGTAATCTGGTCGTTAGTTTCCGGTTCGACCCTGTTCGGTATCAAGCTATTAATACTATGGGCGATAATTATGGTTGCAAGACAAATGCTGGAGACAAAGGTGGTTGCAAGTAATCTTGGACTTCACCCTCTGGCAACTCTTGTAGCTTTGTTTATAGGTTTTAAAATTTTAGGCTTTATTGGCATGGTTGTGGGACCAATACTTCTAATTGCTGTACAGGCTGTTATAAAAGCAGGAATTCAGACCTCTAAGGTGAATTAAAATATCTGAGGTGCCATAGATATGAAAAAATTTGCAATACTAGGCAGTACCGGTTCAATAGGAAGGCAAGCCCTAGAGGTTGTAGAAGCATTTCCTGATGAATTAAAGGTTGTTGGGATGGCGGGCGGTAAAAACCGCGAGTTGTTTTTAAAACAATGTTTATCCCATAAGCCCATGATAGTTTCCCTGCAAGATAAAGAGGATGCCAGCTGGTTGAAGGCTGAGCTGTTGAAAAATGGCTTAAAGGTTGAGGTCTATTACGGGACTGAAGGTCTGATTGCTGTTGCAACCTGTGAGGAGGCATCAACTATTCTAACAGCCTTAAGTGGGGCTGTAGGACTATTGCCCACCTGTGCAGCCATAGAAGCAGGAAAAGATATTGCATTGGCTAACAAAGAAACCTTGGTGGCAGCAGGGGAATATGTAACTCTACTAGCTGAGAAAAACAATATATCCTTGCTTCCGGTGGATAGTGAGCATTCAGCTATATGGCAGTGCTTAAAGGGAGAAAATAAGAGCAGTGTAAGGAAGCTTATACTAACAGCTTCCGGTGGTCCATTTCGTCAAATGGATCGGTCAAACCTTGAGGGTGTAACACCGCAGATGGCTTTAAAGCACCCTAATTGGTCCATGGGAGCTAAAATAACCATTGATTCCGCCACTCTAATGAACAAGGGGCTTGAAGTTATTGAAGCTAAGTGGCTTTTTAACTTAGACTTTGATGATATTGAGGTGGTAATTCATCCCCAGAGTATTATCCATTCTATGGTTGAGTATGGTGATGGCTCTTTTATTGCTCATTTAGGACAGCCTGACATGAGGATACCTATTCAATATGCCCTTAGCTATCCCCACAGGTGGTTTAATAATTTTCCAAAACTAAATCTTAAGAGCATTATGGGATTGACTTTTGAAGCACCTGATACAACGCGATTCCCGTCTTTAGCCCTGGCCTATGAAGCAGGAAGAGCAGGCGGGACAGCCCCGGCAGTATTAAATGCGGCTAACGAAATTGCTGTTCACACATTTTTACAAGGGAGCATAAAATTTCTAGAAATACCCTTAGTTGTTCAGAAAACCCTAGATAAGCATAGAGTTGTCAAGCCTTCCTCATTGGAAGAGGTTATTGAGGTTGATATATGGGCAAGAAAAGAGGTCACCAGAATATTAAGTAACTTATAGAGGTGAAGAAATGCAAACATTTATCGCTTCGGTTGTTGTATTTGGTCTGCTAATATTTTTTCATGAGTTGGGACACTTTCTTGTAGCTAAAAGAGTTGGTATCCTGGTGCATGAATTTAGCTTGGGCTTTGGGCCTAAGGTTTTTGGCTTTAACTGGGGGGAAACCAGATACAATCTTCGCCTGCTGCCCCTAGGTGGCTTTGTTCGGATGGCTGGCATGGACCCCAATGAAGAGGACGATAAAGGGATACCAGAGAATAGGGCTTTTAATAGAAAAACAGTTAGTCAAAGGGCATCGGTAATCATTGCAGGGCCTCTGATGAACTTTATATTGGCAGCATTATTGTTTGCCTTTATTTTTATGTTCCAAGGTATTCAATTTGCTACCACCAAGGTGGGAGAGGTAATAGATGGATTTCCGGCTCAAAGGGCTGGTATCCAGGCAGGGGATCAAATAACTGCCGTTAATCAGAAACCAGTTGAGGACTGGAATGAGCTGGTCGAAGAGGTCAGCAAATTCCCGGGAGAATCGGTAAATCTTTCAATTGTAAGGGATGGCCAGGAATTGCAAGTGAATGTAGCCACCCAAAAGGATGAAACCGGTCAATATAAAATTGGTATAAAACCATCCGAGACCGATACTGTGATTAAAAAGCTAAACCCAGTATCAGCCCTGATACAGGGTGGGCAGTTTACAGTACAATTATCCTGGCTCATACTCTCATTTATTGGGCAAATGTTTACCCAACAGGCTCCGGTGGATTTGGGAGGGCCTGTAAGGATTGTTGGTGAAATAGGCAAGGCTGCTGAATTTGGGGTCTTTCATGTGTTACGATTGGCAGCTTTTCTAAGTATAAATCTCGGTCTGTTTAATCTATTTCCAATCCCAGCCCTGGATGGCAGTAGGGTACTATTTTTAATCTGGGAAAAAATTGCTGGTAAACCTGTAGAGCCATCCAAGGAAAGTTTTATTCATCTGGTTGGTTTTGGGCTGTTACTTTTGTTAATGGTGGTTATAACCTATAATGATGTAGTTTCCTTAATGTTTGGGCCTAGATAGCGGAGGTAACAATGGTAAAAAGAAACACCCGGCCGGTTATGGTGGGCAATATCCAAATCGGTGGCGGGTCACCTGTAATTGTACAATCCATGACTAATACAGACACCAGGGATGTAAAGTCAACTGTTGAGCAAATAACCGATTTGACCCAGGCGGGATGCGAAGTTGTTCGGCTTGCCGTGCCAGACAGAGAAGCTGCCGAGGTGTTGTCTGATATTAAAGCAAAGGTTAGCATACCTTTAATTGCCGATATTCATTTTGATTATCGACTGGCACTTTTGGCCCTATCAGGGGGGATAGATGGACTTAGAATTAACCCAGGTAATATTGGGGGAAAAGCTAAGGTCAAAGAAGTTGTAGCTGCAGCCAGGGAAAAGTTAGTTCCCATACGTATAGGTGTCAATGCAGGCTCTTTGGAAAAGGAGCTACTGGATAAATATGGAGGGGTAAAGGCGGATGCCCTGGTTGAGAGTGCCTTAAACCATATCAATATTTTGGAAGAACTTAACTATAGGGAAATAAAGGTATCCCTTAAGGCATCTAATATTCCTCTCATGTTGGAAGCCTATCGCAAATTATCCGGACTGATAGACTACCCTATGCATATAGGAGTTACAGAGGCAGGAACAGTCAAGAGCGGTACAATCAAATCTGCTGTTGGTATTGGCGCCCTTCTGGCTGAAGGAATAGGTGATACTGTCCGGGTTTCATTAACTGGTCACCCAAGACATGAAGTCTTTGTAGCTTTTGAAATTCTCAAAGCCCTGGGGTTGCGCCAGCGGGGAGTGGAACTAATTTCATGTCCTACCTGTGGCCGAACTCAGATAAACCTTATAGAAATTGCTGAACAGGTGGAACAAAGGCTAGTAGGTCTGGACAAGCCAATAAAGGTGGCGGTCATGGGTTGTGTGGTTAATGGACCGGGAGAGGCTAGGGAGGCAGATGTGGGTATTGCCGGTGGCCGTGGCGTGGGGCTGATTTTCCGAAAAGGAGAAGTAATAAGGAAGGTTCCAGAGAAAGAATTAGTTGAAGAGTTAATCAGAGAAATAGAATTACTTTAATTTATAAGTACATTTAGACCTAGATTCAGGAGGGGCGATATATGCGTACAAGTCAAATGTTAATTCCCACTTTAAGGGAGGTGCCTGCCGAGGCGGAGGTAATTAGTCATCAATTACTGCTAAGGGCTGGGTTTATTAGAAAATCAGCTTCGGGCATTTATACATATTTACCCTTGGCCCATAGGGTATTAAAGAAGATTATGCAAATTGTTAGGGAAGAGATGGACCACCAGGGTGGACAGGAACTATTAATGCCTATTGTCCAGCCTGCTGAAATGTGGTTGGAGTCTGGTCGCTGGCATGTATATGGTCCAGAACTGTTCCGTTTAAAAGACAGGCATAACAGGGACTTTTGCTTGGGACCTACCCATGAAGAGGTTATTACTATTCTAATCAGGGGCGAAGTACGCTCATATAAGCAACTGCCTCAGCTTCTATATCAAATCCAAAGTAAATTCCGTGACGAAAGACGCCCCAGGTTTGGCCTGATGAGGGGCAGGGAATTTATTATGAAGGACTTATATTCCTTCGACAAGGATGAAGAGGGCTTAGAAGTCAGCTATCAAAAGATGCATGCAGCCTATACTAATATCTTTACCCGTTGTGGGGTTCAATTTAGGCCTGTGGAGGCTGACTCGGGAGCCATTGGAGGAAGTACTACCCATGAATTTATGGTTCTGGCAGACTCAGGGGAGGCAGCTATTCTCTACTGTTCCAGTTGTGATTATGCAGCCAACAACGAAAAGGCAGCAATTCCTGCAGCCGGGCTAGATCCTTCCATTGAAAAACGTGCACTGGAGGAAGAAATCACTCCCGGGCAAAGGTCCGCTGAGGATGTTGCAAAATTCTTGGGAATTACCACCCAGCAAGTTATTAAAACCATGATTTACAGA
The DNA here is from genome assembly GCF_030577015.1 of Desulforamulus aquiferis. Lineage (NCBI taxonomy): Bacteria > Bacillati > Bacillota > Clostridia > Eubacteriales > Peptococcaceae > Desulforamulus > Desulforamulus aquiferis. The sequence continues at coordinate 13,775 of NZ_JARPTC010000010.1, read as the reverse complement.
ACAGATAAGGAGTTGGTTGCAGCCCTAGTAAGGGGTGACCGGGATGTGAATGAGATTAAACTCCTTAATGCTTTAGGTGCACTAACGGTTGATTTGGCCAGTGAGGAACAGGTTAAAGATGTTTCAGGAGCCCCCCTCGGATATGCTGGGCCGGTTGGTATTAAGGTTCGTATTGTAGCAGATCATGAGGTTATGGCTATGGTTAATGGGATCTCCGGTGCTAATAAGGTAGACGCACACCTTATTAATGTAAATCCAGGAAGAGATTTTAAGGCTGACCTTATAGAGGACATTCGTATGGTACAGGCCGGTGAACCATGCCCAAAATGTGGGGCTCAGTTACAAGAGGCCAGGGGTATTGAAGTTGGGCAGATATTTAAATTAGGAACAAAATATAGTAAAGCTCTAGGGGCCACATTCCTAGATGAAAACGGGAAGGAAAAACCTATTGTTATGGGCTGCTACGGAGTTGGCGTAAGTCGCACCATGGCTGCAGCAATTGAGCAAAACCATGATCAGGATGGTATTATTTGGCCCGCCAGCATAGCACCCTATCAGGTAATCGTTATTCCTGTATCTGCAAAAGACGCAAAACAAATGACCATAGCAGAGGAATTGTATAATGAGCTTTCAAAGCTAGGTATTGAAGTTGTGCTGGATGATCGTCCGGAGCGCCCGGGGGTAAAATTTAAGGATGCAGACTTGATCGGCTTCCCCCTCCGTGTGGTGGTTGGTGGAAAGGCAACGGATGAGGGAGTTGTTGAAATCCGCCAACGTAGATCAGGGCAAACGGATTTGATTCCGATTTCCGATGTTATTAAATATGTAAGAGAAATCTTACCGATTTTATAGGTGTAAAAATATGATTCTAAGCAAAGTCCTGATTTTATCTGTTTCGGCCGGGGAAGGCCACATGAGGGCAGCTGCTGCCTTGAAAAGTGAGCTATACCGGAGAAATCCTCAAACTGAGGCAATTATATTAGATACTTTTCGCTATGCCAGCCCACTACTTGAAAAGGTAGTTTTAGGGACATATATGGAGATCATTAAAATGTCCCCAATTATTTATGGCTATCTATATCGACAGGCAGAAAAGGAAAAGCCCTTATCAGGTTTTGCTAAGCACGAATTTAATCGAATAATGAATAGGCTTGCAGCCCCAAAGCTTGTTTCCTATATCGAGCAAATGCAGCCCCAGGCTATAATTTGCACTCACCCCTTTCCTTTAGGGATTTTAGCCGAGCTACGAGGTGCAGGAAGATGCAATGTGCCTATTGTAGCTACCATTACAGACTATACGGTTCACCCCTTCTGGCTGTTTGAACATGTTGATTGTTATATGGTGGCTGCGGATGGCCTTGTCAAAGCCTTTGCAGAATTTGGCATTAGGCCCGAAAAAATCAAAGCAACGGGTATCCCCATAGAACCAGAGTTTAGCAAGGTAAGGGATAAGGACAAGTTAAGGGACAACTGGAAATTAGATAGAAACCTACCCACCATTTTAATTATGGGTGGGGGATTAGGCATGGGACCCATGGCAGAAGTAGTTAAAGGATTAGGGGCAGCAGGGTTACCTTGCCAGCTGGTTGTTGTTTGTGGACACAATGAAACTTTGAGATTAAAGCTAATGAAGCAATTGCCAAGTCTGCAGGGTAAAATCCAGGTTCATGGTTATATAAGAAATATCCATGAACTGATGGCCGCCTGTGATTTAATGGTGGGAAAGGCCGGTGGATTGACAGCCTCAGAAGCGATGGCCAGCAAACTACCCATGTTTATTACCGATCCCATTCCTGGCCAAGAAGAAAGAAACGCAGAGTTTTTACAAAGGGCTGGAGCAGCCAAATTGGTCAGGGGTACTAAAGATTTAATTTTGCAGGTAAAGGATTATTTAAGAAATAAATCTGTGCAGATTAGAATGTCAGTAGCTGCAGAGCAAATTGGCAGGCCTCAATCAGCCATGACTGCTGTTAATATTATTGAGGATTTGGTAACACAATTTACTGAGATTGAAGATGCCCGGTAAGAGACAAAACAAATTGATCTACCGTCTGGTAAATATGGAGGACTAATATTGACTGTTACTCTATTAGATACCGTTGGTACATACATTTCTGATAACGAGCTTCAGCAGCTATTAAAGACTACCTGTATTCTCAGGGTGGTTGTAAATATTAAAAAGAAAAGCTGGAAGCTTACCTTAAAGCCCCGCAAATTGTTGACCAGTGATGAATTCGCCCGTCTTAAGAAGGCCCTGGTTTCCATTACTCCGGGGCCTGTTCTATTAGAACTTGAAATTCAGGAAGATGGACCTCAAAGGTTAAAGAAGGAAAGGCTAGATCAAGAATATCTAAAGGCAAAATTATTGGAACAATTCCCGGCCTCCCGTGGGTGGCTAAACCAATCCCATTTTCAATGGGAAGGGGATTCCCTGACAATACATTTGCCTGATGAGCTTAGTCTTGATCTGTTCCGCAGTCGAAATTGTGATGACTTTCTTCGGCAGGTAATTAGAGATTTTTCTAATAATGAGCCTAAAATATTACTTGAGGTATGTCATACTGAAGAATCCCAGGAGAATTGGAACTGTCGCCAGGAACAGCTTGAGCAGGAGCTTCTTGAAAAACTTACTACAGAGCAAGGGGTAAAAACAAGTGAAAAGTGTCAAGAAATAAGTACCAACGAACTAATTATTGTAGGTAAAGAGATAAAGGGAAATAAAATATTAATTAAAGATATCCTGGAAGAAGAGAGAAATGTAGTCACCCAGGGTAGAATATTTGACCTTGAAAGCAGATTATTAAAATCTGGAAGACAGATCCTTACCTTTAGCCTAACTGATAATTCCGATTCCATAGATGTAAAGAAATTTTTAGAAGAAAATGAAGCTGGCGTAGGGGATAGGTTAAAGAATGGCCAATGGGTAAAGGTACGTGGGCCGGTTCAAGTGGATAGGTTTACCCAGGAATTAACACTGATGGCTTATGATATAAATGTGATTAATGCTCCGGCAAGATATGATGTGGCTTCGGAAAAGAGGGTTGAGCTGCATTTGCATACCAAGATGAGTTCTATGGATAGTGTATGTAGTGCGGCTGATGTGGTGCGTCAGGCAGCTGCCTGGGGTCATCCGGCAGTGGCAATCACAGATCACGGCGTGGTACAGGCATTCCCAGAGGCCTATTCTGCTGCAAAAAAAGCTGGAATAAATCTTATTTATGGAGTAGAGGGTTATTTAATAGATGATGGTATAACAACTCTATTCAATTATAAGCAAAATCAACCCTTAAAGGATCTTGAATATGTAGTTCTTGACTTTGAAACCACGGGATTCTCTCCCCGGACAGATACAATTATTGAAATCGGTGCAGTTAAGTACTCTGAGGGCACCGAGGTAGACCGCTATGGCACCTTGGTTAATCCTGGACGAGAAATACCCCACGAAGTTACGAAGTTAACGGGCATTAATAATGAGATGGTCAAAGATGCACCTGCTCCCCAAAAGGCCCTAGCTAAATTAAAGGAATTCGTAGGCGAAGCTCTAATAGTAGCTCATAATGCGGCTTTTGACTTTGGTTTTTTAAAAACTGGCTTCCGGGATAATCTCCAGCAAGAAGCTAACTATCAAGTAATAGATACCCTTGGTGTAGCAAGGGTACTATTGCCCCAACTTAAAAATCACAAACTCAATACCCTAACCAAAGAGTTTAAAATTGATATTGGCAACCATCACCGGGCCGTTGATGATGCTGCTGCCACGGGGAAAATATGGCAAATACTTTTAAACAAGATTACGGAACGGGGAATTCATGACCTAGAGGGACTTTCTGTCCTGGGCAAAGGAGCAAGCCAAGAAAAGCTGAGATCCCGACATGTTACCCTTCTTGTTAAGGATGAAATAGGGTTAAAGAATCTATATGGTTTAATCACACTTTCTCATCTTAAATATTATTACCGGCAACCCAGAATTCCTAGACAAGAGTTAATAGGACATAGGGAAGGACTACTGATTGGCTCTGCCTGTGAGGGAGGGGAATTATACCAGGCCCTTTTAAACGGAGCATCCCAAGAGGAATTAGAAAATATTGCAGCCTTCTATGATTACTTAGAGATACAGCCCTTGGGCAACAATGAGTTTCTGGTTCGTAATCATCAAGTACAGGGATTTGATGACTTAAGACAGCTAAACCAACGCATAGTGATGTTAGGCAGTAAGCTAAATATCCCGGTTGTTGCTACAGGGGATGTGCATTTTTTAAACCCGGAGGATGAGGTTTATAGACGTATTCTAATGGCCGGTAAAGGTTTTGATGATGCAGATAATCAAGCACCCCTATATTTTAAGACCACGGTAGAAATGCTTGAGGAATTCTCCTATCTTGGAGAAGAAACTGCCTTGGAGGTTGTGGTCAAAAACCCAAGAATGATTGCAGAGCAAGTTAAATTTATGAAGCCTATCCCAGACCAACTTCACCCGCCCTATATTGAAGGAGCGGAGGAGCAAATTACTGATATGACCTTAGACCGGGCCCATGAATTATACGGCAAGCCGTTGCCCGAGATAGTTCAAAAAAGGGTTGATAAGGAGCTAAAGTCAATTATTGGCAACAAATTCGCTGTATTATATTTAATTGCCCATAAATTAGTAAAGAAGTCAATGGATGATGGATATTTGGTGGGTTCCCGAGGTTCGGTAGGGTCTTCCTTAGTGGCTACCCTTACAGGTATTACAGAGGTTAATCCCCTGCCTCCACACTATAGATGCAAGGGTTGTAGGGGTAGCGAGTTTATTAATGACGGATCGGCTGGCTGCGGTGCGGATTTACCTGATAAAATATGCCCCAATTGTGGACAGCCCTATGAAAAGGACGGGCACGACATACCCTTTGAGGTATTCTTAGGCTTTGAGGGAGATAAGGTGCCTGATATAGACCTTAACTTTTCAGGGGATTACCAGCCCAGGGCCCACAAATACACAGAAGAATTGTTTGGCAAGGATAATGTATATCGTGCCGGCACCATTGGAACCATTGCCGAAAAGACAGCCTTTGGCTTTGTTAAAAACTATCTAGATGAAAGGAATCAAAAAAAGAGGAATGCAGAACTAAAAAGATTGGTATTAGGCTGTGCTGGTGTTAAAAGAACCACGGGGCAGCATCCAGGGGGCATTATGGTAGTACCAAGGGATGCAGATGTCCATATGTTTACTCCGGTTCAACGTCCTGCCGATGATGTAAAATCCGATACCAGAACTACCCATTTTGATTATCATTCCATCCACGATAGCTTGGTAAAGCTGGATATATTGGGTCATGACGATCCCACGGTTATTCGTATGCTGGAAGACTTAACAGGGCTGAACGCCAGAGAGATACCCCTGGATGAACCAAAAACCATGAGCTTATTTTCATCCACAGTAGCCCTGGGGGTTGAACCGGAGGATATTCGCTCCCAGGTGGGAACCTATGCTATACCGGAATTTGGTACAAAGTTTGTACGTCAAATGCTGGTGGATACAAAACCTACAACCTTTTCTGAATTGGTTCGTATCTCGGGATTTTCCCATGGAACTGATGTATGGTTAAACAATGCCCAGGATTTAATTAGGGCAGGTACCTGCAAGCTATCCGAGGCTATTTCTGCTAGGGATGATATTATGGTCTACCTCATTTATCAGAACCTTCCACCCAAACTGGCCTTTAAAATTATGGAGGGTGTTAGAAAGGGAAAAGGAGTTAAGGAGGAAGATGCAGAAGTTATGCGAAGCCATGGGGTTCCCAAGTGGTATATTGAATCCTGCAACAAAATTAAGTATATGTTTCCCAAGGCCCATGCCACTGCCTATGTTATGATGGCTTTTCGCATTGCCTGGTTCAAGGTTTATTATCCAGAGGCATTCTACTGCACTTATTTTTCTGTAAGGGCAGATGACTTTGATGCTGATCTAATGGTTCAAGGACCAAATAAATTAAAGCAGGTTATTCAGGAAATAGAGGAAAAGGGTAATGCTGCTTCCCAGAAAGAAAAAAACCTCCTCACAATTCTAGAGGTGGCCTTAGAGATGAATTACCGGGGCATAAAACTTTTACCAGTTAATCTTGAAAAATCCGATGCCACTAAGTTTTTGATTACCCAGGATGGTTTATTATCTCCCTTTGGCGGACTTCAGGGTGTTGGAAGGGCAGCAGCACAAAGTATTCTTACGGCCAGGGAGGCAGCTCCCTTTACTTCCGTGGATGATTTGAGAAATCGTGCAAAGATATCTAAAACAGTAGTGGAGGTATTACAAAACCACGGTTGTCTGAATCAACTGCAATTATCTGATCAGATGGCACTTTTTTAGTGATTTATGACCATGAAGCCCTGGGGCATATAAGAGATTAACCAATCTAGGTCCTCTTGCTCTAAGTAATAACAGCTATAGGTTTTGGGAATACCCAATTGGCTGTGATTGTCTGCGGTACCCTCTGGTAATGAGTGAAGCAGTATGTCGGCATTTAACCAAATCCATTGATCTTGCTTGGAGTTTTTATTGCTTGTGGTGCTGCGATTTTGCTCATACAGGGTTCCAGTGGGTGCGGCAGGACGTGACTTTTGGGTTATGGTCATGGTGCGGATTGTTTTCTTTCCCTCCATTACCCAAAGCTTAATAGAGCTACCAGACTTAATCTCAAGCCATCTGCTGCTGCCTAGGTTAGTAGTTATAAAGTCATAGCTGTAGTTAAGGATTTCATTACTTTTAGAAACTAAGCGTGCCGTGACTTTATAATGGGTATTGGGGCTCAGCACTCGATTAGGTAAATAATCAACTCTATTGCCATCAATACGGCATACTCCTGGCAGATCATTAATGGATATCTCCGCTGTCTTTAAATCCTGATTAGCTGTAATAAAAATATTCCGTGTTAACCAAATACCACTTGACCCTGGGCGGGGATTTGATTCCAAGATGAGGAATTCCGGTGTGGTGGTAAATTGTGCCTCTATATTTGAGGTAAGCTTCCCTCCATTCCGGGAAGGCAAGCCCTCGGCAATATGTATTGTGTAATCCTGAGTATTATTTAGTTTGCTTTCGGGCCAATATTGCCATCTGCTATAATCCTCCAGGTAACCCTCGGGGGAGAAGTACTTAACTGGTTCGAGCCTCCCGGGTTTTGGCCCTTTAAAATGGGCCATTAATTCCCCAGGGTTAACCTCTGTGTTAAACTGAATAATTACAGGACCCTTAGAAGGAACCGAATCCCGGTTATCTATTCCTACAAAACGTAAGGGCACCTTTGCCTGAAACTCCCCCGAGGCCCATACCCAAAGGGGCCAAATCATAGCTGATGCAGTATTGAATTTATAACGGTATTTTTGCCCCCTGGGGTATTCATTTTCTGCAAATTCAACCCTTAGGGTGCTAGCTGTAAGCCAGTTATAATTAAATGGAACAATTGTGCCATCCAAAACCCGTTCAATGACTAAATCTTGAGGGGAAGTTTCCCTCATGGGAGCATGGAATTTAAAAACTACTACTACTTTTCCCTCTGGAGAATTTTCTAGATACTGACCTACAAATGTTCCTATGCTAAACCATAGAGCAAGCAGTAGAATAAACATGCCCATGAAAATTCTTAAACGAAATTTACTAATATGAATAATCATCCAAACATGTCCTCCAGCAAAAAAACAAAGTGATTCCCGTAGTTATATATTTGCATTTAGGTACTATTATGACTATAATTCCAAATAAAGGCTATGATGGATAATATTATAAATGGAGGCCAAGGTAATGTTTATAAGTACAAAGAAACTATATGCTACGGTAATATTTGCTGCTTTTTTAATTGTTGGAACAGTAATATTACTTTATCCCACCGGTTCTAATGAACAGATTGTAGTTGATTCTGACAAGGTGCAGGCATTAAGTGACCATCAGCCAAGTACTGATGATTTTGGGACTACCGAAACAGATGAAGATAACTCACCAGTGGCAGAGGATAATATGGTAGAGAATGTACCATCCCAGAGTGCTTTACCTGATGAACAAAAGTCAGTGGAATCAACTGCGGTTAATAATAATAAACTAAGCTGGTATTATATGCCCAATAAAGAACATCGACTGCCAGAGGTTAACTCAATGGGTAAGGCCCTATTGAGTGAATATGACGGCATATATCACGGGGATATAAATAATAAAGTAATATACCTCACCTTTGACGAGGGCTATGAAAATGGTTATACTCCCAGAATACTTGATGTACTAAAGGAAACAGAGGTAAAGGCAGCCTTCTTTATTACCGGCGATTATTTAAAGAAAAATGAAGAATTGGTAAAGAGAATGTTGGCTGAAGGTCATATTGTGGGCAATCACACCCAAAATCACCCCAGCCTTCCTGATTCCAGCGATAGTGCTTTAAAGTCTGAAATTAGCACACTGGCAGATTCATACAATAATATCACCGGGGGTCAGATGAAATACCTACGTCCTCCCATGGGTGAATACAGCGCCCGTTCATTAAAGATTACCAGGGAAATGGGCTATATCAATGTCTTTTGGAGTGTAGCAATGGCTGACTGGGTACCGGATGCCGGAACCCCCGAGCAAAATAAGAAAACAGTTATGGATAGATTGCATGACGGAGCCATCATTCTACTCCACGCGGTGAATCAACCAAACGCAACCATGCTTCCTGATCTAATAAACGAATGCAAACAACAGGGCTACCGCTTTGGTACCCTGGATGAAATAAAATAACCCGTGTCTGAACTGCACTACAAAAAAGAAATATCCAACAGCCAAGACGAGACCTAATAGGAATACCAACAAGCCATAGGTCCAGAACTTTCCTTTATACATATCTACCCGATTAGTTTACAATATAATTTGTCTAATTAATTGATTGAGGTGGAATATGTACGATTACTCTGGAGTAGTTCATATACATTCTTGTTATTCTGACGGGTCCAGCAATTTTGAGGGAATATCCAGAGCGGCGAGTCAGTCAGGGGCAGAGTTTGTATTAATTAATGATCATGATACCCTTAATGGATTATATAAAGAGGGTGAAAAGTATTTAAACGGTGTACTAATGCTGGTAGGGCTTGAGGTAACACCGAAAAGAAATCACTTTTTGTGCTATGATGTGGAATCAGTTCCCAGCAATAGGTTAAGACCTGAGGAATATGTGGGCAAGGTTTATCGGGATGGTGGCTTTGGTTTTTTAGCTCACCCAGATCAAAAGGAAAATTGCCTTTTTCCTGCTAAGATGCATTGGGACAACTGGGATTTAGATCAACCCTATGGGGTAGAGATTTGGAATTATTTTTCCCAGTGGATGAGTAGCTTCAAAAATAAAACAGAATTATTAAAGAGCGTCTTTTTCCCTAAGGCCTGCTTACGACCACCGGAACCAGAGACTTTAATGAAGTGGGACAAGCTTGGTGAGCACAGAAAGGTTCCTGCTATAGCAGGGATAGATGCCCATGGGGGTAGGCAATTTAGCTGGATTCCTACAATTTTAAGTAGCTATAAATACCAATTTAGAACATTGCGAACCCATGTAGTTACCAAGGAACCCTTAAAGGGAGATTTGCACCATGATAAAAGGCTAGTTCTATCTGCCATAAAAAACGGCCAAAGCTATCTCGTTAACTATTGTGCCGGAAAGATTAAAAATTTTTCCTTTTTTGCACATAGTGGTCAGAAAAACTGGTTGATGGGTGAGGAAACTATCTACTCAAAGGATTTAAATCTATCTGTAAAGCTCCCGTCAAAGGCGCATATCAAATTAATTAAAGATGGTAAGATGTTTGCAAAATGTTTTGGCAGCAATCTAAACATTTCTGATCCAGGACCAGGTGTCTACAGAGTAGAAGTCTACAAAGGAAATATTTGGCCCCGTCCTTGGATTTTTTCTAATCATATTTATTTGAGAACACAACTAGGATAGTATCTTCCAAAACAGGAAAACTGTGTTGCCACGCCGAATAATAATCCTGGAGGTGTTGGTAATGCAGTTTTATTTTGCCATTGCTACTCTATTTTCTATTACTGTAGCTATATTTGCCACTCAAAACTCTGACCAGGTCACCATTAGCTTTTTATTATGGCAACTTCCAAGTATTCCTCAGGTTATAGTGATACTTGGGTCGGCTTTAGCTGGAATGGTGGCAGCTTTATTTTTTGGTCTATCCAGGCAATTCAAGTTATCCAAAGAGTTAAAGGAAGCTTTAGTGAGAATAAATACATTGGATAATGAATTGGCAAAGCTAAAAGCTCCAGTGGAAGTAAAGAAAATTGATCTAGAGCAGAAGAATGAGACCAATAAATAAATTTTTTATGATGTATACATTTTAGGTCTTTGGGGATCATACCTGTAAAGAATTGACTATAAAGTCATTACCCTTGTCAAGAAATTGTTTCCATGATATACTTATTATGTTTTGAAGTACGGTGTAGGTGTTAAGCAACTTTTTTGCTTTGGAGAGGAGTGGGTATTTCCCACTCTTTCGCGTTACTTTAGGGGAATTTTAAAGGGAGGACTTTGTTTGGCTAAGACTAATGTAGAAACTATTAAAGCTGCAATCGAACCTGTTATTAATGAATTAAATTTAGAATTAGTTGATGTTGACTATGTCAAAGAAGGTGGAAACTGGTATTTAAGGGTTTTCATCGATAAGCTTGGGGGTGTCGATCTGGATGACTGTCAGACTGCATCAGAAAAGGTTGATGTGGTACTGGACGAATTAGATCCCATTTCCCAGGCCTATTTTTTGGAAGTATCCTCGCCTGGTATTGAGCGCCCCCTGAAGAAGCCTGCTGATTTTGAAAGATTTAAAGGACATTTGATAAACGTTACTACTTATGCACCTATTGATGGAAACAAATCTTTTAAAGGGAAACTGATAGGTTACTCGGAAAACGGGGTTGAAATGGAAGTAGAAGGCAAATCGGTTCTTTTGCCTGCGGAACAGGTGGCAGGAGCACGTTTAGCAGTGGAATTTTGAGTTTTATAATGGGAGGAGCAAAAAGTGAATAGCGAGTTTTTAGAAGCCTTAAAGGATTTAGAGAAGGAAAAAGGTATTGCAGTTGATGTACTATTAGGTGCCATCGAAGCAGCATTAATCTCTGCTTATAAAAGAAATTTTGGATCCATTCAAAATGCCAGGGTTCATATAGACAGGAATACCGGAGATTTTAAGGTGTATTCCCAGCGTAATGTAGTGGATGAAGTTGAAGATGAACGTTTGGATATTAGCTTGGAAGACGCCAGAAAAATTGACCCGAGGTTTAACGTGGGGGATATTGTAGAGAATGAGGTAACACCACGAAACTTTGGAAGGATTGCTGCTCAAACTGCAAAGCAGGTCGTTGTTCAAAGAATTCGCGAGGCAGAAAGAAATATTATATTTGAAGAATTTGCCAATCGCGAGGGTGATATACTTAATGGCACTGTTCAGCGCATAGAGAATAAAAATATCTTTATCGAGCTAGGGAAAACTGAGGCTATCCTGGCACCCTCTGAGCAAATGCCCGGGGAAGATTATAAACACGGGGACCGTTTAAAGACTTACATTGTGGAGGTTCGTAAGACTACAAAGGGGCCACAAATTTTAGTTTCCCGTACTCATCCAGGTCTGCTAAAGCGTTTATTTGAATTGGAAGTGCCCGAATTACAGGATGGTGTAATTGAGTTAAAATCCATTGCCAGAGAGGCAGGACATCGCTCAAAGATCGCTGTGTACTCCAAGGATGAAGATGTGGATCCCGTTGGGGCCTGTGTTGGACCCAAGGGGATGAGGGTACAGAATATAGTAAATGAACTTAACGGTGAGAAAATCGACATTGTTAAGTGGAATCAAGATGCCTCGAAATTTGTAGCATCTGCTTTGAGTCCTGCCAAGGTGGTGGCTGTGGAAGTATGGGAGGATGAAAAGGTTGCCAGGGTGATTGTGCCTGATTATCAACTATCATTAGCCATAGGTAAGGAAGGGCAGAATGCCCGCTTGGCGGCAAAACTTACAGGTTGGAAAATTGATATTAAGAGTGAATCTCAAATGGCAGAAATCTACCCCGAGTACAACCAGCTTGAACAGGGGGATAGTAATATAGATGTTTCCGACAGCTACTCAACAGAGGCAGACATATTTCAAGAACAATATGATATCACTGAACCAGTGAGTATTACAGAAAATAAAGAGGAAAAGTGAGGAGGTTAAGCAGTGCCCAGAGTAAAAAAGGTTCCGCTAAGGATGTGTGTTGGATGCCAGGAAATGAGGCCCAAGCGCGAACTGAAACGGGTGGTGCGGACTCCCCTGGAAACTGTTGAGATAGATCCTACTGGTAAGAAAACCGGTAGGGGTGCTTATATATGTCCTAACCCGGAGTGCCTGCAAAAGGCTATTAAGGGTAAAAGATTGGAACGGGCATTAGAATGTTCAATTTCTGCAGAAGTAATCGAAAGTCTGAAGCAAGGAATGGTGGACTAAGTGCATGGACCAGTAATGCATCTGTTGGGTTTGTGCCAGCGGGCAGGAAAGGCCGTGTCTGGGGATTTTGCTGTAAGGGCTAACCTTTCAAAGGGAAAGGCAAAAGTAATGATTATTGCTACCGATACTTCTGAGAAGATACAGAGAGAGTATATTCAACTAGGTAAGGCCAATAATGTTCCAACTATATTGGCCCTTACAAAACAGGAATTAGGGCTAGCTTTAGGAAAATCTAGCCGTGCAGCAGTAGTAGTATTAGATAAAAACTTTGCCCAGGGAATAGTAAAATTACTGGACAGGAGTGATGTTTAATATTGCCGCATATATTTTGGAGGTGAACAAATGGTAAAAAAACGGGTTCATGAGTTGGCAAAGGAGCTCAACATTGAAAACAGAGAGCTTTTAAATAAATTAAGTGATTTTGGAGTAACAGTTAAGTCACATATGAGTACTCTAGAAGATAATGATGTCCAAAAGGTTTACTTAGAATACCAAAAGAAAACAAATTCCAGTGATAATAAAACAGATAATCAAGCTGACAAAACAAAACAACATGAGCGGAGTAGGGGGCAAGGAATGGACGGTAAGAAAGAAAAAGATTTTTTATTTAGACCAGATAACCAAAAGGGACCCGGAGTTGTTGATAGGGTTCCTAATAGACCGCCTGATAGGAGATATGAGGACAGACCAAAACCCCCACAGAGACCTGCACAGGATACCAGAGGCACTAAACCGCCGGCACCAAGAACACAGAACAATGAGCTGCAGGACGGTCAAAAGGATCAAAATACTGAAGTGCCCAAGGAAAACACTCAGGCACCTCAAATAATAGAGGGTAATCGCCCACCGAGAACACAGGTTGATAATAGAGTTCCTCAAGGTGAGCGCCCTAGGGGTAATCAAGGAAGACCTGGCTACGGCGACCGCCCTAACCAGGGGCAGGGAAGACCAGGCTACAATGATCGTCCTAACCAGGGACAGGGGAGACCTGGCTACAACGATCGTCCTAACCAGGGACAGGGAAGACCTGGCTACAACGACCGCCCTAACCAGGGGCAGGGAAGACCAGGCTACAATGATCGTCCTAACCAGGGACAGGGAAGACCTGGCTACAACGACCGTCCTAACCAGGGACAGGGAAGACCGGGCTACGGCGACCGTCCTAACCAGGGGCAGGGAAGACCGGGCTACGGCGACCGTCCTAACCAGGGGCAGGGAAGACCAGGCTACGGCGACCGTCCTAACCAGGGGCAGGGAAGACCGGGCTACGGCGACCGTCCTAACCAGGGGCAGGGAAGACC
>NZ_JARPTC010000009.1:0-135548 GCF_030577015.1 Desulforamulus aquiferis | reverse complement strand
ATGATGCAGGAATGACCCAAAGCATGTCAAGGGTATCCAGATGCATTGATAATGGCCCGATGGAATCATTCTGGGGAATCATGAAATCGGAGATGTATTATCTTAATAGATTCAACAACTATGAAGATCTGGAAGCAGCAGTTGAAGAATACATACATTATTACAATACTAACCGATATCAAAAGAGATTAAACTGTATGACGCCTTTGGAATACAGACAATTCCTGAATAGTTCAGCAGCATAAAAATGACACCAACCATAAGGAAATGATTGGTGTCAGGGATTTTTATTATTTCCACTGTCTACTTGACAGGGGGCAGTTCAAAATAACCGGAAGGGCCTTGGTTTTTAATTCAAGGAGGCTTTACAAAGGCTAAGTCTTTATCTAAGCTTCTGATTTATTGTCTGCCAAAAATCGTCATTCTCAAAACCCATGCGCCAGAATCCAACACCAGCTAAGTTATAAGAATTTACAAAGCCCAATTTAATTCCCAGGCTATATTTATTTTCGAACCAGACTTCATGCTTCTGGGTGCCTGTCCAATAGTAAAAATATGGGGAACTGCTTTTATTATCCCAGCGAACCTGGGCTCCTGTATTTTTTATGATGCTATCCACGTTATTCCATTTCACTGATTTTGTACTAGCCGCTGACCAATCATAGCCATAGGTAGCCAGTCCCAGGATCACCTTCTGGGAAGGCATCTGGCTTACTGCAAAATCCAAAACCTTTTGCACCCAGGGCAAGGAAGCTATTGGCCCAGGCTTTCCACCAAACCAGTGTTCATCATAGGTCATTAGCATTACATAATCACAGGCTCTGCCGATTTCCCGGTAGTCATAGCCACCGGACCAGCTATTATTGAGCTGGTCACTGGTCTTCGCCGGTACAGCTGCTGTTAACAAATAGCCCGGCTGTAAAAGCCCCTTTAACTCCCACAAAAATTTACTGTAATCATCTCTGTTCTTGGGTGGAATAGCCTCAAGGTCTATATTTACACCGGCATAACCTTCTTTTTTAACTAACGAGGTAATATTCTGGGCCAGCTGCCAACGTTTCTGAGGGTTACCTAATACTGCCGCTGCGGTTGCGGTATCCATACCATTATGTATGTTATGTACCACCAAAAGAGGCTTTACTCCTTTACTTTTGGCCAGTTCTATACCTTCAGAGGGAGGAAAATCCACCACCAATCCTCCGTTTGAGTTTATCCTGGCAGCAAAGGTTGCAATGTAATCTAAATTAGCATGATTTTTAGCTAGGGAATTATAGGAATCCTTATCGGTGTACCAATCCTTAGAATAGTAGCCCAAAACTATAGGTTTTTGTTTTGTATTAGCAGAGGCCGGCGTAACAAATAAAATGGTAACCAGGTACAGGAACAGGAATCCAAGTGTTGTCCATCTTCTCTTCGTCATGTTTCCTCCTGTATGTAGGTTATTAACAGACCAGGTCTGCCTCTTTAAAGCATAACAGGAAGAATAATTACTATGAACCCCTATAATATTTCCATTTCTGAGATAAATTTGTTATAATTCTTTGGAATATTATGTAAGCCTTTGTCTGATTATTTGTCTTAGCAAGGATTTACCCTATGCCTCAGAGAATAACTTATAATTTAGTAACTATCTTTCTCTCGAGGTGAATAATTTGGAGCAAGTCTTTTATTGGCTTATTCAAAATAAAATACTTTGTGCACCTTTATCTGCATTCCTAACTGCACAAGCATTAAAGGGTATTCTAGCATCAATCCGCAGCAAAGAGTGGCAATGGAATAGGTTTTTTGAGGCCGGTGGCATGCCTAGTTCCCATTCTGCCATGGTTACTGCACTGGCAACAGTAGCCGGGCTTAGTTATGGTTGGTCTTCTTCCCTTTTTACAATTACCGCCATCTTTTCCATTATTGTCATGTACGATGCCATGGGTGTCAGGCGTGCTGCGGGAAATCAAGCTAAGATACTTAATCAAATATTAGAAGAAATAGGTCGGCAAGATGGTAAGCAAAATGTCAAGGCCTTGAAGGAACTCATCGGGCATACCCCTGCCGAAGTTGCTGCTGGCGCAGTAATCGGTATAATCATGGCGGCCGTTGTATATTAAGGAGCGACTGAAATTTGTTCAAATCATTAGGTTTCTCTTCCACCGATTATCTTTTAATATTACTACTCTTGCTAACCGAAATGGCTAGGAGTGCCTTCTTTTTAACATTCTGGCCCCTCTATTCAACACATTACTTAAACTTTTCCGTAATTGTTGCAGGAGTAGTTGTATCGGCACATTATTTAAGTGAAACTCTTTTTAAGGTAGCAGCAGGCAGCCAATTAGATCGCTATGGTCGGCCCGTGCTAGTATTGGGTCTTATTTTAAGCCTTATTTCACTTTTGCTAATTTACCGACAACAGCACCATATACCAATAATTATATTATCTTGCCTATTTGGCATTGGCTTTGCGCCGGTTTGGTTAGCTGTGATTAGTAACGTTGCCCCCGTCAATATTGCCAACCGGGCAGCTAGAATAGGTATAGTTTTCTCTGCCTGGCTGGCCGGTGCCGGCATTGGCTCTGTGGGGGTTAACTTTATACTGACAATCGGATTCCTGCAAACATTTCATATTATCATGGCTAGCTGGGTTTTTTGTGTTATTTTAGTACTAATAACACCCCTCAAGATAAATACCAGTCCCCAGGGAAGCTCAGTTCTAGAGCAGTTTAAGAAGCTTTTAGATAACCAGATTACAATTAAAATTTTGTTACCCGGCATGTTCCTACAAACCCTGGCTGCCAGCCTGTTACTTCCAATACTACCCATCTATGCCACCACTGAATTGGGTCTAGATTCCCAAGGCTATGGCTGGCTGCTGATTGCTGGAGGAACTGCCGCCGTGGCCCTGCTTTTTCCCATGGGCAAGCTGGTAGATCGATTACCCTTAAAGGTTTCTTTAACCTCGGGTTTTCTTTTGAGTGCACTCTTTTTATTTATGGTACCTTTAACCCGCAACTACTCCCTAGTAATGGGCTTAGTAATTATGGTAGGCATGTCCTACGCCTTTTTATTACCAGCCTGGAATACTTTATTAGCAAAGGTGATTCCCCCTGAGCGTCAGGCAACAGGTTGGGGTATTTTTTCTACTCTGGAGGGTTTAGGTATAGCAGCGGGGCCAATAATTGGCGGAGCCATTTCTGCCTGGCTGCATCCTGGCGGGGCAATCTTTTTAAGTTCATTAATTTTAGCCGGTATGGGATGTTTTTATTTGTACTATCCCTTTGAAAAATTGACCATCAAACCAGGAGTTGATGTCAATGTCAATAAGCTTTCTTGAGGCTTTAGGCATACTACTTTTTTGCTACACTGCTTTACCCACCCTTTGGGGACGCACCTTGAGTCTAGGTGTTTTTTCTAAGGGCAATAAAAAACACCCCTTCGTGGCTTTGACCTTTGATGATGGTCCCGATCCCCAGGTCACACCACAATTATTGGCCATACTCAAAGAGCATGGGATCAAGGCAACTTTTTTTCTTGTTGGCCAGCATGCAGCTGAGAACCCAGCCTTAGTTAGGCGTATCAAGGCAGAAGGTCATTCCCTGGGCACCCATGGCTTTGGCCACAAATTTGCCTGGTTTCAAGGTCCAATAGGGTCTATAAGGGAAATCTCTAAAGGAAATGAAGTAATTAGACAAATTACAGGAGAAAATACCCAGTTTTTTAGACCTGCCTGGGGTGTTTTCAACCTCTTTTCCTTTTTTTACCCTCGGTTTAAAGGTCAGAAGTTAGTTCTCTGGTCATTGATGAGTTGGGATTGGAGTCCTCGATATTCTTCCAATGAAATCCTCAACTCCGTTACCCGCAATATTAGACCCGGTTCCGTTATTATTTTGCATGACCGCTGCACTAAACCTATTGCCTCTGATAATGGACCCACTAAGATGCTGGAGGCCTTGCCTACAATAATTCAATATCTTAAAACAAATAACCTTAAGGCAGTAAACCTGGAAACCATGTATGCCTTTAGGGAAGCCGGGTTATTCAAGAGGTCTTTACTCCAAATCTGGAATGTATGGGAATTATGCTTTGATAAGCTGGCAGGTCTAAAGCCGGTGGGAGGGCAAAAAAACAGCCTATTCCGCCTGGCTGTTAGGAAATATCGGGGCAGCATAATCAAACTGCCGGACGGAACCTGCTTAAAGCCGGGAGACAGAATAGGTGAGCTTCATTTAAATAATAACCTATTACATGCCATTACTTCAAAAAATCCCTCGGCTGAAGGATTAGGCATCAATGTCCTTAAGGAAACTAGACGTTCCCTGCCCATCCTGGCACAGGTTATATCCCAGGACCCCGCCTATAAAAGCGTTAAGGCATTAATAGGCGTTACCATGATACATAGGGGCACCACCCGGTTGGGCTTTTATGTTTATGAGCTTTCGCCGGGTATAAGGTCAATTGTCGCCTGGTATCAGCGCTGGTTGCTATTTTTACTTCATCCCGGTGGATTGTCTCATTTGAAACGCCAATGGAAAAAGCTAGTTCCAAAAAAAGTAATCATTTCAAAGGATGAATTGCTTAATCGTTACCTCAATGAAGGTTCTTCCTGGTCGGACAGGGGAAAAACCAGACCTGCCAGCGGTAGTATTAATGCACGGTAGTCATTACCGTGCTTTTCTTTTAGCAGGTTTTCAGCATCCTGCCAATTATCGCAGTGTTTAATAAATGGGATTTTCTCTTTGGCCTTTGGCAATTCTGAAAGCATTATTACTTCGTAATCCTTTAGTAAATTGCACAACACGTAGGCTTTATGCCCTCCGAGTTCAAAACCCTTCTCCTTGAAGTGCTGAAGAACCTTCGAGACAGAGCCACAATTAATCCATTCCTCAAAGATGGCATCACCCATACCTTCCTGGCATCTGGCAATTAGAACTATTGTTCCGCCCTTCTTACATACTTTAGAGGCATTCACCAGGGCTTTAACTGCCTGGTAAAGATTAAGGTCTCTGGGATATCCACCCCCTCCCGCAATGACCACTTCTTCCTGGGCAGGAAGTGGGAGGCGATGCATACTTTCGCTGAACTTACAGCCTTCCCGCCAGGCAGTTTCTAGCTCACCTGAAAATATCCCGGCTATCTCATTATTATGGTTAAGCACTATGTTGATCGTAAAATCAACCCCCACTAAACGGGCTGCTTCCAATATTTGATTATGTATGGGATTATCTAAAATTTTGCCCGGCCCCACTCCCCCCTTTGTCATCATCCTATGGTTATGTTCTATTGTTTTTCTACCGCATATGCCGGGCATGATTAATTTGGGGCCGCCCGAAAAACCAGCCAGATTGTGAGGCATTATGGCTCCCACAGTGATAATCAGTTCGGCGCCTGAGATTTCAGAGTTTACTAATAGCTCTATCCCATCCCCTAGCATTCCTATTAATACCAGGTCTTTGTCACAGTCATGGTTCTGAATTTTAATTTCCTTAGCTAACGCACCAAAGGTATTTCTTATTTCGTCATCTGTATTAGGACGGTGTGCCCCTGTAGCTATTAAGATATGAATTTGACTTTTTTGAAGGTCTGCTTTCTGGAATTCTGCAAGAATTGGCGGTATTATTATGGAATGAGGTACTGGCCTTGAAATGTCGGTAACCACTATAACTATTTTTTTAGGTCTTTTTTCCCTTGCTATTTCCTCCAGGGTTTTTCTATTAATAGGATTGTTTAATGCCTTAGCTATAGCTTCTTCAGGTTTAGGTACACCGGGAAATTGAACTGATAAGATTCCCGCAAGGTTTTGTTCCTTAATGTTAATAGGCATTGCTTGGCTGCCATATTTTATTGATACCTCCAAGACTTCACCCCCGCATTCCTTAGTCTGTCCCAATAAAAGAAGCAGGACTCATTGTCCTGCTTCTTTTATTGTCGAGAAACTACCTATATTCGGGTTTTAATAATCCCTCACGACTCCTCCCTCCGCAGTGGACAGCGCTAATCCCTTGCTTCGGGCAAAATGGGCCGCCTTCGAGTAAACATCGTGTTTACCTCAGGCTTGCCCGGACGTCCATGTCCGGGCACCCATTTTCGCATCCTCAGCTTGTTTCCACTGCTCCGAATGTCGCTGTTCGGGATTATTAAAACCTAGTTGTAGCTTTTCAATAGTCATAGAAGCAGGACTCACTGTCCTGCTTCTACGTTAACTGGCTTCAGCCGGTCTTTCCATTGTCTGAATTTTAACCTTGATGGTTTTTCCATTACGGAATACATCAGCCTCTACCTGTACCCCAACTTTTTTCTTTTGTATAGTACTGATTAATTCCTCAGGGTTGCTGATTTTCTCGCCATCTATGGCAGTAATTATATCTCCCTCTTTAAGGCCTGCCCTTTGAGCAGGTCCGTCCTGTACTACCGCCCTTATCACCGCACCCTCAGTGGAATTGTAGCCAAGGAAGTTCGCAATGTCTGCAGTCACCGGGTGAATTTGTACTCCTAACCAGGGTCTGCTGACGCTTCCCTTTTCTATTAATTCATTCAGAACTTCTTTCACAGTACTGGTTGGTATGGCAAAACCAATTCCCTGGGCCTGGGAGTTAATGGCAGTATTGATACCAATAACCTCACCGTTTAAATTAAGCAGCGGGCCACCGCTGTTTCCGGGGTTAATTGAGGCATCCGTTTGCAGCAAATGCTCAAAGGTTCTGCTGTCTATCTCTATTGGTCTTTCTTTAGCACTAATAACACCTATAGTCACAGTGTTCTCAAGCCCAAAGGGGCTCCCTATGGCAATAACCCAATTGCCAACTCTGATCTTGTTAGAATCCCCTAATGTCAAGGTCGGGAAATTATTTCCCTCTATTTTTAGTACTGCCAGGTCAAGGGAAGGGTCTGTACCTACCAATCTAGCAGCATATGCTTTGTTTTGTTCTTTTAACAAAACACTTATTTCCTTTGCCCCACTAACCACATGGGAATTGGTAAGAATATAGCCATCTTTAGAAATCAGAAAGCCGGAGCCTACCCCACCCTGATATTGTGGCTGTGAAGGAACACCAAAGAATTGGCGAAAAAACGGATCGTTTAATAATGGGTTATTTTTACTATCCACCTCAACCAAGGTATTAATTTTAACAACAGCCGGACCTGTCTGCTCAACAATATTTGCTATGATATCAGGACCTACACCTGGCAGACTTGCATCAGCTAGGCCCTCCTGATTTTGGGAGCCTTGCTTTGGTGCAAGATCCCGCACTAGCATACAGCCACCGGCAAACATTATGCCTGAAACAAATGCCAACAATAGGAAAATGACTATTGCCTTCCTCCACTGCATCATAAACAAATCCCTCCCAAGTAATATTATTGCTTTAGATAAGCATTTATTTGCATTAATTATGTAAAATAAAAATAATTCCTGCATGGGAGGAATTATTCTTAAAATTTTTAATTGTTACTAATTTGATGATTTCCCGAAGGAACATCAGGCTCTTGAATAACCCTACTGATTACTACGCTGCGGTAATCCAGCAGTTCGATCTCAGTTATATTGGACAGGGGCCTCTTTTGTGCATCATAAAGAATCCTAACCCTTGGGTATAAGGAATAACCTTTGGAAGTCTTCATCACCACAGCCATTTCCCCAGTACTGAGTTCCACCACTGTTCCCGCTGGGTAAGCAGCTATATTCGAAAGAAAGGGCTGTATAATGGAATAGGAAAATAAAAAGTCCCCAGATCCGGCAATCATTTCAAATGCCTCATGTGGAGGAAAAGCCTTTCTATAGCAGCGATCGGCTGTAAGGGCGTCATACATATCCACCATTCCCGTTATCTGGGCAAACTCATGGATTTCTGTATCCTTTAGTCCATTGGGATATCCTTGACCACAAAAACGTTCATGGTGCTGGAACACCACCATCTTTGACAGGCTGCTAACATAGGGGCTGTTGCTTAATATTTTATTACCCATTTCTGGGTGTTTCTTAACCATGGCATATTCCTCTTCTGTTAAGGACCCGGGTTTATCTAAAATTTCCTTTGGAACATATATTTTACCTATATCATGGAGTAATGCACCCATACCTAAATGGAATAGCTTAGGTCTTTCGTAGCCTAATGAGATACCTGTCATTAGCGCAAGGACACAAACATTAACTGAATGGGCAAATACATAGTCAT
Source organism: Desulforamulus aquiferis (assembly GCF_030577015.1). Taxonomy (NCBI): domain Bacteria; kingdom Bacillati; phylum Bacillota; class Clostridia; order Eubacteriales; family Peptococcaceae; genus Desulforamulus; species Desulforamulus aquiferis. Next base: position 127,386 of record NZ_JARPTC010000009.1, on the reverse strand, counting down.
CCATTGTCCTAATATCTATAAGGTTTACAATTAATTGGGCGTTGGTAAGTAATTGGTCAATTATATCGTTGACTGTTAAGTTAATACTAGTATTATCATGAACATTACCACCAAGGGATTTTGAGTGGGCATGAAGTAGATTTTTTACCTGGGTTATTGCTTTCATTCGTGTTTCTTCAGATATTACATCATCAATCTGAATATCAGGAAGAAATCCATCTTCAATGTAAAGGGCCGGAATACCTAGCAGTGCCAATCTTTTGATATATTTATCATTTAAGACAACACCTGCATTTAGCAGTACCTGCCCATTACTATTTCTTATAGCTCGTCCTACCCTCATGCCGGGCTTAACTCTGTCTACTGAGACCCGCCGCAAATGAAACAACCCCCAAATTTTGTTATACCTTATATTCTACTTTTTCCTTATAATTCCTTCAATATATTATATATTATTATTTTTATGTACAATTGACCATCTAAAGTTCTAGATATTACTCGTTTTTTGACAAATGTCTATTCTATAATTATCCAAAGTATTATCTAGATGACATTTGTTTTTGTCATCACTTATGGACTTTATTTACTTAAACATATTATTGTTAATTTGACATAATAGGAATAACCCTTCTTGTCATTAAGAAGGGTTATCTTTCAGGTTGAAAATATTATTTAATTATGCTAGTATCATGGCAAATACCCAACTCAAACAGAGATAACCAAGACCAACTTGGCCCCGGCAAAACTGAGTAACAGTTTTTACAATAACTACAAAAGACAACCAAATAGTTGTCACTACTCTCACGGTTATTGTAACACTAAGGGGCAACGTTGGCAAGGGGGTCGGGTGATTTTTTAAACTAATTTATGGAGGTGTTGCCCTACTTTTAGTTTTGCAAATAACTACTTTTGTCACCAGTATTAATATTTGCACCCTGTAAATACTAATGTACTGAATATTTCCCTTTGGTTTGCCCATTACAATAACCGTGGAGGGATTTATATGAATATGAATGATTTTGCAGATTGGGTTCAAGATAAAATGGATTCTTGCAATGTTCATGATGAAATTGAGACCAGCAAATTAATGGTCGAAATTATGAATAAGTTCTTTGCTGTGGGCAAGGAAAGTAATGACATCTCTGATTCCGGATAGGTGTTTAATAAAATTCCCCGCCATTAGGCGGGGAATTTTTCAGATTATCGAGAAACTACCTATATTCGGATTTTAATAATCCCTCACGACTCCTCTCTCCGCAGTGGACAGCGCTAATCGCTTGCTTCGGGCGAAAATGGGCCGCCTTCGAGTAAACATCGTGTTTACCTCAGGCTTTCGCGGACATCCATGTCCGCTCACCCATTTTCGCATCCTCAGCTTCGCGAAGCGCTGTTTCCACTGCTTCGAATGTCGCTGTTCGGGATTATTAAAACCCAGTTGAATCTTTTTCAACAGGCTGAAAAATTCCCCGCCATGAGGCGGGGAATTTTTATATGTTAGAAGCCTTTCATGGGGTTGGGTCCGAATTCTTCGAGATCTTCAGCAAACTTATCAAGGATACCAGGCAACTCAGCATAATCCATGATATTGATCTGCATCATGCGTACACGCTCGGACTCAAGACCTAAGCGGTCAAGGGTCTCAGAAACCTTGGAAAGACGGATTTCAGCAATCTCAGAGCCCTTCATGAAGTGGCACTGGTAATCATCGCCATGCTTGCAGCCTAACAGCAGTACACCATCAAAGCCCTTGGACATGGAGTCAGCAATCCATACCAGGTTCAGGGAGCCTAGGCATCTTACCGGAACAATACGTACCCAGGAATTATACTTCAAACGATTAATACCGGCCATATCCAGGGCAGGCATAGCGTCGTTTTCGCAGGCCAGGATCAGAATTCTTGGCTTTTCTTCGTCCTCTTCAGGAACTTCAACAGCCTTAACCATGTTGCCAACCATTGCTACCGAGTAGTTCTTAAAGGAGATAATACGCTCTGGGCAAGCACCCATACAGGTACCACAGCGTCTGCAACGGGTTGGGTTGGGCAGAGGGTTGCCCTTAGCATCTTCGTTGATTGCACCAAAGGGACACTCTTCAGTACATCTCTTGCACTGGGTGCAGCGCTGGAGAGCAAATTCAGGATAGGACAGGTCGCCGCTTCTTGGATGAACAGCGGCACCACCGGCAGTGGCTTCAACACACTGGATGGCCTTCAGAGCAGCACCAGTGGCATCACCAACGGCTTTAGCCATATCCATAGGAGCTCTCACACTACCGGCAGCATAGATACCGGTACGGCGGGTCTCATAGGGGAAGCAAATAAAGTGAGAATCAGGGAAGCCGTACTTCAGGTTAGGAAGTTCAGGACCCTGTCTGTATTGTAGCTTCAGAATACTTTCTGCAGCTTCCTGGGTAGCGGCAGCTTCAGCAGCGGCATCGCCTTCACCGGCAGCAGCAACGATAGCTTCGGTGGCCTTGTTGCTAGGAATCATACCGTTAGCAAGTACTACTAAATCAATATCTTCTACCAGGGCATTGCCTCCAAGGAGGATATCTTCAGACTCAATAGCCAGCTTACCACCAACTTCTTTAATCTCTTTGATATCACCTTTAATAAAGACAGCACCGGTATCCTGCCCAGCCTTATAGAAATGTTCATATTGTCCAGAGCTGCGGATATCCTTATAGAATACATAGGCCTGGGCCTCCGGTGCCAGCTCTTTTAAGATAATTGTCTGCTTTAAGGTTTCTATGCAGCAAGCCGCGGAGCAGTAAGCTAAACGCTCAGCATCCCTTGAACCGGCGCACTGGATAAAGGCAACTTTCTTAGCACCAATATTGCCGGCCTTAGCCATAGCTTCAAAATCAACATGGGTAATAACATTAGCGTACTTGCCATAGCCAAGGTAATCCAGCTTGGCTATGTTAGGCTTAGAACCTGTTGCGAGAACGATAGCTCCCACTCTCTCGGCTACCACGCTGCCACCCTGGTTAATCTCAGCATCAAACATGCCAGGACCGCCAGCGATTTTCTCAATAACAGCACCGGTGTATACCTTAATGTTAGCATTAGCTTCGATTTCGGCAATACGTCCAGCAAGGTTAGGATCTTCAGGAGTAGTAAAGGGAGAAGCCATTGGTGTGGTTTTATAAACACTATTTAACCAGCCGCCCAGAGCTGCTTCCTTTTCAACTAATACTGCGGGGTAACCTGCTTTTGCAGCTTCTAAGGCTGCAGTCATACCAGCTAAGCCGCCGCCAACTACTAGTACTGTTTTGGATAAGTTTTCGCCAACGAAAGGTTCAGGAGCAACACCAGCTTTAATCTTTTCACAACTCATACGAATTTGGTCTTCAGCCAGCATTTGGGTATCTTCGTCATCTGCTTCGTGAACCCAGATGCACTGTTCACGCAGGTTTACACGGTCAACTAAAACACCAGGAAATTTAAATACATCTGCGTTAACACGGTTGGAGCAGCCAGCAATGATAATGCCGTCCATGTCCTTTTCTTCAACTGCAGCTTTTATTAATTCTACACCTTCTGCAGAACAAAGATAGCTGTGCTCTTTGCAAGTAGGCACTTTATATTCTTTGGCTGCAACTTTGGTTAAGGCCGCTGCATCGAGGGCTTCGCCAATGCCACAACCGGTGCATAGAAAGAATCCTTGTTTTTTAGCCATTGTCTTACCCCCTCACCGTAGATTGTATGGCTTTAATAACCGCAGCTGTAGCACCTTGAACGGAAGAGGCAACATCACCGGGCTTGGCAACACAGCCTGCGCCGTAAATGCCAGGAGCATCGGAGCTGTTAACTACAAATCCATCCACATCATAGGCTGCTGCAGCAGGTATTTGGGCGGCGGCAGTGGCAGGAGCCATGCCGGTAGCCAAAACTACCATGTCGTATTTAAGTTCGGTGATTTCTTGGGTAATCTGGTTTTCACTCAACACAATTACATCCTTGGATTCAGCATCTTCTTTGATTTCAGAAGGCTTACCCTTAATCATGGTAATATCATATTCTTGAACTTTATTATAGAAATCTTCATGCTTACCCATGGCTCTGATATCCATATAGTAAATGGTTACCTTAGCATCTGGGTATTGCTTCTTAACATAGGTAATCTGCTTCAGTGTTGCCATACAGCATACAGAGGAGCATGCCTTCTGGTGGTTCTCATCACGGGAACCCGCACACTGTACAAAGGCAATATTCTTAGGCTCTTTACCATCGGATGGGCGAAGGATTTTACCGTTGGTGGGCCCTGTAAGGGCAGCTAATCTTTCCATCATAATGTTGGAAATGGCATTTGCTACCGTACCACTACCATAATTATGCAGCTTAGCAATATCATAGGAATCCCAACCTGTAGCCCAGATTACTGCGCCAACGTTGATATTCATAGTTTTTGCAGCCATAGCCAGGTCCACAGCCTTAACTTCACAAGCCTCAACGCATTTGCCGCAGGAAGCACCCAGACATACAGCACTGTCAATTACATACTTCATGGGGAAAGCAAAGGGTTGGGGCAGATAAGCAGCTTTGGTTTTGTCTAAACCAAAGTTAAAGTCATTAGCCCTTTCCACAGGACATACTTCCGCACACTTGCCACAGCCGGTACAACCTTCTGTGGTATAGCGTGGGTTAATCTTAACAGTAACATCAAAGTTACCTTCCTGGCCGGAGATATTTTCCACTTCAGCCAGGGTGATAACTCTAATATTGGAGTTCTTTTTTATTCTTTGGAAGTTTATTTCCAATCCGCAGTTGGGCGGACATAGTTTGGGGAAGTACTCATTAATTTGAGATACTTTACCACCTAGATAGGCATTCTTTTCAACTAAGAAGACCTCATACCCTACTTCGGCAGCCTCAACTGCAGCTGTTATACCTGCAATTCCGCCACCTACAACTAATATGCTTTTATTTGCCATTTTCTCACTCCCTAGTCCAGTTGTCTGTTGGCCTTAAGCCAGTGGATAGGTGAACAATAATAATTTAATAATAATTACATTTTTGCCATACCCTGACAGGGTAAAATAAAAAACCAGGCGCCATAAGGCCACCTGGACTACTGGGCCCCAAAAGCGCGTTGCACCAAGGCCGTACATTAATTAAGACGACCCGTGGCCGTAGTTGGCCACGGGCCTGTTGTAAATATTTAACTAAGTTTTTCTATGAAATTAGTCAACCAGACGGATGATGGGGCGCTTAATCATTTCCCACTCACCGGAAGCAGCATCGTATTTGCAGTTGCAGAATACTTCCCACTCAGGGTTGATAGCAGGAATGTCAGCACGGAAGTAGTAGCCAGGGAAACGAGTTTCTTCACGGAAGATTACAGTACGGATGTGGGACTCAGCCTGCAGGGTTCTGTGGATGTTTTCCCAAGCTCTCATTAACTCGTGCAGGTCGCGAGCAGCCAGTTTAGCACTGTCTTCTTTCAACATTGTCAGATACTCAAGACCTTTTTCTAATAGGGCCTTGCTGGTGGTGAAGTTAGCAACAACACCGCCGGCGTACTCGTCCATCATCTTCTGGAGACGGAACATGTACATTTTGGGCAGGATGTAGTTGGGGTTAACATCAGCATCAGTGGTAAAGCCGGAGAACTCTTCAAATACAGCCATAGGCTTCAGAGTCTTAGCAACCAGCTCTTCTACTTTAGCATCGTCAACTGCAGGCTGCTCGTTGTTTTCAACTACGAACTTAACCATGGACTTAGCAGCAATACGACCTTCAGCGTGGGAACCGGAGGAGAACTTGTGGCTGGAAGCGCCAGAAGCATCGCCAGCGGCGAACAGACCCTTAACGGTGGTCATATTGGTGTAGCCCCACTGGTACTCAGCAGGAGCCAGATCGGCAGGACCGGAAACCCAAGCACCGGAAGCACCGGAGTGAGAGCCGATGAAGTAAGGCTCAGCAGCAGCAATTTCGGAAGCTTTTTCTTCAGGAGCGATGTCACAAGCTGCCCACAGGATAGCCTGAGATACAGTCATATCGAGGAAGTCTTCCCAAGCTTCGCTTTCAAGCTCTTTCATTTTCTTCTTGAAGGCCTTAGGATCGTCTTCGTATTTCTTAGCTAAGTTAGCAATAGCTTCAGCAGTCTGCATGTAGATGGGGCCTTTGCCTTCACTTACATCCAGCATACCGAGGTAGTTACGCAGGTTAGCAGGGATAGGCTTAACGGAGCCATAGGGACCCCAGTTAGCTAATTCATCTCTGCGGGTAACCATGTACTCTTCACCCATAGCATTGGTAGCACGGGATTTGAAGAGCAGGAACCAAGCTCCTACTGGGCCGTAAGCATCTTTAAAGCGTACAGGGATAAAGCGAACTTCTTGGCAAGTCATTTCAGCGCCGGCAGCCATGGTGAAGTAAGCAGAGGAACCGGAGCTAAAAGGAGGATACCAGGAACGGCCAAGACCTTCACCGGTGGAACGAGGCTTGAATACGCCTACTGCGCCACCCATGGAAGCCAGAACAGCTTTAGCCTTGAATACATATACTTTATTTTCACGGGTGCTGAAGCCTACTGCACCAGCGATTCTGTCTCCATCCATGATGGGCTCGGTGATGAATACGCGCTCGTAGATGTTGTCGGTGCCAAGGGCGTTCTTAGCAGCTTCAGCTACGATAATCTTGTAGGATTCACCGTTTAACATGATCTGCCAGCGGCCACCACGAACGTAGTTGCCTTCGTCGTTAGTCCAGATGGGCAGGCCCCACTTCTCGAACAGGTGAACGGAAGAGTCAACGTGACGGGCGATGTCAGCGACTTGGTCATCACGGGCGATACCCATGAGGTCGTTCTTAACGTATTTTACATAATCTTCAACGGTGTTGTCGCCTTTAGCGATTCCCAGGTATTGGTTGATAGCGGAAAGACCCATAGCAACAGCACCGGAACGGTCCATAGCGGCCTTGTCAACCAATGTAATCTTCAGGTCACCGTTTTTCTTGGCCCAGTAAGCTGCTTCAACGGCTGCGCCGCAAGCTGCCATACCGCCGCCGAGAATTAAAATGTCGGTATTAACTACTACAGTTTCAAAGTTCGGCATTATATATTAACCTCCTCCGATAGTTAATTATCTAAATTACTTCTTTAAAGCAGGCAGTTCAGCAGTACCTACAGAGTAGGGCTCGGTGAACAGAAGTTGGTTATTCAGGTCATCCTGGTCTACGGTGTAACCGCCATCAGGAACAGCTTCGCCTTCAGCAGTGGTACGGATGGGGAATTTGAAGCGCTTCAGCATACCATTACGGAACTTAACGGTCCACATAATGCTGTCGGAGCTTCTTAAGGGCACACAGCTAGCACCCATGGGAACAAAGTCAGCATAACCACGAACGTCGATAGCCTGCTGAGGGCAAATTTTAACACAGCAGTAGCACTCCCAGCACTGTGACACGTCACGGTTGGTGGCTTTCATTATTTCTCTGTCAAGAACCATCAGGTCGTTGGGGCAGATGTACATGCAAGCGGTTTTATCCTGACCCTTGCAACCATCGCACTTTTCAGCAATTACAAAGCTAGGCATTTTTTTACCTCCCTGTTACTAATTTTAAAGACATTTCGTCTTTAATTACTTAATTAATTGGTACTGTTCTTCGCTCTATGATATAACTTGTCTTCCCTACCGCCGGTGCAACGGATCCTTAAAGCAGATATCGGAAAACTCCGACTTGGTTAATTTGACAGTATCTTTACACATTTCTCAATAAATGGTTTTTTCCTCCGGGCTAAACCACCTCCTCCGATCTGGTCTCTACCATCAGCAAGGGGTAAGTCCCGTCGGTATAGCATACTATACCGACGGTTATAAAACTTTTGCACCGGTTGGTGAATGTAAAAGACATCTTTTGTCAACTATCAGACAGAACTACTTTATCGAATGCTGTAGAATATTGCAGAGAATTACCTCCACACCCTAACAGCCGGGGGAATAAAATTATATTTACTTGCCAGCGTCCAGACCTTGGTAGTACTGGGTGAGGATTTCCAGAACTTCCTTACGACCAAACTCGAGTGGGGGAAGCTCGCCTCTGCCAAACATTTCGCGAACCTTGGTACCACTGATAGCTACGCGATCTTCAGGACCGTGTGGGCAAGTCTTTTCAGTAGCCATACCGTCACACTTGCGGCAGTAGTAAGCGGAAGTAACTTTAATGGGCTGGCACAGGATTTCGCCAGGTGCAAACTGGTCGAAGATTTCCTGAGCCTGGTAAGGAGTATAGTAGCTGCCTACACCAGCGTGGTCACGACCAACAAGGATGTGGCTGCAGCCAAAGTTCTGACGGAAGATAGCGTGCAGGATAGCTTCTTTAGGACCAGCATAACGCATTTCCATAGGATATACGCGCATTTCGATGGTCTTTTCGTTGAAGTAATACTTCATGTGAGCTTTATAAGCTTCAAAGCGAACTTCAGCAGGGATGTCACCCTTCTTCAGTTTACCAACGATGGGGTGTAAGAACAGGCCATCGCATACTTCGTTACCAATCTTGCACAGGAACTCGTGGGAGCGGTGCAGAGGGTTACGGGTTTGGAATGCACAAACGGTATTCCAGCCTTTGGACTCAAACAATTCGCGGGTTTCGGCAGGAGTAGCATAGTAGCCGGCATACTTCTCATCATAACCCATTTCGGAGAAGGTAACGATGGGGCCACCAAGATAAACATCGCCAGCAGCCATAACTTTCTGAACGCCAGGGTGGTCAGCATCGTCAGTGAAGAAGGAAGCATTGCACTCTTTTACTTTGTCATAACCATACTTGTCGGTAACAGTCATGATACCAATGTATTCGCCGGTTTCGTCATCAACCAGAGCAACTTCACTATTAGGAGCAATGGCTTCAGCCTGCTCAGTGGTTACTGCTAAGGTTACGGGTAGGGGCCATGCCAAACCATTGGCCAGGTGGTTGTTGTTTACAACGCCTTCGTAGTCAGCCTGAGTCATGAAACCAGTCAGGGGAGAGAATGCTCCCATACCCAGCATCAAGCAGTCAGAAGATTCACGGGAAGTCATACGAACTACTGGTAGGGATTCAGCTTTTGCTTTCAGTTCTGCACGTTGCTCCTTGGGAGCCAGTACAGGGGTCAGTTTACCACCATGTGGTTGAACTAATGCCATCTTACAACACGCCTCCTTGTTCTTTTTAAAATTTGGACTTCTGTCCCAATTTTGTGAACCCAGACACTTATAGAGATATACTACTTAGCCAAGGCCCAGCTTACACGGATTTGGTTGGCTTTTGTAACTTGACTTGCTGAATTACTAGCTGCCAACCTATCACTTGTGCATCATTTCCTCAAATGCATGTGATTTTTTTCAATATTGTCTAGATGACTAAGCAATTTAAAAAATCCGCATTGTACTGGACTGCCCCGCCTCTATCTATATGTTTGCGGGTGCCAGTAAGTATTTATGTCTTTTGTATACTTAATTGTATTCTCCTAAAACTCTTGTTTTCCTGCTTCATATTTCTATTTTCTTTAATAATTTGTGCAAAAAAGTATTTGCCATATATGTCAACATTATCCAGGGAGGCGCTATTTTAGAACCTTATCTGGTGAAACGATACAGTAGTCAAGACCCGCCTTTTTTCGATCTAAACCGAAGGCAACAGCCATTAATTGAGTAAAAAATAATACCGGCATATTAAATTTGGTGCCATATGTTTTATTTACCTTCACCTGATAGGCATCAAGGTTTAATTGACACAGGGGACAAGGGGTTATTATGAGATCCGCGCCCGCTTCCTGGGCACTCTTTATTATTGGATATATGGAAGAAATCGTCATTTCGGGAGAGGTCATATTCATGGCCCCGGTACAGCACTTCAGCTTCATGGGGAAGTTAACCGGTTCTGCTCCCAAAGTCCTTGCAATGTCATCTAGGAAGGTAGGGTTTTCCCAGTTGTCAAACTCCCTTAAAGAACGTACAGTTTGGCAACCTACATATCCGGCAACCTTAAGACCTTTGAGAGGCTTTGTTACCTTTGCGGCAATAGCATCCAGTCCTAAATCTGAAACCAATACATCTAAGAGCATACGGACTTTTAATTGACCGTTGTAGCTTAGGTTGTCTTTACTCAAGGCATCATTAGCATTGGCCTTAAAGCTTTCATCAGTAAATTTCCTATTGGCACAGCCTAGAATTGTATAGCAGGAGCTACAGGTGGCAACTACGTCCTCTTGACCCATTTTTTCAGCCAGGGCAAGATTTCTAGCAGCTAGTACATCGGCAGCGAACTGACCAATTACACTAGATGTTACCGTGGCACCGCAGCAGTTCCAGTCTTCAATTTCTTCCAGCTGTATCCCAAGTAACTTGGCCACCTCAAGAGCAGAGTGATGGTAACTTATACCCATTCCCTCACTGGCACATCCGGGATAAAATGAATATTTCATGCTAGTGACCACCCTCCTTTGCAAGTTCAGCAGCTCTATTTAACACCTCGCGTAATTTGCCAGGGTTCTTAACACCTTTAGGAGGCAGCAGTGGCAAACGACGATGCAGCATCATGGATTTACCAACATCTTGCATGTCTAAACCCATTTTGATTAGGTTCCCAATACCCAGCTTCAAACCATAATTTAGTGCTAATCCACCTTCCCAAATACGGCCACGCTTTGATACGTCCTTTGCATATACTTCTGCCATAGCCTGGGAATTATGGCTGATCCCATTCTCCACAGCCAGGTGGCGAAGGTCATGCATTACATCCATCATCGGAACCCCGCGGGGGCAACGACAGGCACAGGTATAGCAAGAGGTGCAGAGCCACATGGTGTTGCTTTTTAATACTTCATCCTTAGCACCCGCCCGGATTAGCTGGATAATTCTTCTTGGGGAAATATCCATCTTATCCTTTAATGCACAGGTAGTGGGACAAATACCGCACTGCATGCACATTCTGACCCATTTCCCGTTTTCCATATCATAAACCTTTTTAGTAAACTCCGAATCATACTTAACAGTGGTCTTGCCTTTTGCTGCAACTTCAGACATTTACTTCCCTCACTTCCCTTCGGGCATTCTTCCATGCAGCATTACCATTCGTACTTGCTGCTTTGAATTGGTCGGTTTCACAACCCATTTCGGACTTGCACCCTCTGGCACTTTCAAAAGGCTTGTGAATATCCGCACACGAACTAACGCAAAATTACCTCCCGACACCTCCTTATCAAAGATATCAGAATGCTAATAATTTAATAATATTGTTAAAATATCAATCAGTTTATTGGCTGATAAATCTATATTTTTAATATATCACTACTGTTTTGCGTTGACAAGTATTATTATAATCCGGCAGCAGTTTGTGTGAAGTGAGAACAGGCTTTACATGTGTCGTCAGAATGACATAACATTTGTGTATATCGTAACTTATTCGATATGATTATGTAGAATCCTGCATATTAAGATCTATTAATTATTTTTTTTAAATTCGGGGAGCTACTACTTATCCTATAGCTTTCAGCTTCAGTATATGCTAATTATTTGGTATTTTATCCCATCGTCAGCCTAATAATATTTTGTTATAATTGTGACTTAGCAATGTCTTAAAAATTGGTTTAAGGAGATGAGATTATGCTGCAGCCGGTAGAATTATACTCTGCCCTCGGACTAGCTGATCGCAATAATTTATTTAACCAACTACAGAGCATTTATAATAACCTTCCAGAAACAACCTGCGAAGGCTGTGCCACCTGCTGTAAATGGGGCAGTCCCCCGGCTTTTTTTATCGAGTATTTAAATATGTATAAATATCTTAGAGATAATATGAAGGATAAGTACAAAGAAATTTTGGAAAAATCCACCGAGTACTTCTATCTTGAGCTGGTTGATGCTAGTCAAGCTTGCCCTTTTTTAAATGAAGAAAATAAATGCTCCGTCTACTCAGTACGACCCTTTACCTGTAGGTCCTTTGGGCTCTTAAGTCAACAGGATTTTGAAATCGGTGATCGGAGTCTTAGAAGCCTGGCAGAAAAATACTGGGAAGAATATAATATCAAAATATCCGATGAATTAGTAAACTCTGAATTAGCCTGGTGCGGAAAGGTTGCTTCTAGTCAGGGTGCCCACATAGAAAAATCAATCTTAGCCGGACTTGCTGCCCAGATTAGCACTATTGATTATAAATTTTTCCCCCAGGACTTAGTGGATCAAGAAGGAACACTACTTCCCTATCCTACACATATGATGAACACAGTTCTTGGTGCTGGGGCCAGAGCAAGAAAAATTAAAGTGATGAAAGAATTTAGTGACCAGGGTACTAAAGAGTTGTTAAATACTTTCATTGAAAAGGCTCGTTCTTATCAATTTTAGGCATATCCTATTGAATCTCCGGTCTTTCCGGAGGTTCAATTTTTTTGTTGGTGCGATATATTCATCTTGAGCATGGCATGAAGGATTTTGTTATATTTTGGAGAAGATATGATTTAAGGAGGTGAAATTATGGCAAAAATTGATACCGCTCTTAATATGTGTGTAGAACTAGGCCGCGTGTTATCCGAAACAGAAGAATTTAAAAATATGAAACAAGCCGAGGCCGCTCTTTTGCATGACGATGAAGCACGTGGTCTTGTAGAAGGTCTTCAGTCTTTACAAGTGCATATCCAAAAGAAAAAACTGGCTGGTGTAGAGATAACTGAAGAAGATAAGAGAAATATGCAACGTACTGAGGAAGAGGCTATAAAGAACCCCCTAGTTAAGGCTTCCTTTGAGGCCCACGAAAAATTCCAGGGTATTATGACCTTGGTCACCGCTAAAATTAGGGAAGGTATTCGGGCCAATAACCAACCCCAGCCTGTGGACGATGAAGAAACCGAAGGCGAGCTAAACTAAAATACTTATACAAAGTCATAATAAAGAAAAATAGACTCACACCTTACAGGGGGTCTATTTTTCTTTATGTTCTTGGTAGAATTATAGATTCTTTATTACTTGGGAGGTTCGAATTTATAACCTACTCCCCATACGGTTTTAATTAAATCAGGCTGAGCCGGATTCCGCTCAATCTTCCTTCTGAGTCTTCTAATATGTACTGTTACAGTATCTTCGTCCCCTTCGTACCGACTTTCCCATATCTGTTCTAATAGCTGCAGCCGTGAAAATATTTGATTTGGATGGGAAGCCATCAACCAGAGCATATCAAACTCTTTTGCTGTTAAGCTTATCTCCTGTTCCCAAATCCGTACCAGACGGGTGGTATACTCGATATAAACATTGGGATATTCTAATATTTCCTTATTTTTCCTTGGAGAGGGAGAACTTTTGCTTCTTCTTAGCACAGCCTTAACCCTTAGGGCTAATTCCGCCGGGCTAAAGGGCTTTGTTTGATAATCATCAACACCCATCTTAAAACCAACTATTTTGTCCACAACATCGTCTTTAGCGGATAATATGACAATGGGGACATCCACTACCATTTTAATTTTTTGGCAGGCCTCTAAACCATCTAGTTTTGGCATCATAATATCCATAACTACCAAATCTGGTTTAATTGCACTGGCTAGCCTAACAGCCTCTTCACCATCCTGGGCAGCCACTACCTTATAACCTTCTTGCTCCAAACATAGTGTAACAATTTTAACAATTCTACGGTCGTCATCTGCAATAAGTATTGTACCGTTACTCATGACTACCCTCCTACTTTATTACTACTGAAAGAGTACTTTTGACGTCATAAATTCGAATTCCTGCTAATTTTGTAGTATTTTTTATAGTAAAAATAATAACCCCCGAATACCGGGGGAAAAGCACACTAATTATTAATTAATTCTATGGCCTTTATTTCCAGTTGTTCATACTGGTTTTCTATATAACTTATTTCTACCCACTCATCACTTTGCAGGGCCGTGAAATCAAAGTCTAAGCCGTCGGTTCTAAAGGCCTTAGGTTCTCCATCAATGATTATTTCTACAGAATTGCTATCAATTTGGCCAACATATTGACCCATCACACCCTCTACACTCTGCACAGAATTACTGTCAATTTTGCCGTCATTCTCAACAGCCGTACCTCCACAGCCTGCTAAAGTAAAAATTAGCAAGGTAACCAGTAATAACAACGACACTCTTCTCATATTTGCAACCTCCGCACTTATATTAGTGTTGATAAAAATTTTTAATTATTTTTTTACTTCTAATATTATTTGACCACGCTATGCTGAGCCTGTCAAATAAAAAATATTACCAGCTTGTCAAACTAAAGCTATTCAGCCCAAAGGCAAATACATTTTGAGCCCTCTGTGATAATTTAATATATGCCAAGTAATATCAATCCCATGACCTCTTATTTCTGTGCTTATTTTCTTTTTTAGGTGAATAATGTCTATACATTAGGAGATAATATTCGGCAAGGAGGTGGTGTGGAAATTGCTTAATATTAGGGGTGGGGGGCTCACAGTGGTACAAGTATCCAAAACTAAATAAGGACCTGTTATTAGGCCCTCCACTCTTTTAAATTAAAGAATAAAATCAAGTCAACCTATTAGCAATAAGGCTATGGGGTTATAACTTTTTAATATGACTATTTTAGAAGCCAAGGATTTGCAATCCTTGGCTTCTAAAATCACTTAAATAATGCAACACAATAATTCTGCTCCTAGGGAAATGCTGTATCATTATGTATTGGAGGTAATGGCCTTGTCCAAGGACAGGTTAATAGAAATCCTTTCATGGATAATACTAATCTTGCTGCTTATATTGCTGGTGCCAAGGGACAAGATTCGTGATGCTCAAGTAATTTTTTTATCTAAACAACTATTAACCTGGTTTTTTGGATTGCTGGTGGTAGAAAAAGGGCTGATCAAATACCCGGTACGCCTTTTCCCAAAGGCAAATCGTACCAGCTTCACCTTTGAATTTTTCGCCTATCCGACTATCTGCATTTTCTTTAATCTGTACTACCCTTATGGTCAGGACGTTGGCAAACAATTGCTGCATTATGTTTATTACACCTCTGGCATAACTGTTTTCGAAATAATATTAGAAAGATATACTAACCTTATTAAATATATTAACTGGAAGTGGTATTGGACCTGGCTTACACTATTAATAACTTTTACGATATCCAACTTCTATTACAGATGGTTTTTTCAACTCTAGCTTTATATGCAAGGACCAGGAATGGGTAAATCCATTCCTGGTCCTTAATTTTACCATTTTGGCAAAATATGTATCATTCTTATTGGAGGTAGAATATCTTAAATAAAAAGGAGTGAATTCTATGGGTTTTGAGACTCTTGGCGCAGGTGGAGTATTACCCATTTGTTGTTGTTTTCTCCTACTTATAATCCTTATTATTGTCATTTGCTGCTGCTGCCTAGCTTAATAACTCCATAGCTGCCCGGGTATTTAACCGGGCAGCTATTTTATTTAAATTACTGCATTAAACCTTTAATAATTTTTTCAACTCTTTTTTGCTATCTCTAGATACCAGGATGTAAAGAATATCATCAGGTGCAATTGTTGTTTGTCCGGATGGTGTTATTAATTCCCCGCCCCGAACAATTGCAGTAACCAGTACATCTTTAGGAAAGGTAATCTGCTCTAAATTTTTACCCGTTATACTCATCTTCTCATCAGCTTCACATTCAACAATTTCTGCATTTGCCTTTCCTATTGAAACCAGCTCTAAGGAATGGGGGGGCTCAACCTTTCTTGGTCCAAGCAAGTTAAGCTTTGCTGCAACAGTCGTGATGGTAGACCCCTGGATTAGGGCAGAGGTTAAAACAACAAAGAACACCACATTGAAAAATAATTGGCTGTTCTCTAACCCGGCTATCATGGGGAAGGTTGCCAAAACAATCGGCACTGCTCCCCTTAAACCTGCCCAGGACAGAAAGATTTTTTCCTTAAAGTCAAATCCCATTTTAATCAAGGATATAAAAACTGCGGCGGGGCGAGCAATTAATATTAGTATTACCGAAAGCATCAAGCCCTTTAGTACGACCTCCCCTGTAAATAATTGTGCGGGAAATGTCAATAGACCAAGGAGCATAAACATAAGGATCTGCATCATCCAGGCGAAGCCTTCATTAAACTTGAATATAGAGGATTGGTAGGTCAGCTCCGAATTTCCAATTAGCATCGCAGCCACATAAACCGCCAAAAAACCACTTGCTCCTATTAAGGCTGTTACACTGTAGGTCAATAGGGCTAATGAAACTGCAAAAACCGGGTATAAACCGCTGGATTCTAAATTTATGCCATTTATAGCTTTAAGGGCTAGTTTCCCTATGACCAGGCCCATTATTAACCCAACAATCATCTGCCAAAAAAACGAGCCAATCAACGTATAATAATTGACGGCATCTATTGAAATTAGATTAATGAAAGAGATTGTCAGGAACACCGCCATTGGATCGTTGGTTCCTGATTCTGCTTCTAGTGTTGCGGCAAGTCTCTCACGAATGTTTTGCCCTTTTAAAACAGCAAAAACCGCAGCAGCATCTGTAGAACCCACAATTGCCCCAAACACGAAGCCTTCAAACCAGGTTACCCCTAGTATCACCTTAGCGGCAACTGCAACTACTGTAGAGGTTATTAGAACTCCTACCGTGGCAAGGCTTATTGACGGAATTGCAACTGGCTTTACTGTGGACCATTTTGTATGCAGTCCACCTTCAAAAAGTATAATCACAAGTGCTAAGATTCCTATAATCTGAGCCTGCTTGACATTGTCAAAATATATGATCCCAAGCCCATCACTGCCGGTAATCATTCCCACAAGAATAAAAAGGATAAGTGCAGGTACACCCATACGAGTAGAAAATTTGGTTGCCAATACCCCAACAATTAAAAAAAGGGCTACAAGTAAAACAAAATAATCCGTGGTAACTACCGGACTTGTCATAACTGGCCAATTCCCCCTAACCGAAACTTATTATGCCTATCTGGCAATAAAAAAACCACAAAGTATTATGACCCTCTGATCATAATACTTGTGGCTTAATGCTTACGGAGTTAGCTGTCGGGTTAGGGATAGCTGCCCCTTTTCTTATTAGAAATTCACCCCTGGGAAGTGGTTCCCCCGCTTCTTAGAGAATTCAGCATGATTTTATTATATAAATTATATCACAATTATTACAAAATTAGAACATGCAATATCATTTATATAATAATGTTAAATCCCAGAATCTTAATCCATAATATGTCATAAGTTGCAACAATAATGCAATAATATTGCACCAGCAATGAAGTGTAATTGCAGTTAGTCCCCCCTATAATGAACGGAGGGGGTGGGCAAGTATTGCGTATACGAAAGAAGTTCCTACATAAATATAGAGAAATCGGAAGAAAAGTAGCCTATTACCGTAAACTTCGTGGGCTAACACAGGAAGAACTGGCGGAAAAAATTGATGTCAGTGTGAGTCATATCAGTAAAATTGAGGCTCCCCAGGCTAGTACATCTTTTTCCCTTGATATGTTGTTTCTTATTGCCGAAGGCTTAAAGGTTGATGTGGCAGCATTCTTTAACCCGATTGAAATAAGCAGTCCTTATTTAAGAAAGTAATTAGTTTATTGACTTATTATTTTTCGGGTTTTATAAATCTTTTATCGCTAGTATTTTAAATACCTGTAGACTTCAGTCCTGCAAATATCCTTTCATATCTAATTTCCTTTTGCTCAATTCATTTTAATAAAATGGTTATACAGCTAACTCTTGATTCTGCGAATTAAGGGTTTTTGATTTGCTTAGTTATTTAATATGTTGCATAAATATGGCAATTTAGTTGCATTATTCATGCAACATATGGTATTATATGGATGTATTTGTTGTTATTTGGCAAGCAATCTTATGGAATGGGTGTTTGGTATAATGAAGAAACCGAATATTTTAATACATTTAAAAGATAGTACCGGAAGGATAATGGGATACTCAAGGCTAATTTCAAAGAATACAAGCGACGAAGAAATAATGAAGCTTGCATTGTATATTATTTCTGAAGCACATGATTTAATGAAAGCTATAGACGAGGTTGAGTATAAGCTACTTGATTAACCTTTAAATTTCCTCGTGCTTATTAAGCCCTTCTTCTACTTGTAAATAGCACTTTCACATTTTCCAAACCGTTTTTTTCAAACTCCTTAGAGTACTTCTTCTCAAGCTCCAGGGACCTTCTGAAAAGAACTTCGGCTGACGGTTTTGCTGCCCTTGCCACCACTTCATTATTGGCATCCCGCCTGGCTAGATTAGATACTAACTGATCCCAAAATATATAATCATCATACTCATCTATAAAATCCAGAATTCCACTTTCTTCATACTCTCTGGTCTCATAATATTTATCAAGCTCACGGTCAAATTCGACCAGTTCCTCAAACCCGTAATCTTTACAGAAGGAGAAAATATAGCTCTGCAGCTCCTCATGTTCCTCACTTTCATTATCATACTTGGTGGAGTTGATTACCATATTTCCAGCATAAACCAGATCCAATAATGTCCTGAATTGCTTCTTGGTAAAGTTAATCTTCACATTACCACCCTCTTCTATATAGTACGATCGTTATTTAATATACTGAGTTTCTTTCTAAAATCCTCTAATATTTACTCTATTATATATATTTCGATTTTAAGGCATAAATCTTAAGTAGCTACTCGACAGCAGCTAGCTGGTCTCTTTACTTATTTGCTCATTCTTCTTAGCTTTTTCAGCAAAATAAATTTCGTGATATACTTACCAAAATAAACTGGAGGAACAAAGATGACTTTACAGCAATTAAAATATATTATTGAAATCGTTAACTGCGGTTCTATCAACGAGGCTGCAAAAAGGCTGTACATAACTCAGCCCAGCCTTTCCAGCGCTGTCAAGGAACTGGAAGCTGAAATCGGCATCGAGCTTTTCATACGCACTACAAAAGGAATTTCTCTAACCGTAGATGGTGCGGAGTTTCTCAGCTATGCCCGGCAGGTGGTGGAGCAGGCGGGACTTCTGGAACAGCGTTATCTGAATAAAAAGCCTTCCCGTCAGCTTTGCTCCATCTCCACACAGCATTATGCCTTTGCCGTCAATGCATTTGTCAACCTCATTAGGAAAAGCGGTGCGGATGAATATGAATTTACTCTGCGGGAAACACGAACATATGAAATAATTGAAGATGTTAAAAATCTACGAAGCGAAATCGGGATTTTGTATAGAAACCCGTTCAATTGCAAGGTCATTGAAAAACTGCTTCGGGAAAACCGACTTGATTTTCATCCCCTTTTTACTGCAAAGCCCCATATTTTTATCAGTGCACAAAATCCCCTGGCCACTAGGGAATCTGTCACTCTGGAGGATTTAGATGACTATCCTTACCTGTCCTTTGAACAAGGGGAATTTAACTCCTTTTATTTTTCAGAAGAGATTTTAAGTACGGTATATCATAAGAAAAGCATCCATGTCAGCGACCGGGCTACCCTATTCAATCTGCTGATTGGGCTGAACGGCTATACTATCTCCACCGGGATTGTCAGTGCCGATTTAAACGGAGACAACATTATATCTGTACCCTTACAGGTTGACGACTATATTCAGGTGGGCTGGATTGCAAACCATCAGGTTCGTCTCAGCAATCAGGCAAATGCTTATTTGGATGAATTGAAGTCTGTGATCCAGGAATACGGTCTTCAATTGCAGGAGTAGGTTATAGTTATAATCTATATCCATCTATTAATTTTAAGCGTTACCCTATATGTTTTTCTCCGTGCTATACTGAAAAAAACTTTTAGTAAGGAGAGCAACATATGGCTAATTTACTTGAAAACACTACAACGAGAACAATTGCACCTTTCCGTTATGATATCGTCGGAAGCTTTCTGCGTCCTCAAGCAATCAAAGATGCACGGGAAAAATTTGCAGACGGGAAAATTACACAGGCAGAGCTAACCCAGGTGGAGGACTCAGAAATTCGAAGGCTTGTCACCAAGCAAAAGGAAATTGGATTGAAGTCCGTAACAGACGGAGAGTTTCGCCGCAGTTATTGGCATCTTGATTTCTTTTGGGGTTTTGACGGTGTGGAGCATGTGATGATGGAGCATGGATATTTATTCCATGGAGAAGAAACCCGGGCGGATTCTGCACGCCTTTCGGGAAAAATTCGTTTTTCAGATCATCCTTTTCTGGCGCACTACCGCTTTTTAAAGCAAATAGCCGGTGATGACGTTATTGCCAGGCAGACTATACCGGCTCCTGCCCAGTTATTTGCGGAGCTGGTTCGGGGAGAAAATGAAAAAGAAATTGACAAATACTATTCAGATCGGAATGAACTCTATAGCGATATTTCCACCGCTTATCGCAAGGCAATTCTTGCGTTTTATGAACTGGGCTGCCGAAATATCCAACTGGATGACTGCACCTGGGGCATGCTCTGTGATAAAGACTTCTGGTCAGCTATGGCTGGCGAGGGATATGACGTTCAAGAACTCCAAAATCTCTACCTCCGGCTAAATAACGATGCCATTGCCGATCTTCCGGCTGACCTGACGGTAACCACCCATGTCTGCCGCGGCAACTACCACTCCACCTGGGCAACCTCCGGCGGCTATGATCCGGTTGCAAAAAACCTGCTGGGAAACGAAAATGTTTCCGCCTATTATTTGGAGTATGATACCGACCGTTCCGGTGATTTTTCACCCTTAAAAGAAATTTCCGGGGACAAGCTGGTGGTTCTCGGGCTGGTTACCTCAAAGCATGGAGAACTGGAGGATAAAGAACAAATCATAGCCCGCATTCGGGAAGCAGCGCAATATGTTCCTGCAGACCGACTTTGCTTAAGTCCTCAATGCGGCTTTGCCTCGACAGAGGAGGGCAATATCCTAACCGAGGAGCAGCAATGGAATAAGCTCTCCTTTATTAAGGAAATTGCCGAAGAAGTCTGGGGATAATTGGTGAGGATTGATACCAACCCTGCTACGTCCCAAAATTTGTATTAAATATGGAACTGGTTAACTAAAGCTCTTAACTCCTTTGCCATTGCTTCTAAGGTCTCGGTAGTTGCCGTAATATCCTCCATTGTTGCAGTTTGTTCTTCCGTAACAGCTGCAACATTTTGTATTCCGGCAGACATATCCCCAGATGCTGAAGCCAATTGTTCTATTTGGTCTGACAAACCTTGAACAGATTGTATAATACCCTTGAAGTTTTCACCAACTTCATCCACTAAATTAGAGCCCACTTTAACCATTCGAACATTTTCCTCAATACGTTCAACCG
The DNA here is from genome assembly GCF_030577015.1 of Desulforamulus aquiferis. NCBI lineage: Bacteria > Bacillati > Bacillota > Clostridia > Eubacteriales > Peptococcaceae > Desulforamulus > Desulforamulus aquiferis. The sequence goes on along the minus strand of NZ_JARPTC010000009.1, from coordinate 106,174 downwards.
CTTTTTCTGATTCGTTCTGAAGAGCTGCTATTAGACCACTAATTCTTTTTGTGGCCTGGCTTGTTTGTTCAGCCAGCTTTCTAACTTCCTCGGCTACCACCGCAAAGCCTCTACCTTGTTCCCCTGCTCTGGCAGCTTCTATAGCTGCGTTTAAGGCTAGAAGATTTGTTTGCTCGGCAACTCCATTTATTAACTCAACAATTTGGTTAATCTCTAAAGATTTTCTACTCAACTCATTAATGACTCCCGCGACACCTTGGGTTGAGTTAGCAATATCCAGCATCTGGCCTGTTATCTTTGCTATTTCACTGTCTCCCTTTTGAGCCTGTATAGCAGCAGAATCGGAAGAAGCTGCAATTTCCTGCATACCAATATTTGAGTTCTCCACTGTGGAGGATATCTGATTCATAGTTGATGCAGTCTCAGTAGCGCTGGCAGCTGTCTGATGGGCACTATCAGCCAACTGTTGAGCTGAATTTGCAACTAGGTCAGACTTATCTAGAATTTGACCAACTAACTCTTTAGTCTGGTAAACCATTTTTTCAAAGGCCTTTGCCAATTGCCCAATTTCATCCTTACTATTAGTTTTATACCCCTGATCATATATTGTAAGGTCTCCGGAGGCAACCTTTTCAGAATCCTCAACTAATTTATTAATTGGGTTAATTATTTTTTGTGTTATTAGTACATAGAGGCAGGCAGCCATCAGCACAAGGGCTATCAAAAATCCTACTATATTTGTAGTAAAATATTTTTTGATAACGCTCGTTGCCTCTGATTGAGGCATAAACATTACCAGCTTCATGCCCGTATCACCGATATTTGTATGTGCCACATAATATTCTGAGCCAACCAACTTAACATCATTTTTGTTAGAATCTAAAATCGACTTGCCTAATGATTTAATATCCTCATTTTTTTCCTCAGTAATCTTTTCTTTCATATCTTTGGTAGAATCCTTATGACCCAAATAGAATCCTTCACTACTAATAACTACTGCATAGCCCGCTTCTCCGACCTTAATCTTTGTGATGTAGTCTTGAAGCTCTTTAAGGCCTATATCACAAGTAGTTACCCCCAATACTTTTCCATCTTTCTTGATAGGGCTTGCTGCTGTTATCATTGTAACTCCGGTAACAGAATCAGTATAGGGCTCACTCCATACAATATCCTTGTCAGTATTTAATCCATTCTTATACCAATCGTATTGAAAGTAATCATACTCTTCATTACTATAATCCCAGGTTTCTACTAGTTGTCCATTATCTTTATACATATAGGGACCGTAATACATAGCATCTGCCTTAACTACATATGGCTCAAACCAAAATCCTGCTCCCACAGCCATAGGGTTTTTGTTTACATAGGGTTTTAGCATATCTATCATATAAGCTTCATCATATATATTCATGGCTGTAATGTTGTTGGAGATCGCCTCACTAACTTTTCCCACAGAATTAATCTGACCTATTAGATAGGCTGCTTCCTTATCCACCTGAGTCTTTAAGGAAATCTCAATGTTATCTTTTATAATGTCGTTAAACTGGTACAACCCAAACCCTGTTTGAGCAGCAAATACTAGTGTAGTGATGGTTAACGAAATGCTAATAAGTATTGATTTTAAACTTCTCATACAAAGTTACCTCTTTCTACATATTATGACTTATTATAGCAATTATTTGTTATGCAAAGAACTGAGGAATATTAATTTAAGGTTAAAGGTCTGGCAACATAATTTGATTGAATATCTTGGCATCTATAAAATAAGGCAGCACCTGTAACGTTTAAGTTAAAATTAGATTAAATATACCGACACAAGCGGGAATTGTCGAATATGATGAGAATAATAATATAAAAACAACTGTTATTCCTGGTTATTTAGTGATAAATCCCCATTACTAATTTCTAAGGAGGCGTATTTTTATTAAAACCTACGTTCTGGATACATCTATCTTGCTCCAATCTCCGCAGGCATTAATGGGCTTTGAAGACAATATTGTGGTAATCCCTGAAGTGGTACTAGAAGAACTGGATGCAAAAAAATTTGATCGGAATCTGGAAATCCAAGCCAACGTCCGCTGGGTTGGTCGTTTTATTGACCAGCTCCGCAAAAAAGGCGGTAAACTCAATCAAGGCGTAGCACTTCCTAATGGGGGCATTCTACAAGTCGAGATGAACCATCGAGAAGTAACATTGCCGCAATCTTGGAACTTAAGCGTTGCAGATAACCGAATTCTTTCTGTGGCTTTGGGCTTAATGTTAGATGGGAGTAAAGTAGCTGTTGTCACCAATGATATAATGCTCCGGATAAAAAGTGACCTTATAGGAGTAGATGCCCAGGAATACCGTAATGAACAAGTGGCAGATGTGGATGATCAGTACATGGGGTGGAGTGATCTGATAGTTCCAGACCAGATTATTGATCAACTTTATCAAAATGGTGAAATTGCTTGGACATTAAAAGAACCAATTAATCATTTTTATAAGCTTGTCAGTGACATAACTCCCAAGAAATCTGCCCTGGCCATTAATAAAGGCCAAATGCTTTCTAAGATCTCAGGGGGAGATTCTTCTTTCTATAATTTTCACTTGGATACGGAACAAAAGTTTTCTCGAACAGCACTGATGGATGACAATATTCCTCTAGTGACCCTAAGTGGGTTAGCAGGTAGCGGAAAGACTCTCATTGCTCTGTCTGCGGGCCTTGATAAAATCGGTTTTAGGAATATAAAAAATAAAAGTTATCGACGAATACTGGTAATTAGACCAAGCAAAGGTCTTGAAGATATTGGTGCTCTCCCTGGCGGCGAGCAAGAGAAAATTGCACCCTGGCTAAGACCCATACACGATAATCTGGAACAATTGGTGGATGGAAGTCCCGATCGATATAATGACGAAGCCGAACTCAGTGATAAGGTTTTTGAGTTGTTCGAAAGGCGAATGATTGTTGCAGAATCCATGGCCTATCTCCAGGGAAGAAGCTTAGTTAATTACTTTGTCATAATTGATGAGGCTCAAAATCTTACGCCAAGACAAGCTAAAAGCATAGTGACTAGGGCTGGAAATGGTACAAAGATCGTTATGGTAGGTGATCCTCAGCAGGTTAACGATATTTATATGGATCAGCGCTCCAATGGTCTCTCTTATACTATTGAAACTATGAAAGAAAGTCCATTACATGCTCACATTACATTGACGAGAAGTAAAAGATCTCCTCTTGCTAAGGATGCAGCAACTAGAATGCCTTGAAAATTATAAGGGCCGTGCAAATTAAATTGCACGGCCCTTTTATAAAAGATTAAAGGTGTGTCCCTTTAACAGCCACTCCCTCTTCCCAGCGCTCATGAAGATTAAACCAGTAAAACCACTGTTCCGGGACTTTTCGAATTGACTGTTCCATAAAATAGTTCAGACGGTCAATGGCCTCCTGCCTTTGGTTAGCTTCAAATTCCTCATAAAGGTGAATAGGAGCTTCCATCACAATATGGTGATTTAAGCCTTTTTCCCGCCAGCCATAAAGGAGAACCACCGGCACTTGCTGCTTAAGGGCTAAAGAAGCTGCGCCACCTGGACTTCGGGAAGCCTTGCCAAAAAAATTTGCTAGGGGAAAGTTTGGCCGCCAAAAATCACCCAGTAGAAAAACAACTCCGTTGCTTCTTAAATGATAACTCAGTGTTCTTAAAAGTTTCTGTGGAGGTGTATTATCATAGTCCATGCCTTGACAGCCCATCCCTTGAAAAAGCAGGTACAGAGGCCTTAGTTCAGAACTACCTCCGGTGGCCACTGTCAAACAAGGATATCTCTGGAATAAGTACCAATAGTAATAAAAGAAGTTGCCCATATGTGGGGCATAGATGATAGCACCTCTTCCTAAATCCAGTGCTTTTTGCAGGTGCTCTTCTCCCTCAACAGTCCACTGCCGGACCTTTTCCTTTGTTAATCTTTGGGGAGCCATTAGTATTTCAAGAAGTATAATGGGGAAATGACATAAGTATGCCCGGCAGCATTTTATGATCTCCTTGGGAGTTTTATCTAAAACCTCTGCCATATTAAATAAGACCGCTACTCTAAGGGGCTTAGCTATTATAGCAAGTAAATAGCCAGATAACCAACCAATAAGTATAATCACTCTTTCTGGCATTAATGCAAGGATAACCATGACAACACTTTGTCGTTTCTTATCTTCTGTGAGCCTCCCTATCCACTGATACAAAATATCACACCTCTTGTCTTCTCTTTTCGAGGAAGTGACGCTGGTATCTTTTAGCCAGCCGCGTTGTTTGTAGTACAATAAAAAAATCAGTGGTATCAAAGATTTTATCATATGCTGGCTCCCCGGCAATCTCTGCCCCCAGCCATTGGTAGCCCTTCATTAGCGGGGGAAGCCTTCTGAAAACTTCTTTTTCGGTGCCATTAAGCCGTACTTCTCCAATTCCCTCAATCCGATGGGTTTTCTGAGGTACAACCTTAAACCTGTCGGTGAGTACACCTTTATGCTTTAAAAAAGTATATATTTGATTCAAACTATCCCGGGAGTCAATATGAATGCTGGCACATCCAATTAGGTATTTGAAGTGCTGTTCGGACATATAGCTGGCTATACCTTCCCAGAGCATTTGGATGGCTTTACCACCCCTGTATTCTATATCGATACAGCTTCGGCCCAACTCCAGGGCAGATTTCTTGTCTTCCGGAAAGTCACCCAAGTAGAATTCCGTTTCTGAATAGAAACCTATGTTTTGCACAGCTCTATTGCCGGGCAGCAGCCTGTAGGTGCCCACCACCTTGTTAGAGTTAAGATCCTTTACTATTAAATGATCACAGTATTCGTCGTACTTGTCCCGCTCAAAACGAAAATCGTTTTGTAATAAATTATTTCCCGTCTCTTCAACAAATACTTGGTATCGTAATCGTTGAGCCTGCTCAATCTCTTCTACTCTATCAGCTATTTTGACCTGTAAGGGAGCGTACTGCGGTCGTAAAACTTCCACTGCCTGATTCACGAAACCACACCTTTCTACTTCCTTTAAACTCTTCTTTAGTTTAAGGGTTTAGTATTAAGGTGGCGTTTGCATCTCTTTAACTTTCCATTGGCGATTATTAAAACCAACCCAAAGCCGCTTAACAAAATTTTAAATCTAATCTAAAGGCAGTTTTAAATAAGAGTAGCATGCTCTAAACGCCCCTTTGTTTAAGTGTTTTAAAGAGTTTAAAAATCCCACCATGAAAAAGAAGGCATGTTTAGAGTAGAATCTAATAGAACGGTTTCACCAATTTTAGGGCCTATAAGGTTAACATCTGCTTTTTTTGCCTCTCTTAATGCTCGTTCAATAGGTTCATTCCAATCATGAAAAGCCAATGTAAAAGCTCCCCAATGCATTAACATCATATTCTTACTCTTTACATCCAAATTAGCCTGAACAGCTTGTTCTGGTGTCATATGGACCCAAGACCATCGTTGGTCATATTGGGCCCCTTCAAGCAAGGCAATATCAAAAGGTCCGTATTTATTTCCAATTTCCTTAAAATGTTCATCATAGCCCCCATCTCCACTGATATAAAAACGTATATTCTTTCCAAGAATGACCCAACCACCCCATAAGGTCGAATCTCGGTCAAGAATGCCTCTGCCGGAGAAGTGCTTGGCTGGCGTCAATGAAACAGTTAAGCCCTGGAACTGGGTTTCATTCCACCAATTTAGTTCTGTAATTTTTTCTTTTGTAACTCCCCAGCGAATCAGGTGTGCACTTACCCCAAGGGGAACGAAAAAATGACCGACCTTGTTCTTTAGCTTTAGGATAGATGGATAATCTAAGTGATCGTAATGGTCATGTGTAATAAACACCGCGTCAATAGGTGGCATTTGATCAATAACATTCAGCATATTTTGACTATATTTATATCTTTTACTTCCTACAAAAGAAACAGGTGAGGCAATAGATCCTAGCATAGGGTCTACCAGTAGCTTTTTATTATCTATACTCAGTAAAAAAGCAGAATGTCCAAACCAAGTCAGACTATCTTCTTCACCTTTAATTTTATTCCAATCAATCTCAGCAACAGGTATTTGATCAGCAGGATTGCGGTCTTTACTGCCTGAAATAGAATCCTTGATCATTGAGAAGATATTAGCAGGACTCATATTCATTATTGTTGGTACCTGATTGACAAATTTCCCGTCAATATAATTATCATAACTTCCGTATATCTCTTTTTGTTCTTTACTCAGGCTCCCGCCAAACGTTGGGTGTATATTTATGAATAATATCAAACAAGCACATAATATAATTAATAAACTAATAATGTGTAATATCATCTTTTTCCTCTTCTTCATTTTTCTCCTCTAGGTAAACAGCAACATAAATTGCCTTTTTTACAGAACTTACTTGCAACAAAATAAGGTTCCCTTTGAACATACTTATAGCTGATTAGCTCTTCCTTGTCGTCAATTTTATAATTTGACAATTATCGAAATTTAGGCAAAAAAGAATTTCTAAAATACATCTTCCAATATAGTTTAGATGTTTGCTTGAATTACTTCAATTGATTTTGTAATGCTAAAATACTGTTTACTTCTGTGATTAATTTTTCATTGACTTTGCAGGTTAAAAATTTACCCTTTTTTTCCGTAATAATCAATTCTGCATTTGCTAATTCCTTAATATGATGGGAAATTGTTGGTGCACCAATATTTAACCGATCAATAATGTCTGTAACGAAACATTCACAACCAGTTTGAAAACTAGCTTCATGGGCTTCAGCAATTTTCAAATATAATTCTAACCGATTCGGATTGGAAAGAGCCTTAAATATCTTAGCCATTCTTTGTGTGTCCATTAATACAACCCCTATTGTTATTACACTTCGATAACTGTCGAATTAATGTTATCTTCTAATATTGCCTTTGTCAAGGCTTGTTCTTTAAATATTCCGCAGGCTTATAGCCTGCCCATAATCAATAAGCCTAATTAATTAAAAAAAACCATCAATTTTTACATTGATGGCCTCTTTGGCATTACATCTACCGTGTTATAAGTTTCCGGGAACCAGTGCCTAGTATTATTGGCTATTCTAACTAATGCAAGCATCAGTGGCACCTCCACAAGAACTCCAACCACTGTTACTAAAGCTGCCCCTGATTGCAGCCCAAATAGAGCAATTGCCACTGCCACCGCTAATTCAAAGAAATTACTTGCTCCAATCATTGAGGCAGGTGCAGCAATATCATGAGGCAAATTCCAAGCTTTGGCCCAACCGTAAGCTATCATAAATATAAAGAAGGTCTGGATGATTAAAGGTATGGCAATGAGAACAATATGTATGGGATTATTGATTATCACATCACCCTGGAATGAGAAAAGAATAATTAAAGTTAATAAGAGACCAAAAATAGTTATGTTGTCAAACTTTTTAATAAAGACATTATCAAAATATTCCCTGCCCTTATTTTTAATAATATAATTTCTTGATAAATAACCGGCGGTTAACGGAATTACTACAAAAAGAATCACAGATATAAAAAGGGTATCATATGGCACGATTACATTCGAAACGCCAAGCAAAAACATTACAATGGGCGCAAAGGCAAATAGTAAAATTAAATCATTTATAGCTACTTGCACCAAAGTATATGCAGGATTTCCTTTAGTCAAATGGCTCCAAACGAAAACCATAGCAGTACAAGGCGCAGCGCCTAACAAAACAGCCCCGGCAATATATTCATTTGCTAGTGAATCTGGTATATAGCTACTAAAAATAACTTTTAAAAACAACCAGGCAAATAAAAACATTGTAAATGGTTTAATTAGCCAGTTGGTAACACAGGTGACGCATAAGCCTTTTGGCATCTTCAGAGCATTTACAATGCTAGTAAAATCAATCTTCAGCATCATGGGGTAAATCATTAGCCATATCAAAATGGCAACTGGAATAGAAACATTGGCATATTCCCACCCGCTCAAAATCTCGGGAAAGATCGGAATCAACTGTCCAACTGCAACCCCTAGGACAATACATAGAGCCACCCAGATCGTAAGGTATCTCTCGAAAAATCCAAGCCCCTTATTGTCTTGTTGTATTGCTTCCTTTTTTTTCAACTAATAAGCCTCCCTTAATTTTTATTAACCGAGTTTTAACCGCCATCTCCATGTAACTATATTCTACTATAATCATATTATAATGCAATAAAGCGGCTGTTAACTTAACGTTAACAACCATTTAAATAATGAGCAATATTACTACCTTAGTAAACTTTAACAATAATTTACTAGCTAGACAAGAGTATTTATCATAACTTTTGTTAAAAATTATTTTCCGAAACCTTCCCTAGGATTTCTAAACCCTTAATTTCTTGCATTAGCACTTTTAGAACTAAACTTATCAAAGGAAGCAATTTCCTCAATATGAGGATCACTTATTCTGATCTTATAAATCATATATAACAATATTTTAATATGCTCTAGAAGGAATGAAAGGAATCCTGTAGAACTAATTTATTGGGTAAACAATTGGAAAATTAAACCTAAAAGTTCCTTATAATTCACTGATAGGGAGGTGAGATTATGTCAGAGTTTACACGTAATGATGCCAATGACTTAGCAAAAAGAGTAGCAGAGAAATTTGGTTATGAAGAGAAAAACTCCAATATGTACCACACAGAAGAAATTAATAATAAAATAATTAGATTAGCTTCTGAAATAGCTACTGAAGCAATTTTGGAGTACCACAAAAAAACTTCACCTCAAAAATAACCCCCTTAATCTTGAACTGTATTAATAAAATATACTTATCCATAATCTAAATCATTTAATACAAAGCCACTGGGATTATAATTTTTTCCTGGTGGCTCTGTTTTTAATTGAAACAAGCAACCTCCTGCGGCTACAGGAGGTTTTATAATCTTATGTTTATTTTGTTATCTCGCCAGGTTCCACCTCATCTTTTGGTTCAAGCAAAAACAGTCTATCAACTGATAACTTTGAAAGTTCTTTGCCGGTCTTTTGTTTATATAATTTTTTTATTGCATCCCGTATCATAAGTCCTAACTTTATGCTGGGTATAATCTTGCCAGTTTCGATTTTGCTGTAGTAGCTAGTTTTTAAATTAACTTCTGTGGCAAGTTCAATTTGTGAAATACCTAGTTTTGTTCTATATTTTTTTAGTTCATTTTTAACTTCATATTCCATAAATTTTCCCTAATTATATGAATTTTAGTACACGGGTACATTTAAGCAAAACACACTTGAAGTTCCTTGGTTACAGAAATCTCATCTTTTGATTGGAGCAAATCATTAAATTTTATAAAGTCAATTATCATGTAATCTTTATCAAGTTCAATATTTTGTAATATATAGTCCATTTTATCTACTATATATTCATCAATTAATTCCTCGCCACAACTGGTACATACCTCAGCTGGAACATTTAAAAATGTAACTCTTACACCTTTGTACCTCCTTTCCACAGTAGCCCTGCCTTTTACTAATTCAACCCTACAGAACGGGCATAACATTTATTACACCTCCCTTTAAAAATTATTTTGATACAAATATTTTTGTACTTTAATATTATTAGGTTTATTCATGGGGGATAATCTTCTGATTAGCCCCCACTTATTGACCTTTTTTTCAAATTTACATTTCTCAAATATCTCAATTATTTATCAAATATTCATATTCCTAATCATATATCAATTTATCAAATAAATACTACACTAAAGTATCAACTATACAAAGTTTAATTTCAGAAGTATAAAAGTATAAAAGTATAATGTATCACTACTCTAAAGTACTAAGTATAAATCCTAATCACTACTTACTGTTTAATTATCTAACTCTGATTTTACCCTCTTCATTAAATCTACTATCTACTGCATACACTGTTAATATTATTATTTGATTATCCACTAACAAGCAAACTACATGTGTCTTTGGCTTAGTCGGTATTTCTAACAAATAGATTAATTTAAAAGCACTATGAGGTTCTTCCCAGTGGGAAGAAATAATTAACCTATTAGTCTTTAAAGCTGAAGTAATTTCGTATCTAGTTAAATTATCTTTTCATCCATTTCCTCTAAAGCATGTTTTCGAAAATAAATCTTTTCCTTCAATCCTACCTCTACTAAGCTATCTATTAGTTCTAAAACTGCTTTGGTACTTTGTTGTTTATTCAATTGTCAGTTCACCTCCTTTACCATATTATACCTATATATTAGCAGTTGATTATTATCATGTCAACTAAAATTAACATATATGTTAATTTTAGTTTATACTTTTGGCAATTATACTCACCTTACCCGTAAAGACTGTTCCCGGCTGCTTTTAAGCTGTAGTGGTAACCTGTGAAGCCTGATAAATCAAGGCTTCTTTTTTCTTATTTTATGGGTAGTTTTGATGTTTTTGGTGGGGTTGGGAAGCAATTTGCCAGCAGAAAAAGTCCCGTGCAGAATGGGAAAATTGCTTCCCAACGTTTTTCGAATTGTTTGTTAACACCCACCCCAACAGGGCTGGGCTTAGAGCATACTCCATGTTTGGGAGATAAGAACACTTTTAACGACGCATTTGATAAACCTGTAGAATAAAAGATTCAGAGGAATCAAAGCTTAATTTTTCGTAGAAGCTTAGAATTACTCTTACGCAAAATAATACTGGTTAACAAGATCCTTATTCCGAATAAATTCCGAATAAATTCCGAATAAAACCAGAATGACTTTTTACATTTCTTTATAGTTTGTTCCTTTTCCCTTACCTAATCGTTGCAATAATTCTTTTTTAACCATGCTCTTCAACAGGTAATTTGCCTGATCTTTATCATTTAACCCCAGTAGCTCACGGCACGATGTGCTAAAGCATTAATAATGGCTTCCCTAATTGCTTCTCGGGGATACTCATCGATGTCATTCCGCCAAAACCCACTGACAAATGTGCTTCGTCTCATGTTGTGACTAATAGCCTTCTCGGCCTCAAGAAATTATTTCAGAAATCGAACCTTCAATTCTCCGATTATCCAAAAATCTTTCCCCCCGAGAACCTTTGACATTTTCCGTTGTTCCCGCAAACATTAAAAAGGCCACAAAAATAGAGGGAAAAAACTGTTGGGGGAAAAACCCGAACATTAGGATCCCGGATACGGTCGGAACCGGCATACCATTGTATTCAGTTAATATATTTAGTGTTTTTAAGAGTTGATCCCTAGGTAATGAAAATATGCGAGAACCTGGCCTTTTTTTCTGTAATTTAGCAATATATTGTTCAATGGCCTTCTCGTTAAGATCCTCTGGTCTGGCTCGCGGAACAGGTTTCAGGTCTTCCATAGCCTGACCTCTGCTGCTAATGTACATATAGATTTCATAATCGGTCATTTTGCGGTCGCCTTCTGCAACTCTGATATAGGATCCGCCATGTAAACCAGCAGGCTTATAGTAGCATGGCTTAAGCTCCAATGGGCATTCTGGAACCTCGGCAGCCAAAATGATTACCCCATCATATTTAATAGAGGTAAAGGTTAGTCGTAAGGGGGGCTCCATATTGGTGGCTGCCTCGGCAATATTTTTTCTTAGTTCATCTAAATTATAGATTCCTACAGGTATGAAATCCTTTTCTTCATCAAGTCCAAAGATGATGATCCCACCAGCACGATTGCTAAATGAAGAAAGGCTGTCATAAACTTTAGGGGCCCCTTTAGAAGCGGCTTTAACTTCAATATTGTCCAACTCAGCCTGCAAAGACCTGACCTCATACATAAGTTCTAATAACTCTTCCTTGGTCAAAATCAATCATCCTTTTCTTGCTCTTTACACTATTGGTGCCAATTCTGCCCAATCATCAATTAATCCTTTTTACTAAGAAAATATTTCTTCTTAGCTAATTTCTAATTAAAATGAACTTGCTGTTAACCATCTATTACATCAAGATTACTTTGATTAAGGTCATTTTTACCACGGACATCGGGGATAATCATAATAGTGCTATCGGGAGTCTTTCTCTTTCCAGAATCTTAAACATTAGTTCCCATAGGTATACAGCACCGGTTGTCCCAAGGGGGTTATCTACAATAATTGTTTTCTTTTTCTTGACGGAGTGACCCATTTTTAGTTGCCGGATATAATGCGATTAGGCAAACCAAGTACATAAAATAAAACTAACTGATTTGATTATCCATCGGATCCCACAGCATTTTCCCAAGGAAGATAATCAATACATGGATTCTGTTATTTGTTCAGTATGATTATTTCATGACCTGCGCCATTATGTTGAATCAAATATTTTGGGGATCTAGGGAAGCAAAATAAAAAAACAGACGATTCAAATGAACCGTCCATTCTTTGTAAAGCCTTGATATTATTGGTGCCCGGAGCCGGGGTCGAACCGGCACGGTCGTGAAACCGCAGGATTTTAAGTCCATCTTTTTGCCCCAAACGCCGCAGCCCAGTATTTTCATGGGTTCCCACTTCGTGATATTCGTTAGCATGACGGGACTTCGTTTTTTCTTAACCGATTATTTGCATTAAGTCCCGTGTGTTTAATTTAACATGAAGCTATTAAAAATAGCAAACGTAGGACTAGCCTACGAATATTTTTTAACAGCCATGTCCCTTGCCACTCGTCTAAATGCCTCCTATATTTTACCTCTTTAATATCTTGCTAATTAATTCCAGTATTTATTATACGAAGAATATAAGTTCTTTACCTATCCTCCGTTGGATGGCTACTTCCTTTAATAACGTACTTTTGCCACTCCAGAATCAGCGATAATGTAGACTACGTCTCCCGATCTACTTCTAGGGTTAAATTGGACAAACACGATAAAGGTAAACTCATCGTCAAGGGATACGCCGAAAGCCTCGGAAACCTCGAGTGTCCGCGAGGTTATGTCGGCCCTCATTGTGTAGCGTTTATTAATTTTAAAATCCACGGTCAACCCTCCCAGAAAATAAAAAGACGCCCAGACGATTAGGCTCAGGCGTTAGAAAATATAAAGCCGGTAAGCTCCCGAAGGCTCACCGGCATTTTTAACGTAAATACGTTTATTTTTAGTAACTATATATTAACGATGGATTAGAAGTCCAAAATTTTGGTCAATGAGCTGCGAGCCATTGAATTTATTGGATTATTCCTTTATTAACTCTGTCAGTTTCAACGGAACCCCATTTTTGCATTGTTGACAGAGGAGTTATCCGTTTGTGCTTTCACAATATATTATTCGTAGAATAGTTCATTTTTCCTTCAAGGAATAGTACAATCAATCATCTAATTGTCGTTTGTTGTAATAAAGTATAAGTGCCTGAGCGGGCAAAACCTTCGGCATTTTAATTCTTACATAATAAACAAATGTTGTAGTACATTTTAGGAGGAATAATCAGGGAAAAGGTGGAATGATGTTAAAAATTTACTAAATTATTATTTCAATAGATATATGGTTGAAAGCTTTTAAGTATCGAGGTGATTTTTATTAAAATAATTAGTAATATCAAGATAGATATGTCTAAATTCGGAAAAATCACCTCATGCAATGTATATGTAATTCATGTAGAAATTAATGATATAAATGATCGTGCTCAAGAAATGATAGATATTATTTCTGATAATAGTTGGGTAAATAAATTAAAACCTATTGAGAGTAAAACTTTTGAAGCAAGAGCAAAGCGGACTATTAAAAAACTTGTTAACGACATATTCTTGAGGATAAATAACCCATTAAGTACTGAATTTGGAGAATATTTAATATCCTACTCTGCTGTATCCGCTTTGGAAGAGTGTTATCAACATCACAAAGTTCCTTTGGCTGAATTATTGAAAGAAAAGGTAACTGGTAATCCGGGATTTGATTTTCATACTGAAACAAATACTATGTTAATAGCATTTGGTGAGGCAAAATATAGTGGTAGTACTAATCCTTATGTGAATGCACTATCACAAATTGCTAAGTTCATAGCCTTGGAAAAGGATGTAGCAGAGTTTGCTATACTACAACATTTTGTTTCTTCAACTGCTATGGAAAATGCTTTGAATGGAAATAAAGCATTTACTGCCGCTTTTTCAATAAATACCCAGCAACCCAATAGAATTTTTACAAATGCACTTAAATCAACAACATTAGAACAATTATTAGCTTATGAAGAACTATATCTGATCGGAGTTGAAATATGTGCTAAGTGAAATAATAAAAGGATATAAGATTGTTAACCAATTAACTAATATTTTAAGCAAAATGCATAATAATGGCCCTATAAATGTCTCTGACTTAGAGAAATTAGCATATATAAAAAAATACCATAATGATGTTTTTATGAAATATGAAACGAAATTGCTTTACATAATGGGCTTGTTTTATAAGGTAAAACAGCCTAACAGTATCCTAGAAGAGGTGTATTCACTTTTTGCAGACTCTATAGAAGAAGAAACGGGTAACAGGTTTACACCTGTGCAAGCTGATGCGTATAAACATATATATGAGAAAAAATTTTTTTCCTTCTCAGCCCCAACAAGTGCAGGTAAGTCATTTTTATTTAGACTGTTAATCAATAAGACATTTGGAGATATTGTAATTGTTGTACCATCAAGAGCTTTAATTGCAGAGTATATGCACGCCGTATTACAGCTAGTAGATAAAACAGTTCTAGTACTACAATTTGTTGATAATATTAATACTGGAAAAACATTTAGAAGAATTTTTATCATAACACCTGAGAGAGGTATGGAACTTTTTAGTCATATTAATGAGTTCAATATAGAATTATTCTTGTTGGATGAGGCACAAATCTCAGAAGAAAAAGTTCGTGGTATGAAATTTGACTCATTTGTAAGAAGAATAGATCGGGCCGCTCCACAGGCAAAGAAAGTGTTTGCACACCCTTTCATTAATAACCCTGGTGCTCAGTTAAAAAAACATAGATTTGACAATGATTCTGTGGCTATTCGGTATGACCAAAATTCTGTTGGTAAAATATTTTTATCATTTAATAACAATGTATTTAACTATTTCTCACCTTATGATAAACCAAGAGAACAACTCATAACAAACGATATTGCCGAGGAAATTTTAGAGAATTATGGAACCCTGTTAATCTATATATCAAAGAGAAAGATATATGATGGCAGTTACATAAATGAGTTCCATAAATATATAGAGTTGTGTCCAAGGTTAAATGACCCAAGAGCTACTAAACTTATAGAAAAGCTGAGGGAGTTTATAGGAGCAAGTGCTAACAGTTTAGAAAAACAATCTGTTATGATTAATTTGATGGAACGTGGCATTGTAATACATCATGGTTCAATGCCTCTTAAAGCTAGGTTAATAATTGAAGAGTTTGTTAAGGCAAATTATGCTCGTATTTGTTTTGCAACTTCAACACTAACTCAGGGCATTAATATGCCATTTGATGCAGTGTGGATCGATAATTTTAGGAATATGGATACACTTACTCTAAAAAATTTAGTTGGAAGAGCTGGAAGGTCAACAAGTGCACAAAATGTATTTGAATATGGTTATGTAATTGTTAGGTCACAGAATGTAAATACGTTTTGTAAAAGGCTTAATCAGGTATATAACTTAACAGAAACGTCTTTATTGGATGAGGAAGTTGAATTGTTACCAGATGACTTAGTGGATATTGTAGATGCCATAAAATATAATAACTTCAATGATGAGTTTAAATTGCCAGAAATTCAGTTATCACGGCTTAATACTAACGAGATTCATGAAGATATTCAATATATCTTAGATAATTTACTGGTATCAGGGAAACCCCTTACCGCTTCTGAATATTACAAACTAAGTGATATCAAACGGAAAAGATTAAAGCAATCTTTTAAAAATATTTACATTAAACATTTAAGACGGGAAGATTTAACACTTGCAGAAACCTCCATTTTAAGCACTTCTATTCCAATCATGCTTTGGCATATACAAGGCAAATCCTTCAGGGAGATAGTTTCTCTACGTTATGCGTTTCTGTCTGAAAAAGATAAACAGAGGGAGGTTTTTTCTAAATTTAAACAGAAAAGAATTTCTTCAGAGCAAGTTAAAGAGGAACTTGCCAAGATTAAAGTCCGTTACACACCTATAGCAACAACATTACCAAACATTGACGCCAGTAAGGCAAGCTTATTCAAAATGGGTACACCAATATCTAAAATAGATTATGATGTACTTGTTTACGACACTTATGATTATTTAGATAAAGTAATATCATTGTCATTAGCAGATCCCTTATGTGCAGCATTTAAACTCTACCATGATAAACATAATGATGGTAGGGCATTAATTATGAGTAATTACATAAGGTATGGCACTAATAATGAGATAGAGATATGGCTTTTACGATATGGTTTTGCATTTGAAGATATTGACTGGGTTATTGTTCATGTAAACGACATTGACGAAGTTGGGATTTCTTTCAAGAACACGATATATAGTTTAAGTGAAGAGAAATTTAAGGTAATTGAAAGATACATTTAAATGATAATTACCTCTCGACAAAGTTGTAAATGAACTAAACTCGTAGAAGCCACATAAAATGAAAAACATTGCCAAATTTTTGCCATAATTCCTGATGCTTTATTCCTTTGGCCTAACGCCAACTCAATTCCTCAACTGCTCTTTGTAAATCTTCCTCTCCAGGCTGGGTATATACAAGAGTCATGGCGATATTAGACGTACCATCGTTTTTTATGTGACCAGCTAACCGAGCCACAACGTCAAGAGGGACTTTTCGCGTAACCAATTCATGACAGAAAGAATGCCGGAGAGCGTGAGCCGTTAAATGGTCGATACCCGTCAACCGGCGATATTCCGCGATAATATGTTGAACGTTCCGCGTGGTCATTTGGCCCTCACGATTATTCGGGAACAAATACTCGCTATCGCATTTCCTTTGTTGAAGGTAGAGGCTCAGGATTTCACGAATATCTTTATTGAGCGGGACTTCTCGATAACGGTTATGTTTACCGAGGACTTTCGCCAGCCCTTTTCGTTCTCCGATAATTACGTCTTGGAGCCGAAGGTCGCAAAGCTCTTGGACCCGGAGGCCGGCGTGAAGAAGAACGGTAATCATCGCTAAGTCTCGAAGGTCGCCGTATCTACGCACAGCTCGGATTAAAGCATTCTGCTCATTCCTTGTTAACCACTTTGGCGTCATTTTAGCCGTGGTAACAGACTTGACGTGCTGGACAGGATTGTCCGGTATTATGCCGAAGTTAACAAGGTAGTCAAAGTAGGCTTTAAGGTGGGTTAACGTTTGCCTAACGGTATTCGGTTTCAAGTTTCTGGAAGCCCACTTTTTAAAATTTGCCACGTCTATTTCGGTGGCTTGCCCCAGGCCATCGCCACCCCCCGTTCCCCCTTGGTAGGGGGTCTGTTCTTGCCACCATGAAGCGAACCTAGCCAAGCTTGATCGGTACTGCCTAATAGTTAGCTCAGATTTCCCGGCCAGTTTTTGTTGAGCTAAGAATTCCTCGATCATTTACGACACCCCTTGCTGATATACGAAGTATTATTGGTCGGTTAATACGAACGCTTAGTCTTGATTTACTTGGCTTTGCTTATCTTTATTATACCATTTACTTCGTATATCGATAAGGATATATGAAGTATTATGGGTCTATAATTTCGTGGGGGTCTTGGGTGGAGAAGATAATGTCAATGATCTATAGAAGCCCAGACAAGATAAAAGTTCCAGCTTTATATTTGCCACTTATGGAAATTTTAGAAAAGCTGACGTAATCGGTAAAGGTCGTGGGCATTTTGTTATTAAACAGAATTAAAGACAACAAGCCAAACCTCGGTTATTTCTAAGCTTAAGGAATATACATGTAAGGGTATTTACCCTACAAGGCCAACAACTACATGTCGTAATATCGTTATTGTTGGGGTAGAATTGTAAAGTTCATGACACCTAGGCAAAAATAATAGGTAGTTGGTGAGCTACCTATTGGTAGTTGTACAGCTACCTATTCAAGAGGGGTAAAATGGACCTCAGCCCTTGGTATTACTAGGATTACAGGCTTTGACCTCGGTTATCTCTATATTAATATATAATTTTTATTAAAAAGCTAAACGGTTAATATATGTGGTAAGTGATAAAGAGGGAGACCCGCCTCCGGCGGGTTCGAGCCGAAGGCTCGACCATTCTTTTAAATATAACTTAACGTTTAACATAACGGTAAATAGGGAAAATAAGTAAGATATTTGCTGCGTTATATTCGTAATAATCTATAAGGTTATTTAACGAGGAACAAGGTTGTTTAAGGATGTGGACGAATATATAGATTAAATAACTTTGTTAAAGAGAGGAAAAGTTTTTGTGAACAATACTTGGAATAAAGTGATATATAAAATATGGTCACCAATATATGACAGTATTTTTAAAGGCTTGTTCTTTAACGTTAGAAAACAAATATTTAATGAAATATCCTTTAAGAAAGAAGATAAAATTTTGTTTGTTGGTGTAGGAACAGGTGCTGATATTGAGTTAATAGATCATGACAACTTAGATATTACAGCTATAGACTTTTCCCCAGATATGCTCAATAAAGCAAGAGCCAAGTTTAATATTTCGTCAGTTAATTTTCTTGAAATGGATGCACAGGATATGAATTTTAAGAATGAGTCATTTGATTATGTTTTTGCACATCTAGTATTATCAGTCGTCCCTAATGCAGATAAATGCTTTCAAGAAATGGTTAGAGTTTTAAAACCTGAAGGGAAAATAATTATATTTGATAAATTCGCCCCTAAGAATAAACAGCTTTCATTGCCTAAAAAACTTCTGCGGCCTATAATTGGAATTTTGGGTACGGATATTGGCTTGAATTTTGAGAAAATTTATTATAGAAATAATCAAAAATTGAAGATCGAAGAAGATGTTCCTGCTATGCTAAATGGAATGTATAGAAAGATAATAATTAGAAAGATCTAATTTTTTAAAGTGTGCCTTTAATATTAATTACTTGATTACCTAGGTCATTACGTGAGTCCCCACACCCTTCTAGCTTATCACGTAATGCCTTCGACCGAACTTCCCTCACTTCCATTGTACCAACGTGGAAGAAAAGCGGATTTAGCTCTATATTAATATCACGACCATTTTTTACCCTCATGATAATACCTTTTTCTGTTAATGAATCAATTACGTTACCCATAGTATTTTTAGAAGTTTTACTCCAGCCCATAAGGGTATATAGATCATTCATTTTTAAGCGTCTTGGTTTTCCATCCTCACCGGGAATCTCGATAGTTCGTGCAAACGTTAGAAAAGGGAATATAGAGAATAGTAGGGCTTTCTCGTTAACTGATAACTGTCCACCTATGATTAATTGTTGAATCTGCTGTTGAAATACCATTACAAATGGCTCCCGGGCTGCCTTCTTAAAAGGCTTTCTTTTTTTGCTTATTCTTACGGAACAATCAGGAGGTAATAAGACAGGTTGTGGCTCATTTGTATTATTAAAGATTTTGCCAATCTGAGCTAAAGGTATTATTTCTCCAGTTTCGATGTCACAATATTGACCGGAAGCCTCATGATACTGAACTTGCAAATGAATCACCCCTGCTGTTATCTGACATTAAATATCTCTATATAAAAAGGAAAGGCAGGGGAGTAATTCCCACCTGCCGATTTGTCTACTTCTTGTTTTTTTCAGATTTGCTGTAACCCTCTGCAATAAGGTTAATAGCAGACTTAAAGCCGGGAAGTTCTTTCTTCTTCTCCGGCTCCAGTATATCATGTAACTCTAGGTTAATTTCTTTGCTTTCCTTATCCTTGTAAATGGCCTCGTAACCAGCCTTGATTAAATTGTATGCTTCACTCATTTTTACCCGCTCCTTTCACAAGATTGTCACTAGCTGCCTGGTTTGAGACTATTTCACCAGTAAGTTTATACCACTTAACGAACGGTTGAACTTTGCCAGTATAATAGGCAACATGAACCTCATCGGGTATAGGGGCAAGAGGCTTGTCCAAACCTGAGTATGTCGATGCTAGGTTTAAGGTAGGTAATGAAAATCTCTCCCGGAATTCGATATTTAACATTTTTGATACTTGGCCTATTGTCCTGCTTAAACCCTGTGCTTGCTTCCAAAAAACAAAACTATGTAAAGCTTCAGCCCAAGTTAAATTTACCGTCTCTTCCTTTAAAATTTTCGTCTGTCTTTTCGCCATAATATAAAACCCCTCCTCGTTTTTTTGAACGACCACGAAGGGGAGTCCTGTGCGTCTGGAGACGTATTTTCTGACACACAGGATTCTTGCTAAAAAACAAAAGTTCCAGAACGTCATTCAACGTCTGGAACCCTTGTAAATACTATTTGGTGCCCGGAGCCGGGGTCGAACCGGCACGGTCGTGAAACCGCAGGATTTTAAGTCCTGTGCGTCTGCCTATTCCGCCACCCGGGCATATCTGCTTTTTGAGTATAACAATCTCGGTGTTATTTGTCAATAATTCATACCATCAATCTTGCTATACACTTGAGCTATACATGGAGCGGAAGACGGGATTCGAACCCGCGACCCTCGCCTTGGCAAGGCGATGCTCTACCACTGAGCCACTTCCGCATATCACTTCGACCGACGAATACTAATATAGCATATGTTTTATATGCAAGTCAATATCCAATTTATGGCCAAATTATTCCTTATACTTCCTGCCGAAACCAACAACAATTGCAGCCAATGCAGCGGTTACAGCCAGAAACATAATCAGTAGTTCCGTCCTGGTTAAACCACTATAAAACTCCAACATTGATTCCACAATTTATCACTTCCCGTTAATTTTCTTGAGTATATCATCATTTCATTGCCTATAAAAGTAGGATAACCCAAAAGATCCAAAGCCAACGTCAATTTGGAAAATATTATCTATTTTACTTAATACTGGAAGGATTTTCCTGGTCCTTCAGCGAATTAATAAGAAACTTTGCTGAGGAGGAATCACTAATGTTTTTTGAAGAATACCGTGATATAGTAAATAGAATTAGCGGGCTAAATAAACCATTATCAACCTTAACCAGGGCCGAGAGAAACCGAATACTTGATCTTTCTGTGCGTCAGGAAGAGCTTGAGAAAAATATAGGACAAGAAATCCGCAGTAGTTTTAAAGAGCTATTAGACGGCCTTGAAGTTGTTGCCGAGTGGGTTAAACTAATGCAGGAGGATGCCATAAAGGCCCTTGGCGTAGAGGGTACCTCGGATGATGTACTGGCCCTGGAGGAAACCCTTGCACAAGTAGACTCCTTAAATACCCAAATATCATCCATCACCCTGGCAAAATACCCCACCCCTGCTACTACTAATAATACAAACCCCAGTACTATCTCAAAGCTTATTGATAAGGAGAAAAAGAATATCTCCCCCATCGAAAGCTTGACTTCCCCTAAGAAGAAAACTCTAATAGTTCCAGTTCATTCAACTATAGATTTGGTTGAAGACATGGGTAAGAACGAGCTTGTTAACAGAGTACTAGAGGAAATAAATGATTCTATAGCCTCCGCCGCCCCAACCTTTGAGCCTGAGGTTTTTAACCAGCCAAGAATCACCACCCAGAGAACTAGACCGGCTAAAAGAAAGAAACGTTAAAGGTTCGGTGTTTTGCACCGAACCTTTTTTACAATAAAAAAACAACTCCTGCAAGAGTTGCGTATTGGAGGCGGCACCCAGATTTGAACTGGGGAATGGAGGATTTGCAGTCCTCTGCCTTACCACTTGGCTATGCCGCCAGATAGTAATGGATCGGAAGACGGGAGGGGCCTTCGAACCCCGACCCTCGCCTTGCTTTTTCTGTTAAGTTTGCGAATGGAGCGGAAGACGGGATTCGAACCCGCGACCCTCGCCTTGGCAAGGCGATGCTCTACCACTGAGCCACTTCCGCAGTTAATTAAAATGTGGTGCCTCGAGCCGGAATCGAACCAGCGACACGCGGATTTTCAGTCCGCTGCTCTACCAACTGAGCTATCGAGGCAGGCCGACATTTATAAATAATACTACATTATCTCACGTTTGACAATACCCCAAATTATACAAAATTAAGCATTTATTTGCCAGTACTGCCAAAACCACCTCTTCCTCTCTCAGTATCGCTTAATTCCTCGCATTCGACCAATTCAATATCCGGTAACTTATGTATTATTGCTTGGGCAATTCTATCTCCAACTTTGAAAGACACATCATAGCTACCTGTATTATGTAATAAAACAACTATCTCCCCACGATAATCGGAGTCAACCACTCCCACAGCGTTGCTTAGTGTAATTCCGTGATTCTTAGCTAAACCACTGCGGGGATAAATCAGCATGGCATGGCCTGAGGGGATTTCAAAGGCTAATCCTGTGCGGACTGCCAGGTGTTTACCGCTCCCAATAATCACATCCTCAATACACTGCAGATCAAAGCCGGCACTTTCTGCCGTTGCCCGTTTGGGAATCTCAGCATTGGGGTGAATCCTCTTTATTTTAATCATACTGCTTCTAAATAGAAATAAGGGACACCTTCTAAATGGATATAGGGCTTCATCTCTGGTAATCTTTATTTCTTGTTTTTCACATTTATAGTCCCCGCGAATTATTTCAACCCCGTAAACACACCGCTTGCAGGTCTCCTTCATGTAGCTTACACTCCTTAACAACACCGGCAGATTTGTGATAAATATCACTTCGACACTATACCCGCTATTTCCCTTCTCGAAATTTAATTTTTTGTCATATGCATCCATTTATCTTATCTGCCTGGCATCTAGAAGTCATACATTTAAGCATTTCCCCGACCTAAAGCAGTGGCCTTGTGTTCTTTCATTACAGTTTCAATAAATTGCGCCTCATCTTCGTTTTTATAATTTACTGCCACCACAATATCACCCGAAGGAGTGTCATGAACAGTTCTTTTTCTCTTGCAGAAGTGTTTATCTAAAATATAGCCTATGCCACCTCCTACCACCATACCTATGAGACCTAAGGCTATGGGCCCGATAAATACAATCGAACCATAGATCACACCCAAGACCATACCTATGGAAGATAAAATAGCGATTCCATCAATAAGGCTCATTCCATCGGTTTTATACATAGAATCCAGAATGGTTTGCTTGCCAGGGTGTTTACTGATTTCTAACGGAACTACAATTAATCTTCCATCCTTAAAGCCATTAGACCTCAATTTCTTCAACCCCAATTCAAGATCTAATGAAGGCTCGAATAGCCCGAATATATACATGCAATCACCTGTTTTTTTAATAGGATAAACAAAATACTCCGGGGATATTCTAAATAAAAAGGTGGTGAGCCAGTGGGTCATAATACTGACTTCCGAATACCCCGTATGTCCATATCTACTATTAACATAGCCATACTCCACAACAAAAGCCCTTGGTTGCCTATGTGGTGGTCAGCAGCTTTGCCTGGTCTTGGCCACCTCTGTCAAGGTCAGTATTTTAGAGGACTCGTCCTAATGTCATGGGAGATATTAGTTAACTCTAAGGCCCGGATTAATATGGCCATATTGTATACCTTTACTGGCAAATTCCATCAGGCCAATGAAGTTTTGGATTATGGGTGGGCGCTTTTTTATGGGGTTATTTTTTGTTTTGCCATCTTTGATAGTTATAGAATTAGTGTAACCTACAACAAATTAGCTCGCCTTGAAAGATATCAGACCCATAGAAAGTATAAATTTATGACCATGTCAACCTATGGAGTAAACTACCTTGACCGGGCAAATCCCTGGGTAGCATTAGCCTGGTCTGCGCTATTAAGTGGCTTCGGACATATCTACAACCACAAAGCCCTTAAGGGTATGATTCTGTTAGGCTGGACAGTGGCTATTATTTATTTTGCTAATATTAATATGGCGATTATACATACCTCGTTTGGGAGATTCGATCTCGCCGAAGCTACCGTTAATTATCAATGGCTTCTTTTCTTCCCTTCGTTATATATTTTTGCCATGTGGGATGCCTATAATGATACAGTTGAAATGAACAAGCTTTTTGCCGAAGAACAAAAAGCCCGTTTAAAAAAGCTATATAATCCCGACAAAAGCCAAAACATACAGGTTGAATGTCAATAAAAAAACAAAACACCTGCCGATAAACAGCAGGTGTTTCTATATATAAATTAATATTATCTTAGTTGGAGGCGGCACCCAGATTTGAACTGGGGAATGGAGGATTTGCAGTCCTCTGCCTTACCACTTGGCTATGCCGCCAGATAGTAATGGAGTGGAAGACGGGAGGGGCCTTCGAACCCCGACCCTCGCCTTGCTTTTTCTGTTAAGGTTTGCGAATGGAGCGGAAGACGGGATTCGAACCCGCGACCCTCGCCTTGGCAAGGCGATGCTCTACCACTGAGCCACTTCCGCACTTAAGATAAAATGTGGTGCCTCGAGCCGG
Organism: Desulforamulus aquiferis; assembly: GCF_030577015.1. Taxonomy (NCBI): domain Bacteria; kingdom Bacillati; phylum Bacillota; class Clostridia; order Eubacteriales; family Peptococcaceae; genus Desulforamulus; species Desulforamulus aquiferis. Next base: position 81,800 of record NZ_JARPTC010000009.1, on the reverse strand, counting down.
AATCGAACCAGCGACACGCGGATTTTCAGTCCGCTGCTCTACCAACTGAGCTATCGAGGCAAATTTGTGGCGGAGCTGACGGGAGTCGAACCCGCGTTCTCCTGCGTGACAGGCAGGCATGTTAGGCCACTACACCACAGCTCCATTGTCAGCAGCTTTCGCGCTGACATTGATAAGTATACAAAAACTGACTCAAGAAGTCAAATGAAAAATATGCTTATGCAAGATATTTTTATCCTTTTTTCTGTTTAGCTTTGCCGAAGGATAAAATTGCTTCTCTAATAAGCTTGGAGCCAAGAATAGCCGTTCTTTCAGAATGATCGTAAACAGGACTTATTTCCACCAGATCAAAGCCCACCACATTAAAATCCTTTAGCATATATATGGCCTCTAAAATCTCTCCCGATGAGCAGCCACCCGGCTCAGCAGTTCCGGTGCCTGGTGCATAGGCTGGATCAACCACATCAATGTCTAAGGTAATATGGATTGGGCTGCCCTGCAATTCCGGCAGCAGCTTTTTTAATGGCTCAATCACTTTGCCCACAAACATATTAGTATTCTCACGGGCATAGGCAAACTCCTCCCTGGTGCCTGAGCGAATACCGAATTGGTAGACATTCTGCCCACCCACCAGTTCAACGGCATGCCTAATAACCGAGGCATGGGACAAGGGTTGTCCCATATAGTTTTCTCTTAGGTCCGCATGGGCATCAAAATGAAGCAGTTTTAATCCCGGGTATTTGGCAGCAACCTGCTCAATAACTGGCAGACTAATCAGATGCTCTCCCCCCATTACCACGGGAAATTTTTCATCATTAAGGATCTGCCCCACAACTTGCCCAATACGCTGCAAACTAAGTTCAACATGACCGAAGGGGAGAGCTATGTCCCCTGCATCAAAATAGCTATAGTCACTAAGGTCCCGATCCAATATAACACTATACTCTTCCAACCCAATGGAAACTTGTCTGATGGCTTGGGGTCCCATCCTAGTGCCAGGTCTAAAACTTACCGTGAAATCCATAGGGGCGCCAACTAGGACAATGTCTGCCTCATTGTAGTCATCTGTAGAGCCAATGAAACCAGAGCATCTATCCAGAAGGTTAAACATAAAATCAGCCTCCCCTATTTGGAGATTAGTTCACGGACAAAGTTTGGCAAAACAAAGGCTGCCTTATGTATTTCGGGGTTATAATACCGGGTTTTGTAACCAGCCCAGTTACTGAAGTCCACTGCCTCGGGATCATGTTTCTTTGATCCCATAGTAAAGCTCCAGCATCCGCCAGGATAGGTAGGTATAAAGGCCAAGTATAGCTTGGTAATTGGGTAATTAGCCCGAATATCCTTTTGTACCTTTGGAATTAATTCTTCATTATAATAGGGTGACTCTGTTTGGGCCACGAATATGCCATCTTCCTTAAGGGCTTCATGGCAGCTTTTATAGAAATCCCCTTCAAAAAGACCCACAGCGGGACCAATGGGATCGGTAGAATCAACTAAAATAATATCAAATTCATTCTTATGGTCCTGCACATATTTGATGCCATCTTTATAGTGAACTTCCACCTTGGGGTCTTTTAGGCCACAAGCTATCTCAGGCAAATACTCAATTGAAGTTTCCACTACTCTGCGGTCTATCTCCACCAATACTGCCTTTTCTACACTGGGATGCTTGATGATTTCCCTAATGGCCCCGCCATCACCGCCACCGATAACAAGTACTTTTTTAGGGTTAGGATGTGTGTTCAGGGCAACGTGGCTGATCATTTCATGGTACACAAACTCATCCTTGATATTGGTCATGATAATGTTATCTAATAGGAGCATCCGTCCACAAAGGGGGGTTTCCACAATAGCCAAATGCTGGTATTCAGTCTGTTCAGAATGCAGGGTCTTGCTAACCTCTACACTTAATGCCAGTCCGGGAACAATATTTCTTTCGGTATACCATAATTCCACTTTTCAAAACCTCCTAGTTCTTAATACCAAAGGGGTACTGCTGCCAGTGCACAGCCTATTTTTTCCACTCTATGCTCAACGGCGGCAATTTTTATGTCTATTAGTTCCATACCTCTGGTTTCAAAGGCTTCTTTAACCATGTTTTCTATGTTCTTTTCTGCTTCCGCTTTACTGCATTTACCGGAGAACTCCATTATTACACCAAAGGTGTCGGCAGAAATCCCTACACCTACAGCGGCTGAAATTAACTCCCCTGGTTCATCACTCATAATGTAGCCATATGCGGTGGGAACCAGAGAACCGGGAGGTAGTACCAGTTCCGGATCATTTTCCGTACCTGGCGGAAGAATACTTGATACCCTAATAAGGTTTACATTACCAATGCGAGCCTTCAATAATGCATTGTCAAATGCCGTTAACTTGCTTCTGCCTTCAGAAGCAGCCGCTGTAACGAAATATTTCTTAGGAGTGGGTAGCATTCTCAGTTCTCCTCTCTTTTTTATCATATTTTTCGTGTATTTTTGCTAAACACAAAACATATTATACCAAACTACAGACAAAAATAAACTATTTTTTCATCTTTATGAAATATCTTGCCATAATCAAAGGCCAGAATTAAGGATCAAAGTACCAAAAGTCGCACTTTTGGGAAACTGCTTTAATGTGCGACTTCCTGGTACTTTATGAAATTTATATCAGGCATGTTCCCACTGTAAATGGGTAACATAACTTTGTACCTTTAAACAAAATAAAGGAGGTTATGCTCTTGAAAACTGTAACTGGTTTTTTCTCCTCCCGGGATCAGGCCGAAAAAGCTGTGGCCGACTTGCGACATGCCGGTTGGACCAATGATATTTCAATTATTGCTAAGGACGAAAGCAAAGGCCCCCGCACCAGTAATTTCACAGGTGGGGATGGAGTAAGTGACGGCGCGACTGGCGGTGCCGCCATTGGTGGTCTAGCAGGACTTGCTTTAGGTGCTGGAGCCTTAGCCATACCTGGCTTTGGTCCACTGATTGCTGCTGGCCCTATCGCCGCTGCCATATCCGGAGCTGCCACCGGTGGTATTGCCGGAGGATTGATTGATTATGGCATCCCAGAAGCAAAGGGCCGTGAGTATGAAGATCGCATTAAACAAGGAAAAATTATGGTTTCCATTAAGGCTGATGGAGGCAAAATTAACGAGGCCGAAAACAGCTTAAAACAACATGGTGCTGAAAACGTAGAAATGCACTAGGAAATTGAGACTACTAGACGCCCCTGGCGTCTAGTTCTTTTTTTATAGACTCATAGAGCCCCTTAAATGCCAATGCATCCTCAGCCTGGGTCCCCTGGGACTCACAAATTACGGTGGGTTCCATTCCTCTTTCTGCTATTAATTGAGCAAGGGGGGCAAATTCGGGACCGTAGAGATGACTTTCCTTGAGAGTCCAGTGCTTCTTCTCTCCCGCCCGTGTAAATTCCACCGGACTAAAATGCATATGCAATGTCTTTAGGGCTTGGACTCCAATTGCATCAGTTATTTTGTTCAAAATCAAGGCAAAATCTTCGATGCCTTGAAGTCCTCCCTGGGATACTGCATGTAGATGCCCAAAGTCAACACAGGGCACTACCTGTTCTCCAAGCTGACATAGTTCTAAAATTTCTTCTAGAGAGCCAATTTGATTTATTTTACCCATGGTTTCTGCAGCCAATAAAATATCATCCAAGCCTTCAGCCTTAATCTCCTCTAAAACTTCGGCCAAGCAGACCTTGGCCCGTCGAAAGGTCTCTAAACGATTATCTCCCGGACCACCACCCGGGTGAAAAACCACAGTAGTAGCTCCCATCCAACTGGCAGCCCTCAGGGAGTCTAAAATATACCCCTTAGTCTTAAGCCTTTTTTCCGGGTCCTCGGTACTAAGATTTATATAGTAGGGGGCATGAATCGACAGCTTAATGCCATGTTGCCTCGCCCTTTTACCCAGCTCTCCGGCCATTTCTTCCTTTATGCGTACTCCCCGGCTGCATTGATACTCATAGGCATTTAGCCCTTGTCCAGCAACCAAGCAGGCATATCCAATGAACTCTTGAAACCGGCTCCATAAAAGGAATCTGGTGCTCCAGCTGATCCAAAATATATTGTCAAAAAAATCACTCCTCTATTTTTCCAATTGTTGGGAGGTAATTTGTCTAATTGGAAGAATTATACATTATGAGTTATATTTGTCAACGGGGGTGCGATAATGCGCGGTAAGCTTTATCAGATACTTTTTTTAATCATTTTTCTTAGTTTTTTCTCCCTTGCCCTTAGATATTACGGAGTAAATACCCACGTGGTGTCTGAACAAATAACCCTACCAGAGGAATATGATATCACCTATGTCACAGAGGAAACAATTAAAACCCTGGATCCTGCAGAGGCAAATAATTTATCCGAGGCCAAGGCTTTGGTTAATATCTTTGAGGGCTTGGTACGTTTTAAGCCCAATTCCACAGAGGTAGAGCCATGTTTAGCCATTAGCTGGGAAGTGTCTCCCGATGGTCTAAGCTGGACTTTCACCCTGCGTCAGGGGGTTCTTTTTCACGATAATACTCCCTTCAATGCAGAAGCCGTTAAATTTAGTGTTGAGAGACAGCTCCAGCCTCTCAAAAGGGACAATATGACTTACGGTAGCTTTACCTTTGGAGTGGTAAAAGCAGTCGATGTAATTGATGACTATACAGTAAAATTTACCCTTAATTCACCCTACGCACCCTTTTTGAGAAATCTGGCAATGCCCTGGGCTGCTCCTATTGTCAGTCCTACTTCTGTTAGCAAGCAGGGTGATAATTTTTATAAAAATCCTGCGGGTACCGGTGCATATTCCCTTGGGGGCTGGAATAGAGAAAACCCCGTCCTTATTGCAAACCAAAGTTATTGGGGAAAACGGCCAAAAATAAATTCTATTTTATTTGCGCACGGCACAGTTAATGAGAGGATAAACTCTGTTAACTCAGGCCTTGCAGATATAGCAGATATACCGGCTAAGCAACTAGCCAAGCTCACCAAAGAAAATATGTCTAAACTTAGTCAGCCCTCTGCCTCCCTTGGCTACCTTGGCATGTACAATGACCGTCCCCCCTTTAATAATTCCAGAATCCGAAGGGCCATCTGTGTTGCCATGGACAGAAAGGAAATAGCCCAAGAATTATTTGGTGATAATTCCCTAGCCGCCAACAGTGTCCTACCTCCTTTAATTCTGGGTTATAACAAAGACCTTACTCCCTATTCCGGGGGCGCGCAAAACGCCAAAGAGCTTTTAAGGGCGGCTGGATATCCCAATGGTATCGACATTACTTTGATAAGCTATACTTCACCCAGACCCTACAATCCAATTGGCTCTACCCTGCTGGCCGATATTGTAAAGAGACAATTAGCCAAGGCCGATATAAGGGTAACAATTAAATCCTATCCTTGGCATGAATTTAAAACAGCCCTGAACAATCAACAGGGAGATGCTTTTCTTTTTGGTTGGGTTGGGGATAATATGGACCCTGATAATTTTTTATATACATTGCTTGCATCAGGGGCTACCCCCCAAACAAATCTTACCAAATATAAAAACAGTGAAGTTGACCGACTGATATCTGCTGCCCAAAAGGAACATGATGAAAGCGTAAGAAAAAGATTATACTTTCATGCCCAGCAAATCATTCTCCAGGATACCCCCATGGTATTTTTGAACTATGGTAAGGATACAATAGCCGTGGCTGACTACATAAAAGAAGTTTCTCTCAATCCCTTTGGACTACCTTTATTTAAGGATGCATATATCAAAAAATAGTAAACTAACATGCTAAATGAATAAAAACTAAAAAAGTGTAAGTAATTAAGCTACAAGTGAATATCTTCCTGTTTTTCGAAAAAGAATATTCCTAGGCAAAAAAGCCTAAATAATATTTTCAGGGAGGTAATTCAATGTACCAAAACGTTCAACAGCTTCAATCACGTATTAGCAACCTACGTAGTGAGCTGAGCAGCATCGAACAAATGTGCCGCCAAATGCAGCAATCCGAACAAAATAATCAGCAGCAGCTCCAGCAAATGTCCCAAGTTGAATCCAATGCTAGTCAGCAGCTACAACGCATCAGTCAAACATGCCAGCGCATTAACCAGGAACTAAACCAGCTTACTAGCATGTCATCTCAAATGATGTCTCAAAACCAAGGTTTCCAAGGCAATCAATATGGCTCCAGCCAATATGGCGGTCAATATGGACAAGGTCAGCAGTACGGAACAACCTCCTATGGCCTAGCTGGTCAAAATCAACAAACCGGCCAATTTGGTGGCAATATTAATAGCGTCATCAGTGCTGCCACATCCCACCAAAACCAAGGTACCGGCTTTAATACAAGCCAATTTGGTCAAGGCCAAAACTTCGGACAATTTGGCCAGAATCAATATAACCAGTATACCCAGCGTAGTGGTCAAAACTTCCAAAACCAAAACCTGGGAAGCTATGGTATTAGCTCTGCCCAAGCAAGCTACCTAAGTCAATTTGGCAATCAACAAACCCAACCCTACCAGAATAATTTCAGCACTACCCAGTTTGGTCAATAATATAAATTTTTTCAAGAAGGACACGCCTAGGCGTGTCCTTCACAGATTGTCTTACTTTTACACAGATACGAACTATTAGACATTTTACACCCCTTAACAGAAGTTATTAATAAGAAGTATAATAATAGCACAAAAACCGGAAAGTCTTTACAGGGGGTGTAAATTTTGGCAAAGGTTCTAAAAGAAGGGACTTCTTACAACCAGCGGGATGTAATAGATGTCCTGGTGGAGTTCTCTGGTTTCAAAGATAGGGTAGAGAAAAAATTCAAAGAGGTTGCCAGGGAGCTGGAGGGTAAACCTAACGAGCATGACCTCTGGGTGAACATTTACCTTATCTCTTGCGATTACGCCGATGATCAATTCACCAAACGCAAGAGCCCCGAGCCTATCCAAAAAATATCTTAATCAAAACCTTAATTAATAAAGCCCTGCCAACGCAGGGTTTTATTATGCCGGTACCAATTCAAAAACCGCCCTCCCTTGATGGACCGTAATGTTTTCTAATTTCCAGCCCATTAACAAATCCACCGGGTAAACTAACCCCTGCCTCCCGCCGATAATCTGTACCAATTCAGGAGAAAGGGCCACCTCTCCTATTGTTACTGTTTTGAGTCTATAACAAACATTTCCACCTTCGACAAATAGCTCACCGGCAATGGTAAACTGCACCTGCTCTTTACTAAAGCCGCTTATTACCAGCATACTATCTGCAAAGCTTACCCTGGTGGCATTTGTTTCCGTCACTGCACCAAAGAGCATCCGGCTAATGGTATTTTGACTATACTCGGCCTGCACCCTTTTCCCGGTAAACTGTAAACGATCGGGGCGATACTTATCCCAGGGGGCATTTCTAAACCTTTCCAAGACAGTTTCAAGGGGCTTTAAGGCTTCAGCCAATCCAGCCACAACCTCCAGCACCCTACCCTGATTTTCCCCCAATTCCTTTCTTACCTGCTCAAGCAGCAGCTCCTTTGAACGGTGTAAAGCCTCATCTTGCTGCATGATTTTAACAACCTCGGCCTCCTGGTGCTGCAAACCATGCTCTAATTCTGATAACTGATTAGTTCTTTCCTTAACCTCATCTATGGCTCCCTGAGCTAGGTTAACATCCTTAATTCCTTGAGAGATTAACAAAGCAATCAGAGCAACTCTATTGATAAAATCACCTAAATCAACTGCGCCAAGTAGCATAATAAGATAATTTGTACGCCCCTCAACATAAAAATGCTTTAACCAGAGCTTCAATCTATCCATACACATATCTAAATTTTTTTCCGACTCACTAAGCTGCTGCTGCACATTGGGAATTTCAGCTCTAATTTGATTAAGATTAGACTGAACCTTAGCCAACTCTTTTTGGTTGTGCTCCATCTGCAATTGCACCTGCAGCATTTCTACAACAACTTGTTGCTCCTTTTGTTTCAGCAGGCTGTGTTGTTTTATCGCTTCATTATCTCCGGCATAGGACCATGGAACTAAAGCGCATATCCCTAGATAAAGAGCTACTAGCATAGCGGCGAAAGTTTTTCTTAGGTCCATTAAAAGGCCACCTTTCCTCTGATTACATTCTACGCCACAACCACCCTCCTGACAATTGGCGAAATATAAACAAGAAGTTAAATATAAAGGTAAAAGTTAATCTAAAATATAGCAAACCTAAGCAACACATAAATGCAATAATTTATTTAGATCTGTTCTACAAAAGGCGACAACATTTGTTTGACATTTTTTGTTAGCAAGAGTATAATCATCAAAAAGAAAAAGGAGGTAAATACATTGACCTTTGAAGTATATTACCCTCGGTCAGAAAACTATGTATCTGTTTCTAAAAATCATATAACCCTAAACCGAAATCTTGCAGCAAAGCTAAATGCCGATCACGTTGAACTTGCATATGATAGAGAAGAAAAGGTTATTAGAATCCAGCCCTCTGCGCCAGATAGCGGATTGATCATGAATAAAACTCGTATAGGTGCTAAGGGATTTCTTCAATATTTCGGCATCGAAAATAAAGGCAAATTTCCCGCAACCTTTAGTGAAGATGAAAAAATCATCTTGATCCAGTTGTAATCTAAGTAAAATATCAAAGTAAAATTAAAAGCTAACTCCCAACCATGGTTGGGAGTTAGCTTTTGAAAAACACCACTACACAATGCAAAAACCAGGTGACATCTTCACCTGGCTCTTTTAAATAAGCTTAATGCTCCTGGTCGCAGGTCATTCCCTGTTCAAAGTCTTCCTGTGTCAAATAAAAAACATCTGTAATTGCATATTTACCTAGATTTTTATCTAACTCTTTTTCATAAAGATGTCCGTATACTATTCCTTTAGAGACAGCTTTATCCTGAAAACAAATGGCATAAAGGTCTCCTTGTTTGAGAACTCTGCAAGGAATGTCGTAGGTTTTAGAAATCTTTATTGCTGTGGGAAGTGCCCGCTCAAAATCCTCAGGTTCCATGGTGAATGCAGGGTAAAGATAAGATCGCACTTTAAAAATGCTCCTTTCATTAAGTAGCTTACCATATTTGTATTCAACAGAGTGCGATTTTGACCTTTAAGAAAATGGTGGAATTATTTCCTGCCTAATCACAATGGTCATCGTCATCAAAAGTGCCTTCGAGAAGAACCTCCACAGAGGCTTTACGGTCCATGAGCTGCTCTAACCCGTCACCTTGAAGTTTCCAGCCTTCATCAGGTGTTTCGTTCATTCTCAGTTCTATTCTTTTTTCAACATCCTTGGAGTCATCCCGGTACCTCAGGGTAAGGTAAGTAAGGTAATTGCTGAAATTGCCGCCACTCTGCCGGATTCTCTGAACTTTAATTCTTTCTATTTCTGAATCCAACAGCTTTAGAAAATCCATTTCTTTATTTGAGGGATTATCCAAGGTTTTGATAGCCAAATCTACTGACTGCTGGTCAATTGCTGTAAAAAAGACCTCAATAACTTCCTCCGGTCTCATGGTTGCAACCATTTCCCTAAATTTCCCGGCAGACTTCCATATCATCATTTGATGGGCTAAATTTTCTTTCCCTGACTGGTGAACTTTGCTATCTCGGAAATGAATACAGAAGTGCCCCCGGAAGTCATTCCCCCTGATGGCCCCACTTCCATGGGGCATCCCATTCATGGAGGCAGCTATTCTTCTGTCTCCAACCTCAACAACAACAGCTTTTCGCCGCCAGGTCCACTCCCCATCATAAATGATTTTCATAATTGCTGTGTCCTTTGATGTTAGTGGCTGCACATCAGCGTGATAGGTTCCTCCCCTCCGCTGTACAGCAAAGCTTAAGCCGGTATCAACATCAACGACACGGGCATTTGTATACCTGCGGAACATTTGGTCTACCTCTTCCCACCCAAGATATTCTCCCCTGGCGATTTCGGGCGGCTCACTATGGGGCATTGGCTGGAATTCTCCGGGCCTTAAATTATCCCAAATAACATTAAGAATGGTAACTATGCAGGCAATAACAATCAATAGCTTGAAAACTCGTTTGGGTCTAAAGATAAACACAAGTGATTTTTTCACCGGCCCGTCCCCCAATTTTTCTCTATCACATAATATGGCGAACGGAAATAAATATGCAGACTTAAGTAAAATTTCTGCGGGCTAAGGACTCAACCCTGATGCCTCTCTGGCAAAGCCAATGGTATGTATTACCGGTAATTACTGCTGATACAGAGGTCAAATCCTTAATTGTTTTTGCTCCCAACATCAGCATTATGCGGCGAATATCTGCCTTTAATAACTCAAGGAAGTCATCTAAATGTTTATCGGAACCACTCATAAGTACTTTAAGTAGTGGTCTTGCTATGCCCACCAGGTGGCATCCCAGGCAAAGGGCTTTAACACAATCTAAGGCGTGTTCAATTCCTCCTGAGGCAATTAAATTCGCCTGCCCTTTACATTCCTCTATACCTTCCAAAAGGCTGATGGCTGTTGGTATACCCCAGCTCCACATGGTCATACGACCGGCTCTGTTTTCTTCTATGGCCATGAAGTCAGTTCCACCGGCACCGCCTATATCAATATTCCTTACACCTATATCACAAAGTCTCCTAAAGCTCTCCCTCGACATACCAAAGCCGACTTCCTTAACAATAATCGGTACTGACAGGTGTTTTACTAAAAGCTCTATATTCCCTAAGATACCACGGAATTGCCGATCCCCTTCCCTCATAGCCATCTCCTGGGGCACATTAAGGTGCAGTTGAATTGCATCGGCGTTAATCATCTCTATGGCTGCCCTGGCCTCCAGCTCTGAGCAGTCAGCCCCTAAATTAGCTAATACCACACCCCGTGGGTTTGCTTCCCTGACCACCTTAAAACTGGCACGGGCAGAATGTTCCTCCAGGGCAGCCCGCTGGGAGCCCACCGCAATAGCCACCCCCGCCAGGTTCGCTGCTCTAGCTAAGCTATAGTTTATTCCCTCCAACTGCGGGTGTCCCCCGGTCATGGCATTGATTAATAATGGTACTGATAATTTTTTACCGAGAAACTCACAAGAGGGATCAACCTCCTCCCAGTTCAACTGGGGTAAAGAATTGTGTACCAGACTAACATCCTCAAAGCCTGTAGCTATAGACCGTTTTTTCTGATTAAGGGATAATTCTATATGCTCCAATTTCCTGTTAATGCGCATTTTTAAGCCTCCTGCCATAACCCATTTACCTAACATAGCAGTAAATATAAATAAATCGGGGCGATAATGAGACTAAACTCAAATTCGCCCCGGCTTAAATTACAAACTAATCCATTTACTATGACATATTGGCTATCTTTTTAGCCCTGCTCCGTTCATTCTTATCCAATAGCTTTTTCCTTATCCTGAGACTCTTTGGGGTTACCTCTAATAGTTCATCGTCCGAAAGATACTCAAGGGACTCCTCTAAACTCATTACCCGGGGCTCCTCAAGTTTAACGGTTGCTTCAGCGGTACTGGCCCGGTGGTTTGTTAATTGCTTCTTTTTACAAACGTTAACTTCAATGTCCTGTTCCCGAACATGTTCACCTACAACCATACCTTCATAAACCTTTGTCCCGGGAACAACAAACAGGGTTCCCCTGTCTTGGACTGAATTCAAACCGTATTGTGTAGCCTCGCCAGATTCAAAGGCAATCAGGACCCCCTGATAGCGCCTTTTAATTTCTCCTTTAAAGGGTTCATAACCCAGGAAAGTATGGTTCATTACCGCATGTCCTCTGGTCTCAGTGAGGAGCTGGGATCTAAAGCCTATCAGTCCTCTGGCCGGAACCTTAAACTCAAGTCTGAGCTGTCCAGGCCCATTGGGTCCCATATTGATCATTTCACCCTTACGGTTACCCAAACTTTCCATGACCGGACCCATCTTGTCCTCAGGTATATCAACCAGCAGTAATTCCATAGGCTCCAGCAGTTGGCCCTCATCCCGCCTGAAAATCACTTCCGGCTTGGATACCTGAAGCTCATAGCCTTCCCGACGCATGGTTTCAATCAGGATAGAGAGATGTAATTCACCCCTGCCGGCAACCTTAAAGATTTCTGGTGAATCAGTATCCTGTACCCTCAGACTAACATTCTTTTCGGCCTCTTTATATAATCTGGCCCGAACTTTTCTTGAAGTAATATGATCCCCTTCCTGACCGGCAAAGGGACTGTCATTTACCATGAAAGTCATTTCCAAGGTAGGTTCATCCACGGTAATGGCCGGTAAGGGAATAGGATTATCCTTATCAGCAATTGTTTCACCAATTTTGATATCCTCTAGCCCCGATACTACCACAATCTCACCACATTGTGCCCTTGGCACCTCGACCCGCTCCAAGCCTTCAAAGGTGTACACCCTGCCGATCCGGTGATTTTTAACTGCACCCTCATAGTTTATTACTGCCACCTGTTGACCACTGGATATACTCCCCTGCACTATCCGTCCCACTGCAACCCTGCCAATATATGAGTCATATTCGGTGTTATTAACCAACATCTGCAGTGGTGCCTCAGTTTCCCCCTGGGGGGCAGGAAAATGTTCTAAAATAGTTTCAAATAGCGGCTGCAGATTTTCTCCCGGCACATCAGGATCATTGGTGGCCAGACCCTGACGGGCAATGGTATAAACTACCGGGAAATCTAGCTGCTCATCATTGGCTCCCAGCTCAAAAAACAGTTCATATACCTCATCTACCACTTCACTGATTCTGGCATCAGGTCTGTCAATCTTATTGATAACAACCACCGGAACAAGGTTAAGCTCAAGGGCCTTTCTCAAAACAAATCTAGTTTGAGGCATTGGGCCTTCTGCAGCATCCACTAACAAAAGAACACCGTCCACCATCTTGAGCACCCGCTCAACTTCTCCACCAAAATCCGAGTGTCCAGGGGTATCTACAATATTAATCTTAATGTTTTGATAACGAACCGAGGTGTTTTTAGCCAGAATTGTAATGCCTCGTTCCTTCTCTAGGTCATTAGAATCCATAACCCTTTCCTGAACAACCTGGTTTTGACGGAATATCCCACTCTGTTTAAGCATTCCATCAACAAGGGTTGTTTTACCGTGATCAACGTGGGCAATTATCGCGATATTTCTAATATCATTAGCCATTTATTATTTTCCTCCTAATGGGGCTTACATACAAAATTTTTCCCAACCAGCCTATTATATAACACATTTATTAATTTTTCTTCAGAAAAAAATCAAATTTTTATAACAAAAGCGCTACAGGGGACGGTTCTTTGACTGAGTCAAAGAACCGTCCCCTGTCTTAGAAAGAATTATGATGAGGGTGATACCCTTGCCTACGTTCCCATGGACGGCATATTTCTATGTGTATATTTCCGTCCTTAGTTTCTTCATCATAAAGAAGCCTATACAACCTCTGTCCAATAAAGCTGATTCCCAGGTATGCCGCTCCCAATAAAGGAAAAAGTACCTTTTTCATAAAAAACACACTCCTGAATCACTTTCCCTTTACGGGTTTCGCCATCGAATTCCAAAATCCTTCAATGAAACCAGTATTTTGACAAAAATATTAATTAATTATCTATTTGCACTGCCTTCACACTTTGGAAATCTGATTGTCCTGAGGATTTAATGGCTATTTCATCTGAGGTGGCATCATCCCAGTTCAATCTAACTTCCAACGGGCCGGATAACCCGGCAATATTAACCTTTGCCTGTCTCATCCAGTCATCGTTCAGCCTTACCAGGACCAGTTCCATCTTATTATTTCTAAAGAGCTTAATTCTTGAATCACCGTTTATCTTATAGAATACAGTATACTCTTTAATGTCACCTTTCCAAAGGTCCCCTTGGTCAATTGTAAACTCTAAGCTCCCTTTCTTCTCCATACTCTCATTAATTAACTCTGCAATATCAGACATATATCTACCCCTCCCCAAATCTATTGCTTAGCCGCACTTACCCTTCCTAAATTCCCGAATACTTAGCTGAACGTTGGGGTTATTTAGTATAATCCTATAAATAGAAACGATGTCATAATCATCACCTTTTATGGTTTGCTGGGCATATTCCACTGCTGCCTCTTCGGTATCAAAGGCCGATACCTCATCACATTGCCCGTTAAGTATCTTCACCACAGTATAAACATTTACAATCATTTTGCCTCATCCTCCTCAATAATCTCATATTCGGAACAATCCTTTACATGTTCTTGAAATGATTTAAGGGCCATTTCAAGGCCGTCTGCAAAGCCACTGTTATATTCACTTGAAGACATACCCTGCATATAATGAAGATAAACAATCGTACTTTTTTCCCACTGTTTAAGGCATTCCTGTAAAGAAGCCAATAATCCTGCCTCCTTTCAAAAGCTATAGATTCAAAGTTATTGTTTCTATTTAAAACCCTATTATCCTTCTAATTCTTGCATTGACATAAAAAGCATATACAAATTATTATAATTTTGGAGGTGAGTATAATGTCCTGGCTTCTCAGCCTATTACTTAATAGTGCCGCCCTGCTGGTGGCTGATTATTTTATATCCAGTATCGAAATATCAGGAATAGTCTCCGCCCTTATTGCAGCAGTTGTGTTGGGCTTTGTAAATACCTTTCTTCGCCCGGTCCTACTATTTCTTACCTTCCCCATTACCGTTTTTACCCTAGGCTTTTTCATTTTAGTGGTTAATGCCATTACCTTTGCCTTTGTTTCCTGGTTCGTCCCTGGCTTTAATGTTTATAGTTTTACCGGGGCCTTTATGGGCGCCCTGTTAACCGGCCTGGTAAGTTGGGTTCTAAATTTAATCTTTAACGATCGTTAATTTATTTTTTTATCATTATTATATATGCCCTTAATAAACAAAAAGCCTCTTTTGGAAGTTCATCCTAATACTATATCCACTGTCATAAATTATCTCGTATTTAAAAACCCTCTTTGTCCATAATAAAGGTAGACCCACAAAAAAACTACTAATCATCAAGGAGGGTTCTTAAATGACAAGTCGTAACACAAATCAATCTGTTACCCCCGGAGCTCAAAGTGCCCTTGATCAAATGAAATACGAAATCGCAAGCGAACTTGGTATCGCCAACTATCAACAAATGGACAAGGGTTCCCTACCCAGCCGTGTTAACGGTTATGTTGGTGGTAACATGACCAAAAAACTGGTTGCCTATGCCGAACAAGCCCTAGCCGGTGGCGCACAAGCTCAAGTACTGCAATCTGCTCAAACCGATCAAATCGGTGGTGGCCAATAGTAATTAAACGACAGGGCAACCGCCATATACAAACGGAAGATGTCGGTTGAGCCCTCAAAGGCAGCGGGAGATAATATCTCCCGCTGCTTTCATTTAGATCGTTCATTTCTGACGACTACTGATACTGGTACGACTGATACATAGAAATAGTAGTTCACTAACAAATTCTAATCTTCAGTGTACCCAAAAAGACCTGAGCAATTCCTTTAACCTGTAAAATTTATCAACCCCCATGTTTTGTCTATTTAGGTATCTTTATGTCATTGAACAAAATAAAAGGTTTAATTATAATTGATTTGTATCCTGGTTGACTAAGAACCTTCTACAAAACAAAACAAGGGGGTATTTTTTTATGTTCTTGGTTTCTATCAAGCAAGATAATTGCACCGGTTGTGGTTCCTGTGTTGATCCCTGCCCCGCAAAAATTTTGGAAATGGTGGATGACAAGGCTGAAATTACTGGCGATGCAGCTGATTGCATGGGTTGTGAAACCTGTGTAGAAATTTGTCCAAGCGGTTGCTTTACCATTATGGAGCTGTAATAATAAAATTTTAGGGGGCGTCCTTTTGACGCCCCCTTTACATTCAAGTTGTTTTTAAAGTACTTAACAAGGATATTAATATAAAATAGCGAATTTACTCTTTGGAGGGAGGTAATGACATTGTCTACCGGAAAAAGAATTTGGTTGGTCATACGGGCCTTTTTAAACCCGGCTGTACCCTCCCGGCTTAAGTATGAGGTTATTGGCTGCTTACTATATTTTATAAGCCCTATTGACTTCATCCCTGATTTTATACCCTTCACCGGACGGGCTGACGATCTGGTAATCCTATTATGGGGAGGCAAGAGACTTTATGATATAGTAAAGGCTCACCAACAAAGTTTGGAAAAAACCATAGACATCACACCACCAAAGTGATCTCTTGGCCCAAGCTTGAAGTGGGCCTTTTTTATTTACAAAATGCTTTTAATTAATATGACAACAATGACTATACCTAGAAATATTGCAGTATTTTTGATAACCTTTTCCCGAACTATCCTATTACCCCTTTGTTTCTCTCGCTTACGCCGCAGCTCCTTTTGGGCCGGATCAACATAATCAACTTGCTTTAACCTGTTTTTCCTGCTGGGATCAAATTGTATTACCTTGCCCTTAGCCCTACTTTTATCCTTCATAATCAAGCTTCTCCATGACATTACTAAACTTTATTGAATGTCTTCTTTACCGATGGCGTAGCCCAGGCTAAAAATATCCCGGAGTAAATTGTGTATTAACAGCTCCGCCCATTGGACCACCTTTGGATTGGGTTTACTCTTGTATATCCTGGCTAATTCACTGGAAACCTCAGCAATCATATCTTTGGTATCATATTTTTCTTCAAACTCTTTGGAGGAAAATATCTCTGCCCCTTCTTCAATGGATTCATTAAATTGCTTTTCTAATCCACTAAAATAACTTACAATATCGTTTAGCTCTCCTAAAACACCCTGGAGTGCCGTTTCCATACAGTAGTCAAAAAACTCACTCCGCTCAACCTCAGGCAATTCATCCAACAATTCCTTACCACCTTGATAGTAGTGAACCTGACAATTTGCCACATTACCCTTTTCAAAGCCGGTGCCTTCAAAAAACTCCCTTAACCGCTTTTGTCCCAGGGAAGAAACCGAATTATCTTCATTCATCTTAACTATTAACTCGGGGGGACCCAGTTCACATTTGATCCTGATTACCTTTTTCCCACCAAGATAAAAAATAAAATATTCTCCATACCTTCGTGATTTAATCTGTTCCGGGTTAATCTTTCATACCCCCCTACGCCCAAAAACCCATCTGATATCTATTACTTTATATTATTATACCTACACTTTTACATTCCCTATTATTAGTAAAAATTCCTTCCCCATCATCTTAAAAATCGAAACCATGTCCTAAGTACTGTATTATTTCCCAAAAAGGAAATTTCTATTACAAAATACAGGCGTCCCTTGCACAAAACTGTTCCAATGGTATAATTATATCAAGGTCAGTCAAAGTCAGTATCTTGTTGACACTTGGGGTGATTGTAATTTCCGTTACCTATAGTGCATAAATATTTAGCGTAAATATTTATGCCAATTTTTAGACAAACATCCTGTATTTTTGTAAAAATACACTTAACTAAATCACTTGATTAGAAATTATTTTAATTATTTAAATTAGCTGATTGATTTTACCTTATTTTCTAAATTTTTTTAATTAACCATCAACACTAGAGAGAATAGTAATTTATCAATAAATTTCATATGTTATTTTTTTAATTAAAAAAGAGGAATTTTTAAAATTTTGACAAATAGTTCATCTATATTGGTATGTCGAAAATCAGCTTTTTGCTAACAATTCAAAAAATTTATTTTATTGTTAGCAAAATAGTTAGCATGCAAAAGGCATGTCAACTTAAGCAAAGGGGGAAAACCTATGCAGAACCAAATGGATAAGGAAAGGGAGAAGCAAGTTACCAGGCGGGGCTTCCTCAAGATGATGGGGGGCATTGGACTTGCAGGAGTAACTGCATCCATCGCCGGTTGCAGCACTGATCCCGCCGGAGGCAAAGGATGGATGCCTCAGCAGTACCAGGTGGCCAGTAGTTGGCCAATTCAGGTAAAGGGCCGGATACCTATTGACCCTTCTAACCCTTCCATCGCCAGGGATGACAAAAAGTGCATCCTGTGTGGTCAGTGTGTCGAGGTGTGTCAGAGGGTTCAGACCGTTTTTGGTTACTACGAGCTGCCTATTAAGGATGACATCGTGTGTGTAAACTGTGGCCAGTGCACCCTATGGTGTCCAACTGCTGCAATTACTGAGAAGGATGACATTGCTAAGGTAGTTCAAGCCCTGGAAGACAAGGATATTCACGTAGTGGTGCAAACAGCTCCTGCTACCAGAGTCGGACTCGGTGAAGAATTTGGTATGGCTCCTGGCACCTTTGTAGAAGGTCAGCAAGTAGCCGCCTTGAAAAAACTCGGTTTTGATGCGGTTTTTGATACCAACTTTTCCGCTGACTTAACAATTTTTGAAGAGGGCACGGAATTAATCAAGAGGGTCACCGGAGAAATTCATGAGCCCCTGCCACAGTTTACTTCCTGCAGCCCAGGTTGGGTAAAATTCTGTGAGTATTACTATCCTGATTTATTACATCACATGTCTACCTGTAAGTCTCCCCAGCAAATGCTCGGAGCACTTATAAAATCTTACTATGCCAAAGAAAAGGGTATCAGCCCTGAGAAAATCTTCTCGGTATCCATTATGCCCTGTACAGCTAAGAAATACGAAGCCCAACGCCCTGAAATGAACAGTGCCGGCAAGCATGAAGGCAAACCAGAACTTAGGGATGTTGACGTAGTTCTGACTACCAGGGAACTGGCCCGTTTAATTAAGAGCAAAGGGCTTGACCTCAACACCCTGCCCGAAGAAAAATATGACACCTTGCTGGGTGAAGGCACCAGTGCCGGCTTGATTTTTGGAGCCACCGGCGGTGTTATGGAAGCTGCAGTTCGTTCTGCCTACTTCCTCATTACCAAGCAGGAGCCACCTGAAGCCTTCCTAAATCTTACACCTGTTCGCGGTCTCCAGGGGGTTAAGGAAGCTGCTGTAGATATCCCAGGTGTAGGTACGGTAAGGGTAGCGGTTGCCCATGGTCTGAGCAATGCCCGTCCTATTCTGGAGGCTGTTCGCAAGGGTGAAGCTCCCTATCACTTTATTGAGTTTATGTGCTGCCCGGGCGGTTGCATTAGTGGCGGAGGCCAGCCCCGTACTTCCTTGCCTCCCTCAGATGATGTTCGCCAGGCCCGCATTGACAGTATTTATAATGCTGATGCCAAAATTTACACCAAGCGTAAGAGTCATGAAAACAAAGAAGTTTTGGCCCTATATGAAAAATTCCTTGAAACACCCAATAGCCACATTGCACATGAATTACTGCACACCCATTATGAGGATCGTAGTAAGCACTTAACCGTTAAGAAAAACGTTTAATCAAGGACCTATAGGAGGTGAAATTATATGTCAAAAGGAGTTCTGGTTGATCTGTCAAAGTGCGTAGGCTGCGGTAGCTGTACAGTAGCTTGCAAGCTCTGGAATGAAACTCAATGGGATGACAAGTACCCGGCCATGGGTATGGACATCAAGCTTACCGATAAAAACTGGACAGTAGTAAACTTCCACCAAGTTAAAGATAGTGAAGGCCAGCCAGCCTGGCGTTTTGTTAAAGAACAATGCTTCCACTGTCAAGATCCTGCCTGTGTATCAGCATGTTTTGCCAAGGCTTTTCAAAGGGATAAGAACGGCTCGGTAATCTATTATCCATACCTTTGTGTTGGCTGCCGCTACTGTATGGTCGCCTGCCCCTTCAACATTCCCAAATTTGAATGGGAAAAAGCCTTCCCCCTGGTAACTAAGTGCCAGATGTGCTCCACCAAGGTAGACAAGGGCGAAGCTCCTGCTTGTGTGTCTGTTTGCCCGGCTGATGTCTTTAAATTTGGCGAGCGTGAAGATATGCTGCAAGCGGCTAAAGACATTATTGCCAAGGATAGTAAATACGTTAACTACATCTATGGTGAAAAAGAGGTTGGCGGCACTGGCTGGCTTTATATCTCTGACGTTCCCTTTGAGCAGTTAGGCTTTAAGATGGGCCTCACCCAGCAGCCTCTGCCCAGTTTTACCAGCGGCTTCCTTCATTCAACACCTTATGTGGCCATAACCTGGGGCGTGGTTCTAACGGGATTGTACCACTACACCAAGCGCCGCAATCAAATTTCGAAGGAAGACAAGAAAAACATTAAGGCCTAATTGTTTTTGAAAAATTGTTAAACCAGGAGGGATAAAGATGGCGGCACACGCCCAGCCCCAGAAATGGAGCTTTAAAATAACTCCTATCCGCATTATTTTAATGATGCTGGCAGCTACTGCTATTGGAATATGTATTTTCCGTCTAGTAACAGGTCTTGGTATTGTTACTAACCTAAATGATGATTGGCCCTGGGGAATGTGGATCGGCTTCGATGTACTCACCGGGGTTGCACTGGCCGGCGGCGGATATGGAACAGCTATTTTAGTACACGTTTTGCACAAAGAATATTACCACCCCATCGCCCGTAGTGCGATGCTTACATCCTTACTAGGTTATTTACTGGTAATGGCCGGTCTCTTCCTGGATATCGGTCAGTGGTTCAACTTCTGGCGTCCCTTTGTTTCCTGGGGCTATAACTCCGTACTGTTTGAAGTATTCTGGTGTGTTTCTTGCTATACCACTGTACAGCTTCTTGAGTTCGGTGAAATTGCCACCGAGCGTATCGGCACCAAATACCATGAGCTTGCTAAAAAGGCCCTGCCTTTCCTGATGATTGTTGGTATTATCTTCCCAACCTTACACCAATCATCCCTTGGCGGTCTGTATTTGATTGCTGTTGACAAGCTTTATCCATTGTGGTGGTCTCCCCTTATCCCACTATTCTTCTTAATGTCTTCCTTCTTCGTGGGACCTGCTATGATTTGTATTGAAACAACCCTAGCTGGAAGGGCCTATAACCACTGGATTCCTATTCCGCTGCTCCGTAGCCTGATTCGTATCTCTGGTTTCGTAATGATCATTTATTTGGCCCTCAAATTATTTGACCTGGCCAACCGTGGTGTATTCAACCTGATGTTTATGGGCAACATGGAGGGTAATTTATTCCTGGCAGAAATTATTCTGGGTATAATTATTCCAATAATAATCTGCTTTACCGGCTTTAGCGCTTCCCGTGCTGGTCTGTTCACCTTTGGACTACTGGTAAGCGGTGGTGTTATCCTTAACCGTATGAACGTAGTATTCACTGGTATGGCTGGTTCCACAGCTGGCTCCTACTTCCCCTCCGCAGCTGAGTGGTTAGTAAGTATCGGTCTGGTGGCCATCGGAGTACTGGCCTACTGCTTCATCGCAGAGAACTTTAAGATTCTCGATCATGATGATCATAGTCATGCAGCCTAACTAACAACAAAATACTAGGCATTAAGGTGGGAATACCATCTTTCAGCAATACTATGTTAAAACATTGCGCCTGCTTATTTAAAACCCGAGCCTAGTCGGGTTTTTCTTTTTTATTCTTAATATAATTGCAATTATAATGCCATAGCTTTTTTGAGGTTACCTTGGTATCTAATAAAGTTTTTGTGACAAAATAGAACATATTTATATCTATATAAAAAAATTATCCCAAAATGAAACAACCCCGCTCCCATGGTAAGGAGCGGGGCTGATTATTAGGATACTTGCTCAGAAAAATTACTAGGATCCTCCAGGAAGTACAGTACATAGGCCCTGGGAGGATCTTGCCTAATCTCCTCCATTACGGAAGGTCCTACGGATACTTCTCCAATAAGGTTGATGTCTGATTCGATGTCAAATTCCTCATCTTCCAAGGGCTTGATGCATTCTACCCCGGGGTTGGGGTCCTTGGTCTTGATACCCAGGGCTAGATACTTCTCCTTTGCCTCTTCAGGAGAATCGGCAA
Source organism: Desulforamulus aquiferis (assembly GCF_030577015.1). Taxonomy (NCBI): domain Bacteria; kingdom Bacillati; phylum Bacillota; class Clostridia; order Eubacteriales; family Peptococcaceae; genus Desulforamulus; species Desulforamulus aquiferis. Next base: position 60,034 of record NZ_JARPTC010000009.1, on the reverse strand, counting down.
ACACAATTCTAGTGTTGGTTGGATGCTGCATGATCACGATACCTCCAAGCATTTTTGTTAGTTTAGTTTGAAAGCCAACTTTTCGCATTATATTGTTATTTTACTACAATTATTCCTGTTATTGTACCTAAATTATTTCGTTAAGAAACAAAATCTGCCGGGGTTAGCTAAATATCCTTAACATATCTGCGGATTTTAGTCGAAATTCAACCTTATCCTTTTCGAAGACCTTCAGCCCCTTGGCAGCCTCATGATCATCCAGGGATTTGACACTATCAACGAAACAAAGGGGAGGAAATAAGACACACCACCAGTTGTTGCCTTGACCTTCACCAATTACCACCCTGACTGCATGATAGTTCCCGGCCGGAAGAGTAAAGTTGCCATAGCTTTTAGTGGGAAAATCATAGTCACCAACCATAATTTCCACGGGATAGTCCTTCCCTTCCCTGCTTATTTGCCGGGATGCCAGTTCCTTGATCTCCTCCAGGCTGGCTAGGACGACCTCTTCTGCCTCCTGCCTGCTATTGGCCTGATTAAAACGCTCCTTCATTTCATTAACCACTAAATCCCTAACATGAAGCTTTAAGGTTTGGTCTTCAAAGGAATTACTATTGGCTATTACGTGTAATCTTATTAATTGCTTAGCAAACTCATGCTGTACATAGGACTTGTAGGATCCGTAAAGGGAAACTGATAATATGGAAAATGCTATTAACATTGTCACTATATTTTTGGCATTGAACTTAAACAATTACAAACACCTCACATATTAATTAACTAGGTATAGTATGTGAGGTGTTTGTAGTTTTTATACATATTTTGTAATATTTGCAATCTTCAGCCCTCACCATTAATTACGGTGAGAATCGCATTTCCCTTCCAAATCAATATATTCCTCGAAGTTATGGCGGAAGAACAAATCCACCAGAGGTCTGGGCGTATCGGCTATCTCCCATTCCACCAGCATTCCAAACTCATCATTTTTTATCAACTTGCCCTTGGTTCCTGGGGGAATTTGACCAAGCTGTACCTTGGATTTAATCAATACATCACCCCTGCCTTGGTGTACCGCAAGCATCTGCCTGGCCATATCCAGAGTGTGGGTCAAGCCCATTATGGTTTCATGGACCTTGCCCTGGGATAACATTTCAATTCCTTCGGTGCACAGCTTAATTAAAGTATCCACCTTTACCTTTGGCTCTTCCCTTTCCACATCCATTCCTCCGTTCTTAACCGGCAATAATGTTATATATGACTCCCCGCCTGCTTAAGATGGACTGTATCTGCCCCTGTTCCGGCTTAAGGTTAGCCACCGTAATCATGACGTTAAAATATCTATGCCAGGCAAAGGGCTGGTTGGAGCCTAGCATTATCTCCTGCCACCTTCGTCCCGTTCTATGGTAAAACTCCTCCCTAAACACCTCTTCCTGGACCATCTTCTCTTCATCCACCAGCCAAAGATTCTGCAAACTACCAACGGCAGTTATTTTTCTCAGGTTATCTCAGCCGGTCTCATAAAAATATACTGGCACCTCAAGCCCTTCCCAAATGCTCGCCAAGGGCCTGAGCTTCTCCAGGTCCATAGAACCAAAGGTCACCCGATGATGCCTTTCGCTTATGTCAACTAACTCCGCCAATTGACCGCAGCCAGCCGCAGCTAATATTATTTGTTCCATCTTTGCTCCTAATAGTGAGGCGGCTTTTCCCTGAGGGGGCACTTAAGACAATAACAGTCTTCACATTCATCCCGGCATAGGGTATTGCATTTGCAAGGCATATCCTCATAGATACACTTCATTGAAAATTCCTCCAAGCTGCAAAAGAATATTATTAGATTCTATATTCATCATAGCCTTGCTTTTCCCTGTATCTTTTCTTCTTTTTTAGGAATATATAAATAAGAAAATTAACAATGAGCTGCACTTAGCACAAGGTCTTTGGTGTGGTAATATGCCCTGTACCACTAATCTACCGGTATTCCCCTGCTGCGCAGTGTTTCCAGCACCTCGGGTTTTAGAAAAGTTTGCCACTCCGGATACTTTTCTTTTAGATTTAACAGCTTTTCGCGGTTTTCATAGAAAATCTCCATAAGCTTATGGGCGTCATCCCTATTGTTTTGTAACTCCAAAAGTAATTTTAAATCCCCGAACATACCTTCACTCCTTTCTGGAGTAGAATATTCGGGGATTCTCAAAGATATGCTGTTATTTTGCCAATAGCAAGGGCCTATTGGCAGCCCGGGCAACGTAATGGTTCAATTCTGCAAGTTTCTGCTCATCCACTGCCGGGTCAATTCCTAAAAATTCCTTCAGAACCCTGATCATTTCCTCGAAGGAGCTATTACCTGCCCTTTCACCCAAGCCCAATACTGTTGTACTTAAATATTTTGCTCCTCCGTGATGGGCAGCAAGGGTATTGGCCGTGGCCATGCCGAAGTCATTGTGAGAGTGTATTTCTATGTCTATGCCTGTCTCCTGTCTGATTTGACTAATTTTATCCTTGGTGGTAAATGGGTCCAGCACCCCCAGGGTATCTGCAAAGCGAAGCCTGGCAGCACCCTCTTCCTTGGCCAAGGAGGCAAATCTTATAAGAAAATCCATATCTGCCCGGGAGGCATCCTCCGCCCCAACAGAAACTTCACAATCAAAGGCCTTTGCATAGCTCACTGTTCTCTTGATATTTTCCAGCACCCACAAACGGCTGCGATTCAGCTTATATTTAATGTGGATATCAGAGACCGGTGCAGATATATGCAAGTTTCTGGCACCACAGTCCAGGGAGTCCTTGATATCCTTCAAATTAGCCCTGTTCCAGGTTGAAACCTTGGCCTTAAGATCTAGCCCTAGAATGCAATGGATAGCTTCCATTTCCATTTTCCCCATGGCGGGAATACCTGCCTCTATTTGATACACGCCGGCTTCATCCAATAGTGAGGCTATTTTAACCTTTTCCTTATTGGTAAATGCTACTCCCGCAGACTGCTCGCCATCCCGAAGGGTAGAATCTACAAAGTATACTTCATGCTGCACCCCGGCTCACCCCATTTTCCAGCTGGTTAGCACTGCTGACAAGCTTTCTTTGTAATAATAACTTTAATCTCATTCCTAGCGATAACCTCAGACCTACTTTCCAAATTGCCAATTTGCAATTCTGTTTCAAGCCAGGGTGGAATATGATTGCAAATTACCTCCAGCTGATAAAACTTTCCCTGACGAATAAAGGGAAGCAGTGCCTGCTTTGAGGTGACCCCGGTGTTTTTTTCCTGTATTTCTTTCAAAGAGATTCTATAACACCCTGGGAAGGTTTCCACCGGAGCAACAGGAGTAGTTTTTGCCTCGGCACTTTCCTTTTCCTCTGCTTCTTCTTTCTCTAAAACATAATCAAGAAACCCCAGGGGATCACCCTCATACTCCCAAACACTGCACCTTGCCTTTTCTAATTCAAAGTAGGGGACACCGGTTACAGAAAGACCCACGAAGGTTTTGCACTGGCCCAGGAAATCAACCACTTCCTTCATTCTGCTGCGCAAATCCTTCATGGTAAAATTTTCACCCAGGGAAAATTCCTTCTCCTTTGATAAACTCCAAATTCCCTGACGTCTCTCATATATTTTTATAGTTCCCTGCTCATAAAGGGATACGGTGTGACCCCTTCCATTGACATAAACGGCAATATCCTTAGGCATTTTACACCCCTCCCCTTTTCCGGGATTTATTATCTAAATGGCTAATCTTTCAACAATGCTGCCACCCTCGATATGTTCATCCATAATTTCCTCTACATCCTCCGGAGTTACTCCGCCATACCATACATTGTCAGGGTAGACCACCACTATAGGGCCCTTTTCACAGAGGGAGAAACAGCCGGTATTAGAAACAAAGACCTCTGCCCCAAGATCCCGATCCCTTATTTCTTCTAAAAAGTTACCGATAATCTCTACTGCTGCCTTGGAATGGCAGAAGCCCTTGGGTTCTCCATTAACCCTGGAACTGCTGCAGACAAAAATGTGGTATTTTGGTTTAATCATTTGTACCAGCCTCCTATCAATTCTTTATACTGCCATTTGACTGCTTAACTTTTTAACAGCATAATATAAGCCGTTTTCTACCGTATCATAAGTCTCTACCACCAAAATGCCCTTTTGGGATAATTTTTCCTTGGGCTTATGGCCAATTCTCAGGGAAACTACAGCGTCACAGTCCTTGATGCTGTTAATAATGCTGTCCCTACGGGATTCCTCGTCGTCACAGTTCTCTGTACCGGAACAATAGCTTATTACACTTCTCTTTTCAATACATCTAAATTGTTTACCGTTTCCCTCATAAATGGCAAACTCAGAGGTCTGGCCAAAGTGTAAATCAATTAGTTCGCCGTGTCTTGATGCGATAGCAATTTTGTATGTCTTTTTGCCCTCGGCAGCCCTCATAACAGGCTCTTTTTTCTCTTTACAGCTAAATTCTAAGGAGCGATCATCCCCCAGGAGACCGATGGCATCAGCACGGCACTGTTTACAGTGTCGCATCTGCTGTAAATCTACCTGGCACAGGTCCCTCATTTTGTCTAATTCCTTCTTACTGGTCTGGGGAAATTCAGCAAAAACACTTCCATCGGCAGGTATCAGGGGCATAATATTGGTGATGAAGGCCCCCAGTTCCTTCACCTTCCTCACTACCTCAGGTATATGTGAATCATTGATCCCGGGAATCATCACTATGTTTACTTTAACCAACACCCCAAACTGGGCTAAATATTTTATACCTTCCAGTTGGTTGTTGATAAGAATTCCTGCCCCCCAGCTTCCTTCATAGCGCTGGCCCTTATATTTTACATATTTATATATTTTTGCTCCCAGATAAGGATCAAGGCAATTAACTGTAACAGTTACATGTTTGATTCCCATCTCAACAATCTCCGGGGCGAATTCCGGCAGCATTAGTCCATTGGTTGACAGGCAGAAAATAACCTCTGGATCAGCTTGTTGAATAAGTTCTATACTCTTCCTGGTATTTGCCCAATTTGCCAGGGCATCACCGGGTCCCGCAATGCCTACCACACTTAAATTTGGAATCCTTTCCTTAACCAACTTATATTTGGCTAAGGCTTCCGGGGGAGACAAAACCTCACTGGTAACCCCTGGCCTGCTTTCGTTAGAACAGTCGTATTTTCTGTTGCAGTAATTGCAGCTGATATTGCATGCCGGGGCCACAGGCAGGTGCATCCTGGCATATTTATGATGGGCCTCAAAGGAGTAGCAAGGGTGTTTATCGGTCTTATTTAGGACATCCTGGGATACTTTCCTATTGTCTGATTTCTGACTGCAGCATTGCATGTTGGTCACCACAACTTTCTATACAGCACTGCTGGGTTTCACCAGTGCCTTGATAAAATTGTTCATACATAGACCGGCGGTACTTAGCGTGTTTTGCCTCAAGAAGGGTATTGGTAATCCGGTCCAAAAACATTGTAGTTCCTGTATAGCCAACTGAAAGTATCCTTTGCCCCCCGGTTCGGTCATGAATGGGAAAGCCCATTCTCACCAGGGGTATGCCCTCTCTCTCGGTAAGATAGCGGCCATCGGAATGGCCAATGGCTATATTGGCCTGCTTTTCCCTGGCCAGTTTTCTGATGGAGGTAAAATCAGCCTCATTTAATATTTCAAAGCCTTCTGGGGTATCCTGGGTCAAGCTCTGCAGCATTTTGGCCAATCTAGGATTCTTGCTGCCCGTAGCCACCACCACAGGATAAACTCCATTCTCAATACAGGTTTTAACCACCGAGAAGACATTCTCCGGTTCACCGAAAATAACACTGCTGCCCTGGGCGTTGTACTTATGTGAATCAATCATGCAATCCAGCAGCCTGCCCCTTTCCTGATTAAGACTATCAGGTATGGGGTTGCCGCTGATTTCTTTTAATAGGTTTACGAATAGGTCAGTATTTTCTACACCCATTGGTATGGGCAGATTATATAAAGGAACGCCAAACTCTGTCTCTAGATATTTTCCCGGTGACATGCTGTCATCCACCGTTAGGCCCATTTGGATGGTAGCCTTGGCACCGGGCATGGCAGCAATATCAGCCAGCCTTGTGCCACCTTTGGGCAATTTTTGATAGGGCCTCTCATAGGGCCGGTCCAGGGTATCGGAAAAGTCCGGGAACAGGGTAAAATCCACCTGCATCAACTGCAAAATTCTTTTTAGCTCCCTTATATCAGCTGGGCTGATGTTAGGGATGATTATATTTACTTTGCCATGGCCCGGGGTTTTGGCCGCCATTTTAGCCACAATCCTTTTAGCCGCCAGCCAATATCCCTCAGTATGGGTTCCACCATAACCAGGACTGCCGACAGTTACTATGGGAAAATCCTTTATGCCCCTCTCAGCCAGATAATCCTGGGCAATGCGGTCGATATCTTCCCCAATGGTTTCGGCCAGACAAGTGGTCAATATGCCAATAACACCCGGCTTATAGGCCCTTATTACATTATCCAAGCCCTGCATCAGGTTTTTTTCGCCCCCGTAAATAGTGCCCTTTTCATTTAGGGATGAGGAGGCAACATCTATGGGCTCATTAAAATGTTCGGCCATGTGGCGCCTCATATAGGTGGCACAGCCCTGGGAGCCGTGCAGGATTACCATAGACTGTTCCACCCCCTTAAAGGGTAGAATCCCTCCCATGGGCATGCACATATTACAAGGGTTTTCATTAACATTACGGCAATTTACAGTTTCCCTGTCCATAGTGAACCTCCCATGTTATAAATATTTCCATACCGGTGAGCAAAGGGTTGAGTAAACCTCCTTAGCAAAGTTTACCGCCCCAACGAAGCCGCTCAGGGGATGCTTCCGATCATGATTATGATCAATAAAGGCAACTCCCAGCTTGTAGGCCAAAGGTCTTTCCTTTACTCCCCCCACCAGGAGGTTAGCTCCCTTTTCCGTCATAAATCTTTCCAGTTCTGATGGGTTAGCATCATCAAGGATAACTGTCCCCTCATCCACCAATTCGTTGATTGTTTCATACTCTTCTTTTCTACCGGTCTGGGTACCAATCATTACCACATCTATACCAATTTCTTTAAACTGTTTAATTAAAGAGATGGCCTTAAAGCCACCGCCAACATAAACCGCCGCTTTCTTTCCCTGGAGCCTTTGCCGGTACCATTCAATTTTATCCCTTACTTTAGAAACCTCTTCTTCTATAATCTCTTCCGCTCTGATTATTGTTTCGGCATCTCCGAAGTGGGAAGCAATTTTCCTCAGCGACTCCGCAGTATCCTCCAGGCCTAAAAAGGAAACATTGAAATAGGGGATACCGTAGAGGTCTTTCATCTTTTCAGCCAAATATATCATCGAGCCGGCACACTGGATAATATTCAGTGATGCACTGCTCGCTTTTTTCAACTTGTCATAGCTTGAGTCTCCAGTAAAGGCAACATTTACATCAATGCCCATCTGTTTTAAATAGTTTTTTATGATCCAAACCTCTCCGGCCAGGTTAAAATCTCCTAGATAGTTTAAACTCATGGCTTTTGGAGGAAGTTTACCTTCCACCGGTTTGATCAGCCGGAGAAGTGCATCACAGGCTGCCCGGTAGCCTGCTGCTTTGTTTCCAATAAAGCCGCTGGATTGTATAGGGATTACCTCAATACCATGTCTGCTGGCTGCGTCCTTACAAACCGCATCCAGATCGTCTCCAATAACTCCGACAATACAAGTAGAGTAAACAAATACCACCTTGGAGGGATATTTTTCCACCAATTCATCAATGGCCCTGGTTAATTTTTTTTCACCACCGAAAATGACATCCTGTTCTTTAAGATCAGTTGAAAAGCTATTACGATAAAGCTCCGAACCGCTACTTAGGCTGCCCCTGATATCCCAGGTGTAGCTGGCGCAGCCAATGGGCCCATGCACCAGATGGATGGCATCAGTAACAGGGTTTAAAACTACCCTGGCCCCACAATAAACACAGGCCCTCTGACTCACACATCCAGCCACGCTGTCGGTATCACATTTCAATTGACTCTTCTGCTTTCCCTTGGTAATGATCGAAGCTGCCCTTTCCTTAATCAGGTGGTCCTTCAATGTAGCCCGCACATCCATCACATCCTTTAAAATCGACTTATCTTACCCCTTGGGGTTGTGAGGCGAAATAATTCGCCTCACCGAGATTTACATCACCAATTCAAAATCTGCATCCTTAGCGTCACGGTCTGCCCGGTCAAGCAGGGCATTACTGATCATTTCCAAAAGTCGCATAGCCCCTTTATAGCCAACTACAGGAAGGTAAGAGTGTACACTGCGGTCCAGGATGGGGAAGCCCAATCGAACAAAGGGGAGATCCTCAGCCCTGGCGATATATTTACCATAGGTATTACCAATCAGTAGGTCCACCGGCTCATTTTTAATCCATTGGTGCAGGTCAAACAAATCTCCACCAGCCTTAACTCGGCCTTCCACCCCTGCTTCCTCCAGCATATCTTTGATTTGGGTCTCAAAGTTGCCTAGCATAGTACCGATGGCTCCCCCGGTGGCAGGAGTACCAGTTAATACATGAATGGGTTTCATGCCTAGACTCAAGACAAATTCGGTCATGGCAATAACTATATCCGGGTCACCAAAGATAGCTACCTTCTTGCCGTGAAAATGGAAATGTGTGTCAGTCATAATATCTACCAACTGTCCCCGTTCCTCCTCCAACTCATAGGGAACATCCACAGTAAACTTGTTTACCAGTGTCATCAAAAATTCGTCGGTGGCCTTGATGCCGATAGGTGTTTTAAGTACTACGGGAGTCACCTTACACTTTCTCTCCAACTGGTTGGCGGCATCGGAGGAAGCATAGCTGCCTAAGGCGATGGTTACTTTAGAGTTTCCCGTATCAATCAGTTCAGGAACCGTTGTACCGCCCTTGGGAAACATCTGGTATTCACCTGTCATAGGTGTATCTACAACCCCTGAGGTATCAGGAAACATAATAGCTTTAATTCCCATGGCCTTTAGGAGTCTTTTTATTTCCCTCATGTCCCCTGGGTTTACAAAGCCGGGAATTACATTGGCCTGTTCCTTCTTAGTTTCCAGGGATGCCTCAGACAGGTAACTAACCATGCTTTTGGTCATATTTGAAAAACCTGTTATATGGGAGCCCTGGTAGCTGGGTGTGTTGGTATGAATTACCAATTTGCCCTCAGGAACGTCAGAAGTCTTAATAAAGGTAGGAAGGTCATCACCAATGGTCTCGGAAAGACAAGTGGTATGCACAGCCATAACATCGGGATTGTAAATGGCAAAGACATTCTTAATGGAGGTTTTTAAGTTGGCACCACCACCGAAAACAGAAGCACCTTCAGTAAAGGAACTTGTTGAGGCCATAATCGGGTCACGAAAATGTCTGGATAGGTGCATCCTGTGGTAAGAGCAGCACCCCTGGGAGCCGTGACTGTGGGGCAAGCATTTATGGATGCCCAAAGCGGCGTACATAGCTCCAATTGGCTGACAGGTCTTGGCCGGGTTAATCATTCCCGCGGTACGCTTTTTAATTTCCTTTGGTGTACAATCTAACATTTTGAGCATCCTCCTTCCTCAATGGTTCCTTCAAGGATAGGTTTATTTTTCCAGGGTGGTGTAATAAAGTTCCAAGTGGGTGTAGCAAAACCCATGGCCACATCCTCTGCAAATTTCACCGCACCCTTAAAGCCGGCATAGGGACCGCTGTAATCATAAGAGTGCAGCTGTTTGGCGGGAATACCCATCTTTTGAACAACATACTTATCCTTAATGCCTGAAGCAAAGATATCTGGCTTAAGAAGTTTAATGAACTCCTCGGTTTCATAGTGGTTTAGGTCATCAACAATGATATGTCCGTCCTTCATCTCAACATTCATACCTTTGTAATCACTCAGGGGAATCTCTTTCTTTAGTGCTTCCAAACGCTCTGGAGAGACCTTCAGCTTAAATCTCCTTTGGTCTTGTTCCACATGCAGATCAGGAATATTCTTAGTGTCGGCATCCAGCTTGATATCAGGGATTATTTCCCTGCCCTCATAGTCATCCCGGTGGGCAAACTCATAGCCTGCCAAAACGGTTTCAATTCCTAATTCCGCAAATAACCCCTGGTAGTGGTGACCCCTGGAGCCGCCTACAAAGCAAAAGGCTGTTTTCCCTTGGCATATCTTTTTATACTGTTCCATAACAGGTTCAATTTGTGCCACTTCCCTAGCAATAACCTCTTCGGTTTTCTTAATCAATTCTGGATCTCCAAAATAGATTGCCATATTCCTAAGGGAATCAATGGTACCCTGAACACCGATAAAGTTAACCTTAAGCCAGGGTGTGCCATATTTGGTTTCCAACATTTCCGCAATATAGTTAATTGAGCGGTGACACTGTACCAGGTTTAATTCTGCCACATGGGCGTTCTTTAACTCCTCGTAAGAACCATCCCCGGTCATTACAGATATAACTGTATAACCAATTTCCTCCAACAGCTTTTCAATTACCCAACTATCGCCGCCGATATTATATTCTCCAAGTATATTAATGGGAAATTTTCCCTCTGCCTCTTCCAGCTCTCCTTTACCGATAACCCTATCCATTAGGATATTGTTGGCAATATGGTGACCGGCTGACTGACTAACACCTTTGTAACCTTCACAGTTAAAGGACAAAACACTTATACCGTGCTTTTCCTCAGCTGCCTTGGCCACTGCACCCAGGTCATCACCAATCAAACCCACAGGGCAGGTGGCAGAGATGGTTATGGCATTTGGGCTAAAGGTTTCCATTACCTCATCGATCATTTTAGCCAGCTTTTTCTCTCCGCCAAAGACAATATCACTTTCCTGCATGTCGGTAGAGAAGCAATAGCTTAGGAAATTCCTTTCGGGATCTTCACTTTCAGCTTTGTTACGTCTGGTTAACCAGGCATAGTAACCACAGCCGATGGGACCGTGAACAATGTGTATCATATCCTTCAGAGGCCCCAGTACAACACCTTTGCAGCCTGCATAGGCACAGCCCCGATTAGTAATAATCCCCGGGATAGTCCTAGTATTAGCTTCAATTTCCTGCCGAGCTTCTGCCGAATCTTTTATTATAAGATGTTTTTTACGATTTCTCTTAACCTTTGCCGGGTATTGGCTAAATAGCTCCTCCAGCTTTTTCTCATCAATGGCCATATATACTGCACCTCCTTTTTTCTAGCGTTTAAATGGCCGCATCTCCCTGCTCTCCGGTCCTAACCCGAACAGCATCCAGTACAGGTCCTACGAAAATTTTACCGTCTCCTTTATGACCTTCCTTATTTACCTTGATTAGTGTCTCCACAACCTTCTGGACTTCATTATCGTGAACCAATATGGTTAACATTCTCTTAGGTATCAGGCGAGCACCCTCTGCCAGTCCATCTGCCAAAATACCGCCGATTTCCTCCTTTGCTCCCAATTCATTAAGCAACGAAAAGTCCACTTTCATTTTTCCTCGCCCCATAACCTTCATAGCATGAAGTCCACAGACACCTATATCTGCCAGGGCTTTCTTTGTTGCATTTACCTTATTCATTCGAATAATGGCTATAATTTCTTTCATAATTTCATCCCCCTACAGAGTCTTGGTGCCGCTGCTAATTGTATAAGCCTCTTCAACAGGAGTAACAAAAATTTTACCGTCTCCAAAGGCTCCCTTCTCACCAGTTTTAGCATATTTGGAGATGATGCTAATTACATCATCCTTATCCTTTTCTTCTTGAACCACCAGCATCAACATTTCTTTAGGAATTTCGTCATATACTACTTCCCCTACCTTAACGCCCCTTTGCTTACCTCTACCAACAACATCCATCTTGGTCACAGCAGGAAAACCAGCACTGTTTAATTCTGCGAGAATAATATTGCTTTTTTCGGGTCTAACAACGGCTCTGATCATTAACATGAACTTCACTCCTCTTTATCAATGTTTAAATACTTCTTAATCTAAAATACCGTGAGCCATTAATAATTCTTCCAGGCGATCCTGGGTCATGGGTTTAGGAATAACAAACATGTCGTTGCCATCAATATTCTTGGCCAGGGTCCTGTACTCATCGGCCTGGGGCTGAGTGGGATCAAAATCAATTACGGTCTTCTTATTGATCTCTGCCCTTTGCACCATGTTATCCCTGGGTACGAAGTGGATTAATTGGGAACCTAGCTCCTTAGCAAAGGCAGTCAGCAATTCCAGTTCATTATCAACCTTACGGCTGTTGCAGATAATCCCACCTAACCTTACGCCACCAGTATTAGCAAATTTTTGAACACCCTTCGAGATGTTGTTGGCTGCATAAAGGGCCATCATTTCACCCGAGGCCACAATATAAATTTCCTGGGCTTTACCTTCCCGGATAGGCATGGCAAAACCGCCGCAAACAACATCACCAAGTACATCATAGAACACATAGTCTAAATCAGAGGTGTAGGCACCCAGGGATTCCAGCAGGTTAATGGAGGTAATAATCCCACGGCCGGCACAACCAACACCTGGTTCGGGACCGCCGGATTCCACGCATTTGGCTGCTCCGTAGCCTGGTAATAGAACATCCTCTAAATCAATATCCTCACCTTCGTCCCTCAAAGTGTCGAGAACGGTCTTCTGACTAAGACCGTGGAGTAATAGTCGGGTAGAATCTGCCTTAGGGTCACAACCTACAACCATGATTTTTTTACCTGACTCTGCTAGAGCAGCCACAGTGTTTTGAGTAGTGGTGGACTTGCCAATACCGCCTTTACCGTAGATAGCAATTTGTCTCATAGTAGATTCCTCCTATTTTTTGGTTTTAAAAAAAGATGAGGCCACTATAATCCCCCCTTGGGGGAATCATAGTGGCCTCAACGCCATATATACGGCAATGTAAATAGTACCAGGGAGGTACATCTTTATACCTGGAAAAATATAAAGTGCCGGTATTAATACCGGCACCTTCGCCCTGTTTACGTCGATACTTCAATGTATCTACTTGAATTTTTGTTTTATTGTCCTTACTTCTAACATGTTGCAAGTATAGCAAAACATCATCAACAATTCAACACTTCTTTTGCATGAATACAGTACACGGACAATATTCCTAATTTTCACTATTATATAGTGTATACAGCATATACTATGCTGGTGGCCTAGCCCTTCCTTTGGGCATAGTAGGCCTCCTGCTTTTTCCTCTCCTGTTCAACCCTCTTTTTACTCAATAAAAATACTATGGGTAAAACAACAGCTATTATGATGGCGCTAACCACAAAGGTATCTGCCAGGGCATTCATATAAGCCTGACGGTTAAGCATACCCATTACCACACTAAGACTACCTTGATCAGCCGCTGCCGCAGGTAAACCGCCTGCCATCAGCATTCCTTCAATTTGACCTAAGGAATGTTGTGTCATGGGTGAGGTGATACTGACATTCTCGCTTAAAACCGAAGTATGATAGGCCTGCCTTTGCAGCATAACATAGGTTAAATAGGCAATGCCCATGGAGCCGGAAATTTGCCTGACGGTATTATTCAAGGCCGAGGCCCGGCCCACCATAAATACCGGGATGGTATTCATCCCCGCGGTGGTCAGGGGCATACTGGCAAGGCCTAGTCCCACTGCCCTGATGGAAAGCAGCAGTTGCAGATGTCGGTAATCAGTATCAAGGCTCAGGGTATGCAGGTGATAGGTAATGACCACAACAATGAACATCCCAATGAATCCCAGCCAAAAGGCCCCAAACTTATCAAACAATTTTCCACTGATTGGCATCATCAAGCCGGTCACCAAGGCCATGGGCATCATCAACAAGCCGGTCTCCATAGGAGTATAGCCCAAAAGATTTTGGGCATAAATTGGTATTAAAAAGACAGCGGAAAAGAGTCCTATGGTGGATATACAGGTTGCCGCCAGGCTGGCACTGAAAACCGGATTTAGTAATAGTCGAACATCAATTAATGGATTAGGCACATATAGCTCCCAAAGAACAAAGAGCAGCAAGGTAAAGCCTGAGAGCACAAGTAAGCTAACTATGTATTGGGAGTCCCAGCCCTTGTCCTGTCCCTCACTTAAGGCCAACAAAAGGGCAAAGCAACCGGCAGAACTTAGAAATACCCCCAGCAAATCAGGCTTGATGTTTTTTTGCAGGGGGGTTTCCTCCAGGTAACTGATAGATAGTATAATAGCCACAATTCCAATAGGTATATTTATGGTGAAAATCCAGTGCCAGCTAAAATTATCCACCAGATAGCCCCCCAGGGTTGGTCCCACTGCCGGGGCCATAATGGCCGCAACACCCCAAACCCCCAGGGCCATTCCAATCTTTTGCCTGGGAATAATCCGGTAAATCATGGCCATGCTGACCGGTATAATCATACCTCCGCCTATGGCCTGGACAACCCTGAAAACCGTCAGAGATTCTGTATTCCAAGCCAATCCGCAAAGGAGAGACCCCAGGGTAAAGGCTGCCACAGACCAAATATACATTCGTTTTGTGCCAAACCGATCCCCAAGGTAGCCGGTAATTGGCACCACTACACCCGATGCAAGCATATACCCGGTCAAAATCCACTGTATCTTATCTGGCTCCGAGCCAAAAAGGGTCATAAACCTGGGTAGGGCAACATTTACAATGCTTGTATCCAAAATGGCCATAAAGGCCCCTATAACTAAAATTAACAAAGCAACCCAGGGCACCTGGCCACCCGCTCCAGGGGGAATCCCCGGCCCGGGAGCTGGTTTAACCTGGGGCGGTTTCTCCTCACTGTTCAACTGGATAACCTCCTGTTTTAAGTACCACTGATGTGTATTTTTACCACGGCACTCATTCCCGGTAGTAAACGCTGGTTTTGATAATCCTCAATGCTGATCTTAACTGGTACCCTTTGGGTTACTTTAGTGTAGGAGTTACCCGAAGTCTGCTGGGGCAGCAGTGAAAATACGGAATTTGCCGCCTCTCCAATGGACATAACCTGTCCTTGGAACTTTAGTCCCGGGAAGGTATCAATTGAATATTGAACCCTTTGTCCCACCTTAACCTTATTGAGCCTGGTTTCCTCAATATTAGCCGTTACATATAGGGCATTGAGGTTTGTCATCATGGCCACAGGCACACCTGCAGCTGCAATTTCCCCGGTGTGACCTATCTTCTTTAGAATTGTCCCACTGATGGGAGCCTTGATCATGGTTAAATCTAAATTGCCGCCCAAGGGCAAATTAGCATCAGATAGCCTGCCTATGGGGTCACCCTGCTTAAGCTCTAGACCTTCCTCAGCGGTAAGCTCAATAATTTGCCCTGTAATCTGGGGGCTTACTTTTACAATATTACCATCAACCCGGGCATCTTCGGTGGAAACAAAATGTGTATTCTGATACCAGTAATAGTAGGAAACTCCTGCCAAGCAAATCAACATGGCAGCAAGCACCAGGTAAATAGTTTTCTTTTTCATTGCTACCTCCGCATATCTATGACTACCTCGGCAAACATACCAGGCTTTAATAGCTGTTCCTGGTTATCGATCTGTATTTTCACCGGGTAGGTTTTAGTCTGTGGTTCCATGGCCGGGGCAATATTAGTAATCTTGCCCGGGAACTCCTTACCTGGAATGGCTGAAACCTTTACTTTGACTGACTGGTTAGCTTCCAGCCTGTTTATGGTTTCCTCGTCAACCCCTGTTCCAATGACTACCTGGCTCAGGTTGACCAAACTCAAAAGGGTATTTTGAGTCCCGGCCATTTCCCCCGGGTTGACATTTCTAGCGGCAATAATCCCGCTAAAGGGTGCTTTAATGCTCATGTCTGCCAGGGCCACCTGTTCTTTTTTTAAATTTGCCTGGGCGGACTTTAGGGCAGCCTCGGCTTTCATAAAATTGCCTTCATAGCTTTTTTCAAAGTCAGCCTGGGAAATTGCCTGGGCGGCAACTAATTCTTTGCCCCGTTCATAGTCCTTTAAGGCCAGATCATAATTTACCTGGGCACTATAAACCGCTGCATTGTTTACCTCTACACCCGCTGCCTTATCCTCAGCAGCCAAGCGTATTAATTCCTGTCCAGCCTTAACAGGGCTCCCGATATCCACCAGTACAGCTTCAACCTTACCCGCTGTCTTGCTGACAATGTCCGCTGACTCTACAGCCTCAATTTTCCCTAAAACCGTCACCATTGATTTTTGGGTTTCCTCGTTGACCCCTTGGGTAACTGTGGGAGGATTGACATCCGGCCCAGCCGGCCCTTTAAGATCGGATTGCCCACACCCTGTTAAAAGACTTACTATAAATAAGCCTGTAAGAATAGTTCTCTTGCTCACCCCAAGGTAACCTCCGTTTTCTATTTTGTTTGTTGACTAATTCGTTAGAGATGTTAATCTTCCTCCCAGGCTATTCCTAGAAAGGAAAATATTTTAGGTGGATTGCTCCTCCATTGTTTTTACCTGTCTGAATTGCCAGTAATGAAGTCTCTGCAGCGCCCTTATTCTGGCTGTAATATCCCTTCTTTCTTGCTCGGAGGAACTAATTTTTAGCTGGTACATCAATTCAAAGATCTCTAATCTAGTTTGAAACATGGACTCCTTCAGTTCCTCCAACTTTAATGTCACTGGACTCACCTCAATTTCTGCGGATACAACAACAATACTATACCATAAAGAGGAAGTCATACCTAAATATACTTTTCTATATAACATAAAAATAGCACTTACCAAGAAGATTGATAAGTGCCCCTTTGAGAAAGCTAGTTTAAAGCCTTTTTTAGATTCTGCAGATTTTCCCTCATTCCATACAGGTAATCCTGTCCAGCCTTTATCTCTGTTTCTGTCATCCCGTCCAAGGGGTCCAGTAATAAAGTTTCTGCCCCAACTTCCCTGGCTAGGGCTTCAGCCACCTTTGGGCTGACAAGCCCCTCAAAAAAGATATGCTTGATCTCCTTTTCCCTGGCTATATTAATTATCCTGGCCATAACAGCAGGGCTTGGCTCAAGCTCCGGGGAGACTCCTCGAATTGCCACCTGGTTCAGGCCATAGCGTTTTGCCAGATAGCCAAAGGCCTCGTGGGAAGTGATGAACTCCTTTATCCTAGTGTTGGCCAGGTTATCCTTATATTCCAAATGCAGCTTTTCTAGTTCCTTTTTAAAACTTAGGGCATTCTGCTGGTAAAAAGCTTTGTTGGCATCATCAGCCTGAACCAAGGCGGCGGTAATGTTATCCACCATTATTTGGGCATTTAGGGGATCCAGCCATATATGTGGGTCGCTGTAGGTATTATGGTCATGTCCATGTTCAGGGGATTGTTTAATAAGGTTTACATTAAGGCTAGAATCCACAACTATGGTCTTAGAATTATCCAAGTTATCAAAGACCCTACTGGCCCAGGTCTCCATTCCTGCCCCACAAAGGATTAAAACATCAGCACCGGACATCCTGGCAATATCCCTGGGTGCCGGTTCCCACCCGTGGGGCTCCCCCCCGGGGGGAATTATATTTTTCAAAGCTATTCTATTGCCCCCAACTTTGCCGGTGAAGTCATAGAGAGGATAAATACTGGTATAAACAACAATTCTGTCCATAGCGGCTGAGGTGTCCTTAACCTTCGAGGTACACCCCACAAAAATAATAGATAGAGCTAGAGCTAGGGCTAGAAGTAGTGCTATTTTTTTCAAGTAAGCTCCCCCTGGTTTCTCCTTCAGACTTTATCTATAATCTTGCCAAAACCATGTGTTTTTAAAGCCGAAATATTATTCAAAAGACCCTATTAACCGCTAATTGGAGTCTGCTTTCTAAGTCTGGCAACCTTTGAGCCCCCCAGAAACTTATAGTAAATATATCCTGTATAGCCCAAAACTAACGGCATGCCAATAAGGGCCAAAATCAGCATAACAGTTAGGGTCAGTTCAGAGGAAGAGGAATTAAAGATGGTTAACCCATACTGGGGATTATTACTGGCCGGAACAAGGTAGGGAAAAAGGCTGCCTCCTACAATACCCAGTATCCCGATAATCGAAAGGCCTGAGGTCAATACTGGCCTTGAATTTGACTGCCCTTTCAGGGCCACCGGAAAATAGGCCATTCCTGCTACTGCTGCCAGAGGGAAAATCCAAAGTATAGGATAATTGAAGAAGTTTACAAACAGCCCCGGACTAGAGACATAACTCCAGGCTGTGGCAATAATAAAGAGAAAAACATAGGCCAGCCAGGAATTTCTCGCCCAGCCCCTGGCCTTAGCCTTAAGCTCTCCCACATTTTCAACCATTAAAAAGGCTGCCCCATGCATGGTAAACATAGCTAAACTAAATAGTCCCAAAAAAACAGAGTAGGGATTCAGCAGGCCTATAAAGGAACCTGCAAAGTTTCCACTGGCATCCAAGGGAATACCCCTAAGTAAATTTCCCACTGCAACCCCCAAAAGAATTGATGGCAGAATGCTTCCTAAACTAAAGCCCCAATCCCAAACCCTTCTCCACCTAGGGGAAGGCAGCTGGTGCTGAAATTCGATGGAAACTGCTCGGAAAATTAGGGCAAAGAGCAAAAGCATAAGGGCCATATAGAACCCACTAAAGACAGTGGCATAGACCATGGGAAAGGCTGCAAAAATAGCTCCTCCACCCGTTAACAGCCAAACCTGGTTGGCATCCCAAAAGGGACCAATGGAGTAAAACATTTGCCCCCGCTCCTGCTCACCTTTAGTCAACAGGTGGAGGTTCCCTACTCCCAGGTCAAAGCCATCCAACAGAGCATAGCCGGTAATTAAAACCGCTATCAGAAAAAACCAGATAATCTGTAATGTGGTCATACTGTAACCCCCTTATCAGCCCCAGTTCCTTTCCCTTGCATATCGGGACCCAGGTTAATTTTCTTGCGCAGCAAGAAGATCCAAACAGAAAATAGCACCACATAGATTAAAGCAAACATAATGATGGAAAAAAGGATCTGGTATGCCGGCACAGTAATAGACACCCCGTCTGCAGTTCTCAGTAAATTATAGACAACCCAAGGCTGACGTCCTACCTCTGCAGCAATCCAGCCCAGTTCATTGGTGATAAAGGGCAATGGTATGGAGAAAAAGGCTAATTTTAAGAATAGTGGGTTGTCATAAAGCTTATTCCTTATTAAAAGCCAGAAACCCCAGCATGTTAAAGCAATAAAATACAACCCCAGGGCGACCATAAGATGGAAGGGATAAAAGGTCATAGCCAGGGGCGGCCATTCATCCCGGGGGAAATCATTTAATCCCTTTACTTCTGCATTAAAATCCCCAAAGGCCACAAAGCTTAACATCTTGGGCAGGGCAATTTCCATTTTAGTTCTACCCGCCTCAGCATCCGGTATGCCAAAAATAATCAACGGCGCACCCTGCTGGGTTTCAAAAAGTCCTTCAAAGGCAGCCAGTTTTGCAGGCTGTGTCTCTGCCACCTGCACCGCGTGGTAATGTCCCAGGGCCCCTTGAAGCAGGGAGGCAGCCAGGGCTACCACCAGGGATAGTTTCAATGAATACTTGGCAAATTCCCGGTGTTTTCCCCTTAATAGGTAGAGGGCACTTATCCCCAGCATAAAGAAGGCTCCGGTAATAATGGCCCCGTCCATGGTATGTAGATACCTGGGGATGGTGGATGGATTAAAGACAGCCGCCCAGAAATCCGTTAATTCCGCCCGTCCGTTAACGATGTGAAAACCGGCAGGAGTTTGCTGCCAGGAGTTGGCCACAATAATCCAAAAGGCCGAAAAGGTTGAGCCTAGGGCAACCATCAGTGAAGAAAACCAATAAAACCTTTTAGAAACCCTATCGGCCCCCCAGACAAGGACTCCTACAAAGGCCGACTCCAGGAAAAAGGCAAATATCCCCTCTGCTGCAAGGGGTGCACCAAAAATATCCCCAACAAAACGAGAATATTCCGACCAGTTTGTGCCGAACTGAAATTCCATAACCACCCCAGAGGCCACACCCATCACAAAGCTGATGGCAAATAGCTTAATCCAAAAACGAGATATCCTATTGTAAAGTTCATCCCCTGTTCTCAGATATTTAGTTTGTAATGCAACAATCAGCCAGGCCAGGCCAATGGTAAGGGGCGGAAAAATAAAGTGAAAACCAATGGTCATGGCAAACTGAATTCTGGATAACAATAACGCATCCAACTCCATAAGATAAAACTCCCCCTTGTATTTGACTACGTAACAGCATGTTAGCAAAAATTTGTTAAAAATATATGACAAAATTTATAAGTTTAGCTTGCAAGACAAAATTTATAATTCAACAATTACCAGGCTTTTCTTGATATTTTTTTCACTAGTTAGTTGCACAAATTAAATTAATTTGGTACCTTGGTATTAGTTTCTTTTAGGGGATTTCATAAGTGGGGGGAGAAGTTAATGGCCAATAGTAATATTGCAACACCTTTTCCACGTCTGATAGCCAGGATAATTGATAAGGTAATTGTGACAGTTCCCTTCTTCCTTTGGTTTGGCGGGGGAGACCAGACCATGATAGAACCTATTGCCGGCGGTATACTTCTAGTTTATGTGGTATTGCTAAATTACCTGTGGGATGGCCAGACAGTAGGTAAGCGTTTCATGAAAATTAGAGTTGTCTCCTACGAGGGAGGCAAACTAAATATTTTTCACTACCTTATCAGGGAATTGACCTTTAATCTTTATCCCATTTACCTGCTAACCCATAGCTGGATAAAAACAGGCTGGACCATTTGGATGATAGCCACCATTTTATTAATTCTCCAATATGGCCGTGGTTTACATGACATGTTTGGCAGAACAAAGGTTATAACTGAGGCTGTAGAAGCCGATGTGCAGGGTAATAAGAAAATAGATAGTAATTAAGCCTGGATTTCCTTGTCCAGCAACTCCTGATATATTTTTCTAATTGAAGAAGTTACCCTTCCGGGCACCCCTTTACCAATTGGGGTGCCTGCAAATTTTGTAACAGGCATTACACCCATCAAAGAGTTTGTTATAAACAGCTCTTCTCCTCCAATTAACTCCCCCGGGTAAATTTTTGTCTCTACACAGGGAAGTAGGTTGTCCTGAGCCAAATCAATAATTAGCTGTCTTGTTACACCAGATAATAGACCTTCCCTTGGGCCGGGAGTTTTTATAATGCCATCTTTAACTATAAAGATGTTACTGATAGTTCCTTCACAAACCCTTTGCTGGCTATTTACAAATAATCCTTCGAACCAACCCTGCCCATTAGCCTGCTCTCTGGCTAAAATATTCTCCATATAATTTAGAGTTTTATGTCTAACTAGATGAGACTGTTCATTCTTGCTCAGTCCAAGGAGACCAATTTCCACACCTAGCTCATATAAATCAGCCTGATAGATAATTCCTTCCTGCAAAATTAATAAGGTATTTGTCTGTAATTTGTCCTCTCCTGCTGCTTTTTTATCTCCCAGCAAACTAATCTTTAAGCGCCCCGTTCTTAATGTCGCCTCTATTAATAGCTCTTCTATCCAATTATTTAATACTTCCTTTGCAGGCATGAATAATCCCAAGGCATCTGCAGATTCCGCCATCCTTTGAAGATGCTGCTTTAAAAATAACGGCCTTCCCATTTGAACTAAAATTGTTTCGAAAAGCCCGTAGCCATAGGAACAGGCCCAGGATAATGGAGATAACAGATTATTTTCATCCAATAACAGTCTCCCATTAATAGACATATGGACCATCATATATGCTCCCTTCAAATTTCAACGCCCTCAGCAGCGCCCTAGCTTTATCCAAGGTTTCATTATACTCATCCTCCGGGTTGGACTTGGCAGTTATACCTCCCCCCACCTGGAAGTAATATTTGCCCCCCACCTTGATAATGGTGCGGATGACAATATTCAAGTCCGCCCTGCCGTCAAATCCAATATAGCCAAGGGACCCTGTATAAATCCCCCGCCGAACAGGCTCCAAACATTCAATGATTTCCATAGCTTTTATTTTTGGTGCTCCGGTGATGGAGCCACCTGGAAAGGAAGCCTTTAGTAAATCAAAAATATTTTTCCCTGGTATTAATGAACCTTTAACGGTAGCCACTAGATGAAAAACCGTGGGGAAAGGTTCGATGCAGTAGGGCAGCTCTGCCCTAATGGTACCTGGGCGGCATACTCTCCCTAAGTCACTCCTTGCTAAATCAACTATCATCGTTAACTCTGCCCTGTCCTTTTGACTTTCCAGTAGTTGCTTGTAATTGCTCAAATCTTCGGCTGGGTTGCTTGCCCTGGGCCTGGTTCCCTTGATGGGACAAGTCTCAACTCCCCCGTATTGTTCTACCCTCAGGAATCTTTCCGGCGAGGAGGAGATAACCTCAATATCCCCAAAATTAAGATATGCCGCAAAGGGCGCCGGGCTTATCCTTTTTAAATCTTTATATAATTGCCATCCGCTGATTTCTGATTCCATGGTAAATCTTTGGGATAGGTTAACCTGAAAGATGTCCCCGGATAATATATGTTCAATAGCTTGACCTACATTTTTTATGTATGACTGCCTGTTAAAGTTGGCTTGGACCTTGACAGGACTATTATTTCCCCGGCTTTTTTTCAGCCCTGGACTTTTTGCCAGCTGGCCCTGCAGCCATTCCGACCTTAGCATAGCCCTATTAGTTGCATTTTTCTCTAACTTTTCCGGATATCCGGTGGATACAATATATTTTCTGTTCTCGAGCTGATCTACAACCAAAATGACATCAAACAGGCCAAAAATAAGATCTGGTGTATTTAAATCATCTGCTGCTAGCTCCGGCATCCGTTCCAGCTGTCTACCCAGGTCATAGCTAAAAAAGCCAACCCCCCCGCCGGAAAATGGAATTTTCTCTTCAACCTCCAGGGGGGGGAAGCTATTAAAAATATCTGCCATTACATCCAAAGGATTATCTTGCTGAACTGAAATATTAACTAGCCTACTGCCGAAACTTTGAGCTAAGGTGGTCTTTCCAGCCTTGGAATGTATAACAGCAAAGGGATCTGCTCCCATAAAGGAATACCTTCCCCCACCAGTGGCCAGACCTGAATCTAACAAGAAACAATAGGGTAATTCCACTATACACTGGTAAAATTCTTCAATAGATTTGTCCAAAAAAATCTCTTTAATTAAGGCTGTCCGCCCCATGCCTCATACCACCCGTTATCTTCAAAAAGTTTTTAATCAGATTAATTCCTTCCGGAGTCAATATGGATTCTGGATGAAACTGAACCCCTTCCACTGTATATCTCTCATGGCGAAAACCCATTATTTCCCCTTCAGCTGTCCAGGCCGAGACCTCCAACTCAGGTGGTAAGGAATCCCCTTCAACACAGAGGGAATGATATCTTCCAGCCATAAAAGGTATACTCATACCCTTATAGATGGTCTTTTGGTCATGGTAAATGGCCGATTCCAGGCCATGCATTACTTGAACGGCACGCACAACCCTGCCCCCAAAGGCCTGACCAATAGCCTGGTGACCAAGGCATACTCCTAAAATCGGTACTCGACCGGCAAAATAACCTATTACCTCCACAGAAATACCCGCCTGATCAGGGGAGCAGGGGCCAGGAGAAATGATAATATGGCTGGGCTTTAGCTCTTCTAACCTATGACAATCAATGGAGTCATTTCTATAGACCGACACCTCAACACCTAATTCCAGCACCTGTTGATAAAGATTGTAAATAAAGGAATCATAGTTATCTATTATAATTACCATGGCAAATCACCACTTGGAGTTAAATTAACTATATACATCTAATATTAATCCCGCTATCCTATCTACCTCTGCCACAATATCTAAATTGTCCCTTTCCTGCCCCAGAAGTTTTTGAGTCAGCTCATCAACTTCCTTGTTTATAATCTCTACCCTGGTAAAAACCGTACTGTAATTAATGCTTCTATCATGCTTAAGCTTATAAAAATTCTTTAAAACATAGGACAGGTATTCCTTGATTAATTCCTTATAATCCCTAATGTTTGCCTCTGTGGCAGACATCTTCAGCCTGGAGCCGGCAGCCTTAATTTTTTCCACCATTTCCATTAGCTGGCCCTGGGTACCTTCCCTCTCGGCGTTATCCAAGAGGTTGGAAAAGGCCTGTCCCACTTTTGAAATCTCTGTTTTTTGTGCTGTTGATTTGGGAAGAGATTGTTTATTGCCAAAGGATGATATTTTCATTTGCTTTATCCCCGTGTTATCTCTAATTTTCCTCAATATATTCGTCAATAACCAATAATTTTCCTGTATACACAGTTAATTGAGCATGTTATCTTGGATACAAGCTAACTCCCCTAGTGTCAATTTTTTTTGCCTCCGTCCTACCTTAGTGACAAATTTTTTAGTTTATTTATATATTGTAGTGACAAATAATGTTGGACATTGCTTATTTTTTCTGTTAAATTATAAAAAAAGGTTAACTTAGGAGGTGATATAACAGGTTCTAGACGGTAAATAAGGAGGAGACATTATGGCCCAGATTGTGCCAATAAACACAAAGGAAGATATTTTCCCCCAATACTTGGGTACTCCCATCGGAGATTTAATTGAATATCATAACTTTCATAAAACCTTTGACACAAAATATGATCATGCAAAACTTCTTGTTGGCATGTGTATGGATAATCGAAAGCGCCTTCATATTCCCGAAAACTTTGCCTATGTCATTAGAACTGGAGCTGGAAATTTAAGAACCTCTGAATTTAAAGTTTCCTATGCAGTTGCCGTTGGTGGTGTAAGGGCCATTGCCCTCATCGGTCATAACAATTGCGGCATGGCTAATTTAAAGGCTAAAGAAGAAAGATTCGTTAAGGGCCTGGTGGATGTTGGCTGGGACCCTAAGGCAGCCCAAGATCATTTTGATCATTTTGCTCCAATGTTTGAGATAGGCAACGAGTTAGATTTTGTCATGACTGAAGCACAAAGATTACGTAGCCGCTATCCTAAAGTTCTGGTTGCTCCCCTAATGTATCAACTGGAAGATAATCGTCTTTACCTTCTAAGAAGAGATAATACACTCCCTAAAGCGGTTGCTGCTATGTAGGGATTTTAAAGGACAGGAATTATGCCTGTCCTTTTTTTATTTATGCATTTCCCCCGCTTAATCTCTTAATTTTGGGCAAAAGATTTTTTCTATTACCTATACTTAATACTGTGACTACAATTAATGCCGGTATAATTATATTTTGAAAGGGGATATGTCCGGCCAGTTGTTGGTTAATAATTCTATCATGGCTAATCATACTTCCGGCCGTCCAGGCCAACACTCCTGCACCAATCTGAGTAACTATTGGGTATCTATCCATTAATTTTAATACCAAAGTACTTCCCCATACAATGATGGGAACACTAATGGCTAATCCCATTATTACCAGAGTAACACTGCCGTGGGCCGCTCCAGCTATGGCCAGCACGTTATCCACACCCATAACCACGTCTGCAATAATAATTGTTTGGATTGCTTCCCTCAAGGTACAGCCAGCCTTTACATTAACATCACATTGATGATCCTGTTTGAGTAGCTTTAGAGCAATCCATACGAGGAGCAACCCACCAACAAACTGTAACAGGGGTATCTTTAATAGCTGCAATGCCACCACCGTTAACGCCGCCCTAATGGCAACTGCCCCGAAGGTCCCCCAGATAATAGCCTTTTTCCTTTGCTCGACAGGTAAGTTCTTGCTGGCCATGGCAATGATAATGGCATTATCCCCGCCTAATACAATGTCAATTACAATGATGGTTAGTAACGCTCCTAAAAACTGTAATTCCATCCCTAAACCCTCCCTAAATCATTAACATTAGCTTGCCCAAAAACAAAAAGACTCTGCCAATGAAATTCATTGACAAAGTCTGGCTAACTAAGCGTCCAGCAAGGCCGAGGTGTTACCCTGTGCAATGACGACCTTGAGGTTAAAGCTACTCCCCTTGTATGCAACATATTCTATCATTAGTTTTAGCATAATACAATACCAAAAAACTTTTATCAAATATTTTTTCAAAGCCAAAGAATGGATTACTAAAATAGCAGCACACCATGCATTAATGCCGCCAATCATGGGAACATAATTAAAGGGTGTAGTAAATTAATTTTTGGGGGGATTAAATATGAATCGTTCATTAAAAGATATCATGACCCAAAGTGTTGCCACGATTAGCCCTAAACAAACCGTTAAAGAAGCTGCAGAATTGATGAGCCAGCATAATGTAGGTTCTATCCCGGTAGTAGAGGACGGTACATGTGTTGGCATTATTACAGACAGAGATATTACTCTAAGGGCAGTATCCCAGGGCCACAATCCCCAGAGCACAGCTGTTCAAAGTGTGATGACCTCAGATGTTGTAACAGGTGATTCAAGTATGGACGTCCATGAGGCCGCCAATCTAATGGCTCAGCGTCAAATCAGAAGATTGCCGGTGATTGACAATGGAAAATTAGCAGGCATCGTAGCCCTGGGTGATTTAGCCACAGAGAATATCTACCAAAACGAAGCTGGACAAGCCCTATCTAATATCTCTACCCCTTCTGCTCCTAGAATGCACTAAGCATTACAAGGATTATACTTCCATCACCCGTGTAAAGTAATTATAGTCACAAAAAACTCCTTCCCACAATAGGAAGGAGTTTTTTATAAAAGTTTCTATGAAACCTTATATTCTAGTAACGGCTGTTTCTAGAAAAGCAGTCACGGCAGTAAACCGGACGGTCGCCACTGGGACGGAAAGGAACTTCGGTTTCGATACCGCAGGCTGCACAGGTAGCTGCAAACATTTCACGCTGGGGACGCTGGCTGCGACCACCAAAGCCACCACCGTTGTTTCTTTGCTTACGAGCAGCTCTGCACTGGGGGCAACGACCAGGCTCATTGGTGAAGCCTTTCTCGGCATAAAACTCTTGCTCAGAAGCGGAAAAAGTGAAGTCGGTGCCACAGTCGCGGCAATTTAGGGTTTTGTCTTGGTACATGGAAAATCCTCCTCGAATTAGATTGCCCAAAATGGTTTAGGGGATTCACTTATCTTGACCTCCCTTACCATTCAAGCAGTTGAGAAGGATAAATGAACTGGACCTCACTAGACCTATTACTTGAGCTCTACTTGTATTGTACCCTCTCCTGGATAAAAAGTAAAACATTAGTTTCATATATTTTTAAATTTTGCCTAAATACTTTGAGAATTTACCGACTTTTTATCTCGCCTTGTAACATAGTCGTCAAGCTTCCTACCCACAAATATTGTAAAGAAAATACATACAACAACCAAAATGGCCAGGTCATACATTCCTACACCTAAGGCCATCCCTATGGCCGAGGCAACCCATAATTCTGCTGCGGTAGTTACCCCGTGTTTTTGTCCCCCGTTCTTGCTGCTCCAAATTACACCCGCTCCCAGAAAACCAATACCGCTGACGATTTGGGCAGTAATCCTCAGGGGGTCTGCCATAGCGTTGGTAAAGCCCAGTTTCTCAGCACCATAAATTGATACAAGGGTAATCAGGGTGGATCCAACACTAACCAGGGAAAAGGTTCTGATTCCAGCGGGTTTATTATAAACGGTCCTTTCCAAACCAATTATTATGCCGGCTATCATAGAAGCAACTACTCTCAAATATATTTCAGGTTCAAAGAACAACATTTATATCACCCCCTAGAAAGAAAATTTTACTTTATAAACCACCTTCCTGTCAAAGGAAAATTTTTCATCCTTCATAATGTTAATCCACATGACATGGTTTAGGAATGGACTGGTGTGTAATTAATCATTATAATAATAGAAGAGTAGGATTAATATATTATCATCTAATTTAAAGGATGGGGTAAATGACCTTATTTAAAAAAATTGTAGTCCACACCATTTCGAGGCAATCCCTTGGCAAGCTTTTTGATTTAGCTGCCGGCAGCAGGTTAAGCAAACATTTAATAAAGCCATATATCAAGTTGTACAAAATAAACCAGGAGGAAGTTAGACAGGACAGCCAGTTCAACAGTCTTACCGAGTTCTTCGTACGGGATATCTGCCCGTCACTAAGGCCAATTAACCAGGAGGAGGGAGCAGTGGTAAGTCCCGTTGACGGTCGAATTGCTGATTTAGGTTTCGCTAATCAGGGCAAGGTTATTTTGGCTAAGAACAACAGCTATTCCTTAAGGGAGCTCCTTGCAGGACTCCCGGCAGAAGAATTTCAGGATGGCTTTTACTTAAACATCTACTTAAGCCCCAAAAACTACCATAGAATACACATGCCCCACGAAGGACGCACAATAAAACACCGCTTCATTCCCGGACAGGTTTTTCCCGTTAATGAGCTGGGGGTTTCTACCATCAAGGATTTATTTGCCAAAAACAGGCGTACATGCAGTATTTTTGAAACCCCTGAAGGCATCCGCTTTTGTTTGATCAAGGTTGGAGCCCTGGGAGTTGGTAAAATTGTTTCAAGCTTTCAAGAAGGACAGGATATAAATAGGGGTGCGGAAATAGGAAGATTTGAGTTTGGGTCTACGGTTATTTTAATCTTCCAAGGCAAAACCTTTAAGCCTATGGAAAACCTTGCACCGGGTATGGAAGTAACAATGGGGCAGAAAATCGGCGAAATAAAGGCAGGGGATTAAAGTCCCCTGCTCTTTTGCTTTAGATGGAATCGCTGATTTCTTTCTCAGCCTGTAATATCTGCTGCTTGTTCATCCCCTGCTTTAGAAGCCTATAGTCCATGGCCTCAACCCAGAAGGTGCACTTCTCGCCCATCTTTTTATATTTTTTGGCTAAATTTTTATTCCTTTTAGCCCTTTCGCCGCTGTTTGATACCAGGATAGATAAAATAAACCGGCTTTTTAGTGCATCCTCCTTATCAAGTCCCTGGTGATGACCTGTCAGGAAGGCAATAACCTCCTGGTAATAGGCTTCAAATTCCTCAAAAGGAATTTCATCCTCCATCCCCAGATATTCTTTCATTTTCTCAAATAACTTTTCCATTCAGACATATCTCCTTTAAACAAAAGCTCTTTTCTTTGGTAACCACAGAATTTATTGTATTATAAAATAATGCCCCTGACCACTGCAATTTAACACCATTCTAGATCCTCTGCCAAATTTATCCCTTACCTTCAAGCACTTTCACAAAATTTGACGTAATTTATACAGAGTAGTATTATAATACCATACCCCGGTATGGTATTATAATTTATTTAGGAGGTGCCCCATGAGTGAGGATCTAAGCAAGCATCAAGAGCTTCAAAAGGAAATGTTATCCCGGCTTAAAAAAATCGAAGGTCAGATCAGAGGGGTACAGAAAATGATCACAGATAACAGGGACTGCAGTGAGGTGGTAATTCAGCTTGCAGCCATTAAAGCGGCGGTAAACAGAGTGGGTTTTTCTGTGCTGGCTTGCCATTTGGCCGACTCAATAGAGGAGAGTATCGGTCAAGGTGAAGATATAAATAAATCTATGGATGAATTTATGAATATATTAAAAAAGTTCTCCTAAGCAGCAAAAACCGGGTAAGGCCCGGTTTTTCAGATTGTCGAGAAACTACCTATATTCGGGTTTTAATAATCCCTCACGACTCCTCTCTCCGCAGTGGACAGCGCTAATCGCTTGCTTCGGGCGAAAATGGGCCGCCTTCGAGTAAACATCGTGTTTACCTCAGGCTTTCGCGGACATCCATGTCCGCTCACCCATTTTCGCATCCTCAGCTTCGCGAAGCGCTGTTTCCACTGCTTCGAATGTCGCTGTTCGGGATTATTAAAACCCAGTTGAATCTTTTTCAACAGGCTGAAAAACCGGGCGAGGCCCGGTTTTCGCTTGTATTAGATATTATCGATCCATTTTACCAGCGGTAGCTCAAAGGGATATTCGAAGTTTGAATTATGGGGGCGAATACGCAGGGTATAGCCTGAAGTTCCTTGGATTAGCACCAGATTTGTTTCATAGCGATAGACTCCGTCACCTAACTCTTCCATTAAGGCCAGTGGCATTAACATGATATTGGTGAGACCGTGATCTCCCACATTGCCGTAGACAACCTCCACCACGACATCAGTTGGCTTAATCGGCCCAAGGGATACATCAGTCTGGATATAGATATGATCCCCCAATTTTAATTCCTTAGGCTGCTCCACCCTTTGTCCCTTGAAGTAGACCTGATGCCAATTACATCTGATAAAGCCTTTATGTTCTTGCATTTCCCTTGCTAGTCTAAATCCCTCGGCAGCATATAACCTGCCCTTTAATGCCGCAGGAAGATAAAACCTCCGGGTATATTCCTTAACCATCCGTTCGGTGCTAAACCTCCAGGGTATGGTGGCCAAGCAATTTTTCATGCGGCTAACCCACTCCCTGGGAATCCCATCTACCCGCCGATAATAATAGGGTACTATGATTTGCTCAAGGAGATCAAAGAGGGAATTGCCGTCTTCCCTATCCTGGGTTTCCTCTGTGTCATACTCAATCTCTGTACCTATGGCAAAGCCATTTTCACCATTATAGGCTTCCGGCCACCAGCCATCTAATATGCTGCAATTAATACCTCCGCTAACCGCCGCCTTTTGGCCACTGGTGCCGCTGGCCTCCATTGGCCTTCTCGGGGTGTTAAGCCACACATCCACCCCCTGTAAAAGATGGCGGGACACATTAATATCATAGTTCTCAACCAGTACAATTTTACCCCGGAATTCTTCCTCTTTGCTTAAATCATATATTTGTTTGATAATTTCCTGCCCCGGGCGATCAGCCGGGTGGGCCTTGCCGGCAAAAATGATCTGAACTGGCCTCTCGGGGTTGTTTAACAACCTTGAGAGACGCTCCTTATCCCTTAATAGCAGATTGGCCCTTTTGTAGGTGGCAAAGCGACGGGCAAAGCCTATGGTCAATACATCCCTGCTTAAATACCCGGCACATTCCCTAATCAGTTCTATTGGTTGGAAGTTACGTTCCATTCTAGCGCAAAGGTTGTTTTGTACAAACTTAATCATCCGCTCCTTCAATACTAGATGGGTATCCCACAGTTCCTGATCGGGGATAGCATACACCTTGTTCCATTTGCTCTGGTCAGAAATGTTATCCATCCAGTCCATACCGATATATTTTTCAAAAAGCTCCTTCATCTCCCGGGCGGCCCAGGTCTCAGTATGGACACCGTTGGTCACATAGTAAATTGGTATCTCCTCAAGGGGGATACTTTTATAAAGATAAGCAAACATTTGCTTAGTCACTTTTCCGTGCAGTTGACTAACTCCATTTGTGAAAATGGCATTATTCATGGCCAGTCTGGTCATATTAAAACCATGTCTTAAATCGTCCCAACCCATGCCAATCAGTGTGTTTCGGTCAATGCTTAGTTTCTCATACATATGTCCAAGATAATGGTCGATCATTTCCGAGCTAAAAACATCATGTCCCGCCGGAACAGGGGTATGGGTAGTAAAAATGGTACAAGAGCGAACTGCCTCGCAGGCCGTGTGGAAAGGAATCCCCCTTTGAACTAGTTCCCTCACTCGCTCCAGGATACTAAAGGCTGCATGGCCCTCATTAATATGCCAGGCGGTTGGTGCTATGCCCAATTCCCGCAGTGCCTTTACTCCACCAATTCCCAGGATAATTTCCTGGGATATTCTTGTGTCATGGTTACCCCCATATAGCTTGGACGTCAGGCTACGATCCTCCAGGCTGTTTTGGGCCAGGTCAGCGTCTAAAAAATAAATTACTATACGTCCCACCTGTAGCTGCCAGACCTTGATGTAAAGCTCTCTACCGGGCAATTGAATACTGATAATGACCTCTTCACCGTTAGGATGAACGGCGGGTGTAACGGTCATCTCATTAAAATCCATGAAGGAGTAGTGGGCTTCCTGCCATCCATCTCGATTTAATTTTTGACAAAAGTAGCCCTGCTTGTAAAGAATACCCACCCCTACAAAGGGAATGCCCAGGTCACTGGCTGACTTGGAATGATCTCCAGCCAGAAGGCCTAGCCCACCGCTATAAACGGGATTTGACTCATGAACGCCAAATTCCGCCGAAAAGTATGCAACTAATTGATTGGATTGATCCTTAAAATTTCTCTGAAACCAAGATTCCTGCCTCATATATTGGTCAAAAAATTCCATCATTAGATCGTAAATAGCTAGGTAATCCGGGTCCTCAGCAGCCCTTTTTAGTTTATCACCCTCAACATGCAACAGGAACTTAACCGGGTTATGACCGACCTTTTCCCACAGTATGCGATCAACTCTGCTGAATAATTGCTGGGATCTTGGGCGCCAGCTAAACCAAAGATTTCTGGACAATTCGCTTAACCTGTTTATTCTTTCAGGTAGTTCGGGCATCACTGAAACTGTGCGAAAAGAGTACATTTCATCCCTCCGTTTTATCAGTATTACCATAAGTATGGTATTGCCCAAGATTTTATCACATTTTAATTTTAGAAACGTTAAGTTTGTTACATTTTTTACAAACTTTTAAGAAAATATTTCCTTAGGCAGCTTCGGAAACCTTGCTTGGTTTAGGAGCTAAGACAACTAGTACCGCACCAATTAAGACAATCAGTCCACCAAACAACTGAATAAAGGTTAACCGTTCACTTAGCAGCAAGGCAGATAAGCTAATTGTAATAAGAGGCTCTATCATACTCAGAATGGAAGCCCTTGTTGAACCAATTAAATCCATCCCTTTAAAAAAGGTAAACATTGGTATAATGGTTGAACACACTGCTACCCCGCCCATGGCTGCCCAGGCCCCTGGGGTTAAGTTGAAGTAAAGGTTGCCAGTGGCCAGACCAATAATAAACAGGGAGGTAAAGGCAAATAGGGAAACGTAAGCACTTGTAATCATTACCGGAATCTGTTTTACTACCTTATTGCCTAATAAAATATAGCTGGAATAGGAAATGGAAGCACCAACGGCCAACAAGACTCCATATATATTGATCTGGTTAAAGGAATTGCCCAAGACAAGGAAAAGTCCCATGAGAGAGAAACCTATGGACAATATAATTTTTGAGGTCAAGCTTTCTTTTTCAAATAGCGTTGAACCCACCGCCACAAAAACCGGATATAAGTATAAAAGCAACACCGCCAGGGAGGCAGGAATATATTTTACTGAAGCAAAATAACAGGTTGACATTATGGTGTAAAGCACTCCGCCTAAAAGAAATAGATGTTTTATTTGACCGTCCTGAACTATAGGTTTTTTATTGGTTAAAAATAAATAGCTAAAGAAAAATACAGTTGTTATAAGAAACCGTACAACAAGTAAAGAGGTAACTGTAGCTCCACCAGCATAGGCCTCAATGGCAAAAAAGGGGATCACGGCAAACCCCGTTGCTGATAAGAGAACTAAGACTACCCCTAGATTAAAATTTGTCAATCTTATCACCTGCTTAATTTGATTAACTACTCCTCGGTTAGAACGTTCACCACAGAACCACCTGTAACCTCACATAATTGGCTAAAGGTGATGGGTAAGGCTGAGCTGGCAGAGCCTGCTGCGGTATAAACCACATCAAAACGCTGCATGGATTCGTCTAAATAGATAGGTACCTCCCGCCTCATGGCAAAGGGACATACCCCTCCCACCCGAAAACCGGTAACCTCCTCTACTTCCTCAGGGGTGGCCATTTTAGGCTTTCCTTCTAACAGGGCTTTTACCCTTTTTAAATTTACCTTGACGTCACCTGCGGTTACAAACAGTCCAAAATGCTCCTTTGCCCGAAATAAAATTGATTTGGCAATCTGTCCTGGCTCTACCCCCAGAACCTTCGCCGCCTCCTCCACGGTACTAGTCTTCTCAGTAAATTCTATTGGCTCCAAATTTAAATCAAACTGCTTTACATATTCACGAACACGCTGCACCGGCATAACCTGAACTACCCCTTTATATATTTTTAGTCGTATTTAATATTATACAAGAAAATATGCTGCTCGATATACACTGCCAGTAATTTTTATTCAGACCTATAATATTTATATTTTCCAATATTGGCCAAGCAAAACCAGGCAACAAAAAAACAGAGCTTGATACTCTGTTTCTCATGGCAATAATTTGTAATCTAAAAATACTAAAGGCCAAACAATTTATGGACACCCAGCAGTTTCCCCGACATGATAATTACCGTCACAACTAAAAAGACGCGGATCCATTTATCCCCCTTAGAAACCGTGAACATGCTGCCATAATATGCACCAATCGCATTTCCCACGGCAAGGGCTATACCCAGTACCCAATCCACTTTTCCACTAAACACAAACACCAGTAAAGAGGCCAAGATATATATTGCCGTAACAAAAACCTTTAAGCTATTTATCTTAACCAAGGACATGCCGGTAATAAGGGTTAGCGCCGCAATTATAATAAACCCAACCCCGGCCTGTATAAAGCCTCCGTAGAAACCAACACCAAAGAACACCAAGCAGGCAATAAGCATTCTTGATTTGCTTAAGACTTCTGCATCTTCCTGCTCAGTTTTTATAAACTTTTTTTCCGGGCGCCAAATGATTAATACCATTACCACCAGCATTACCACGGCTAAAATCTTATTAAACATATCATCTGTCAGGGAAATTGCAAATTTAGCACCCACAATGGAGCCAAGGACAGCTGGAATACCAAGATAGATACTTAGCTTAGGGTAGAAAAAGCCCTTCTGTCTAAAATACCCTATGGCCACAAGACTTTGTACCATCAAGGCTATTCTATTTGTTCCATTAGCAACTGCCGACGGCAACCCCATAAAAATTAATACCGGAAGGGAAATCAGAGAACCCCCGCCACCCACTGTATTTACGAATCCTGCCACAATTCCAGCCACTAATATTATAATGGCATCAATATAAGTCATCAAATAACCCCCTTGCCCGGTATAACATGAACAGGCAGTATTGCCGGTTTATGGTATACCATATTGAGGTTATATTAACAATCCACAGTTTTTTTGGCAAGGTTTTTATAAAAATACCATCCATTTATTACCACGTCTTTTCATGACTTATCGGGAGAAAATATTACTTAAAATGGAAGGTGGTATGGTAATGGTTATGCAAATGCGCTCGGTATTTAAGCCAATCATAGATGATCGGGGATTATCGGTTTCTCAGGTAGCCAAGGAGATTGATTATAGCGAGGATATCTTGAGACAACTTTATGAAGACGAGATGGATTGCTATCCCCGGGATCTATTAGCAAAGCTATGTGTATACTTTGGTATGCCTTTATCAGACTTATTTACCCTAGAAGGCCAATAAAAAATGGCACCACTAGAGTACCATCTAAATTTCTGATGAGTTTGGCATATGAATCTTCACACAGTTTCGCCCAGATTGTTTAGCCTGATACAGGGCTTTGTCTGCCTCGGCAACAAGCTTTTCAATTGAACCATAGGGGTTAGGAATCCTAGAAGCAACTCCCAGGCTTACTGTAAGATATTGGGTTCCCGTTGCTTGTGGTTGTATTATTTTCATAGCTTCAACCTTGGACCTAATGGTTTCCGCGATAATAGCAGCACCCTCCAAACTAGTATTGGGCAGCACTACTGCGAACTCCTCGCCTCCGTAACGGGCAGCCAAATCACCGGGTCGTTTTAATATCTCCCTCAAAAGGCTGGCCACCTGCTTTAAACAAGCATCGCCGGCCTGATGGCCCAAATTGTCATTATATTTTTTAAAGTGATCTATATCAAAAAGAATCAGGGAAAGGGGCATACCCAACCTCATGCCCCTATTCCATTCCTTACTAAGCATCTCGTCAAAACGGCGCCTGTTGGCTATGCCCGTTAACCCATCTAAAAATGAGAGACGTCGTAAAATACCGTTAGCCTCTTCCAGCTGCCTCTTTACCTCCAGCAGCTCCTTTTCTCTGGCTTTACGACTGTCTATTTCCTGTTTAAGCTTCAGGGCGGAGCGAACCCGGGCCAGGAGCTCTATACTGTTGGGCGGCTTTATGATATAGTCCATGGCGCCTGCCTCAAAGGCAATTTCGAGATTCTCAGCGGTATTCTTAGCACTAATCATAATTACCGGAACGTCCTGCAGCTTTGGATTTCTCTTGAAAAATCGACAGGCCTCAATGCCATTTATATCGGGCATGATTATATCCATTAGAATTAGGTCTACTGTTTTGCTGTTTCCTTCTTTTTCCCATTTTTCCATGGTCTTATAGGCTTCCATGGCAGAGAAAGTTACATAAAGATCTGTATAGCCGGCCGATTCAAGGATAGACTTTATAAGCATTTGACTTACGGTGGAGTCATCCACAATAACAATCGCCATCTCTACCATACCTTTCTCCGCTTAACTCATTGCCAGAAAAAATTCAACGCTTAAATTATGTTTTCCTGCATTATGGCGAATCTTTATTAATAACTTAATATATTTTTACATTACCCACAAAAATGCCCGGGAATACCCCGGGCTTATTTATTTTTGCTCTTAACCATTTCATATTTGTATCTGGCCATCTCGACACTCTCCCACAGTTAACCTTAGTAAATAAAAGCTTTGTTTATGGCTTAAGCACAACTTTAATGCAATCATCCTGCTTCTGATCAAATATCTCATAGGCATGTTGACCTTCTTCTAATTTTAGCTTGTGAGTAATGATATCGGTAGGGTCTATTTTACCTTCCTGCACCAACTTCATAAGATGTCTCACATAGGCTGTGGCAGGGCACTGCCCCATTTTCAGGGTAATCCCCCGGGCGAAAAAGTCTCCTAGGGGGAATTGATTATACCTCATGCCATAGACCCCCACAAGACCAACAGTTCCGTTTTTCCTCACCGCCTGGGCTGCCATGGGAATAGCCGACATTGCTCCCCCCTGAAGGAGCATTGCTGTTTCGAGCATCTCCACTATTGTCATCTTTCCATCCATGCCAACACAGTCGATCACAACATCGGTACCGCCCTTGGTAATTTCTTTAATATACCTTCCTGTGTTGTCATGTTCCTCAAAATTTATTACCTCAACTTTATTATGCTTTTTTGCATGTTCTAATCTGTAGTCTATATAGTCAACAGCAATAACCCGCTCTGCACCAAGGAGCCAGGCAAATTTTTGGGCCATTAAGCCTATGGGTCCGCATCCCAATACAGTCACAGTGGCTCCTTCCTTAACACCACATATTAAGTTTCCCCAATAGGATGTGGGAAGAACGTCGGTTAAAAATAACGCCTGCTCATCACTCATTTCTTCAGGAACCTTTACTGGTCCTACATTGGCATAGGGGACCCTTAAATACTCTGCTTGACCTCCTGCATACCCACCAAAGGTTTCACTATAGCCAAAAATCCCCCCTACTTCTCCATGGGGATTTGAGTTATCGCAGGAACTGTACAAATCATGCTCACAGTACCAGCAATGACCACAGGCCACCGGGAAGGGCACAACCACCCTGTCTCCCTTCTTCAAGTCCCTAACCTCCGGACCTACCTCTTCAACTATGCCCATGGTTTCGTGCCCTAAAATATAATCTTTGGGCATATTGGGAACTAATCCATGGATCAGGTGTAAATCAGAGCCGCATATGGCTGTAGAAGTTACTTTAATGATCAGATCATCCGGTTTTTCAATTTTAGGATCCTTTACTTCTTTAACCCTTACGTCCTTAACACCTTGATATGTAATTGCCTTCATAGAATATCCTCCTGTTAATTTACAGAGTAAAATGTATTAATAATACGACCTCTCCTCCTAGCATTATTTCCTAAATTGAAAATTATATGGCTTAAAGCTTTAAACTAATCAACACTCAAACCAAAAAACAGCCACAGCCCTAATGTGATTTAGGACTATGGCTGTTTAATTCTGAGGATAACTGGCTGTGAAGGTTGTTCCTCGTTCTTCCGAAACATGTAAAGATATAGTTCCCTTTAAATAACGTTCAGTCAGTATTTTCATACTATAGGTTCCTAACCCTCTGCCTAGGCCCTTGGTGGAAAAGGACCTTTGGAATATTTGCAGTTGAACATCCCTTGGAATGATTGCACTATTATTAACCCAAAAACTAACCTGAGCTTCATCCTTGTTTACACCAATTCTTACCATTTCACCTGATTTTGATGCCTCAGCCGCATTTTTTACCATGTTAACCAAAACCCTTCTCAATAGAACCGGATCACTATGAAGGGTGATGTCCTCCTCCGGAACCTCTATATTTAATATGATATCCCTAGTCACGGAATGACTGCTGAAATGCTTTTGCACTTCGCCAAGCAATTCCCTTACCTGAATAAGTCTTTTGTGGACCATTAATTCATTACATTCTGCACCTATTAAATCCCTTTGCTCAAGTATTTCTTCAATGAGAGACTTTGACACTTCCTCTAAATCACAGAATAGTTCCTTAGCCGTTTGGGGGTCCCTGGTATTCCCTAGCAGCTCAATAAACCCCCTTAGGCTTCCGGCTGTGTTAAGTATATCATGGAAGAAAACCCTTTCCAAGGAAGCCCTTCTCTTCTCCGCACTAATGTCAGTTACAAAAACGATGACATACTCCTGCCAATCCAGGGACAAGGGGGTTACGGTAAATTTCAGATCCAGGGCTCTGTATTCCTCTCCCTGTTTAACAGTAATCCTACATTCCTTGGAATTTTTATTGCCCTTCTGCCCTGCCAATATGGCAAGGACTGCCCCACAATTTTGGCAGGTTTCAGAAGTGCCACAGCCTGCTTCATTATTGCAGGCATTCACACAGCTAAAGGCCTCCCCTGGTCTGGCACCCAGGATGTCTAAAGAGCTTGGCAGCTCTAATAAATCTACCAAAGCCTGGTTGCAATAGACTATCTGCCGGTGGCAGTTTAGTACCATTATTACATTAGGTAATGAATCTAACACCAGGCGCATGTCAACTCGTTTATCCAGGATCTTAGACTGGACTATAACCGTCTCTTTTTTATATCTTTCCGGGGTAGCAAAGGATGAAAAGCTGTTCTGAAACAATGTTTCACACATAAAACTACTCCTTTTGGAAAAAACTATTTATTAGTCTACTGTATTGTCATTCTCATCTCAATCAGTAAGCAGCCGGTTTCTGCCTGAACCCTTTCTCCAAAGATTTCAAATCCGCATTTTTTATAAAACTCCTGGGCCTTTAGGTTTTCTTTATAAACCTCTACCACCAATTCCTTTTCCTTAACACTGCAGGCCTTTTTGATTAATTCCGAACCTATTCCCTTTCCTTGGTATAGGGGAGCTATGAAAAGTCCTCCTATGAAGTTTTCTATTAATGAAATAAAGCCGACAACCTTCCCCTCTATTTCTGCAACGTAGGTTTCCACCACCGGCAAATAGTTTTGTTTGATATTGTCCTTCTCGGAAGCCCAAAATTCCTCCGGTATAAAGTTATGGGCGATTATGGAGGCGTCATACCAAGCCTCTATCAATTCTTTTTCATCAGATGGCCTATATTCTCTAATCAAGATATTTTGCTCCTTTCTTCTGCTGTAGTTTTAATTCCACCTCTTCTTTACAAATCCTGCTAAACTGTTATTTCAATGAAATAATCAGAATATCACTTATCACGGTGGCAAACCATAGTATTATTGAGCTTTAAGGAGCAGCGACATTCAGGTGGGGGAAGATGTGCTATGAAGATTTTATGGATTAATAGAAGAATAATA
The DNA here is from genome assembly GCF_030577015.1 of Desulforamulus aquiferis. Taxonomy (NCBI): domain Bacteria; kingdom Bacillati; phylum Bacillota; class Clostridia; order Eubacteriales; family Peptococcaceae; genus Desulforamulus; species Desulforamulus aquiferis. The sequence goes on along the minus strand of NZ_JARPTC010000009.1, from coordinate 20,482 downwards.
AAAACCAAAATACGGCAAGAGATTATTGATCGTTATAGGGGTTCTCGTCTAGGCTTACTTTGGTCTATACTTCACCCGATTTTAATGCTGGTAGTATACACCTTTGTCTTTAATATAGTTTTTCAATCAAAATGGGGAGATAGTGGCCAAAGCAAGGGTGAATTTGCCTTGATTTTATTTTGTGGCCTTATTGCCTATAACATATTTGCTGATTGTGTCAGTCGGGCACCGGAGCTAATAACTAAAAATGAATGCTATGTTAAAAAGAAAAACTTTCCCCTAGAAGTATTTCCCGTAATTACCGTAGGCTCGTCATTAGTCCACGGGCTTATTAGTCTTTTTGTTCTGGTGATTGGCGTTGCCCTGCTAAAAGGGGTAGTCAACTGGACCCTAATTTTTTTGCCCATGGTCTTGCTGCCCATTATCCTGATGTCCCTGGGCTTGGGCTGGTTTTTTTCAGCCTTAGGAGTTTTTTTGCGGGATATTGGTTATGTAGTAAATGTGGCTGTTCGGGCAATCCTTTTTATGAGTCCAATTTTCTACCCCATTACAGCGGTCCCCAAGGAGTTCCTAACTTACTTTTACCTCAATCCCCTCAGCTATGTGGTGGAAGACGCCCGGCGGATATTAATCTGGGGGCAGCTTCCCGATTGGAACTGGCTAATATATGGGACACTTTCTGGTATTATAATAGCTATACTGGGGTATGTTTTCTTTCAAAGGGTACAAAAGGAATTTCCCCGCTGTTTAATAACTTAATGATAAAGCCGCACCCTTTGATGGATGCGGCCTTTGACTAATTATTCAACATGGACAGTTCTTGTTTCAGAATCCCAGGTAACTTCACAATTTAGTGCTTCTCCCAGTGCCCTTAAGGGAATAAAGGTACGGCTGTCTTTAATAATTGGGGCGGTATCCATTTGCAGGGTGGCACTATTAACATAGTAGTTCTTGTCGCCGATAATCATAACCACCGTAGACTCATCATTGCTCACGATAACCTGCTGCAGCCCTGCAACCCAGTCTACCTTAGCTCCTAAGGCCTCACCGATAGCCCTGAAGGGAACCTGGGTACGGTTGTTGGAATCAATGAAGGGCTCAACATCAGAGGAGATTTTAACACCCTTTACATAGATGCTCAGCTTTCCATCATTGTTTTCAGAGTTTTCGTTAGAGTTCTCGTCTACCGCCTGGTTCTCTTCCTCATTTGATTCTAGCTCTTCTTCATTTACCGGCTCCTCTTCCACTGCTTCTTCAGCGGCTTCCTCTTCTAAATCAACCTCTTCTACCGCTTCTTCATTTTCAGTAGCTTCAACTTCCTCAGCTACCTGTTCTTCATTATTAACATCTTCATTTACTTCCTCATTAACATCCTCAACTACCAAGATAATTTCTTCATCATTTTGATTGTCTTCTGCAGCAAAGGTCATAGCAGCCGGGGTAGCAATAGTAAGTAAGAAGGCAATTACCAATACCGCGCTGAAACGCTTAAATCCAGTTCCTTTAACCATTAAACTTCTGAACCTCCTAAGATATTTTTTTGGTAACTAAATATATAAATTTGCTACAATTGAAAATGTTCCTTTATGTAAATTTTGCTAGCAATAACGATTAGCGAAATGTCTAGCAATAAAAAAAGAGCTCGCCCTTCGGCAACTCTAATACTTAACTAGCCCATAATATCCTTGGCCTTCTTTATAATCTCTTCCAGAACATCTTCGATCAGCTCTTCTTCTGAACGCAGGGTTAAGTATGCAAAGTCTAGCTCATCAAAATGGATAACCATTGCTGCCACAGCCCACTCTCCATCACTTAGGGACTTCCGCCACTTATATGCGTTCAGCCGGTCAATGATCAGATCCTCGACTCCAATTACATATACCACCAAATCATCGTCTAAATCCACAATAGTTAAGCGTTCCATTGAGCCTGCCAGAGTATCATCAGGTATCTCCACGGATAACTCTAACTCTTCACTATACCAGCTTTTCTCTCCCGGTCCTTTGGTAAAACCCATTTTATCCAATATCCCTTGGGCCTGTTCCCTACCACGCAATACTAGATCTATATCTAAAGTCATATAACTTCCTTGGGTATAGAATTCTAATGCGCCTCCTCCAACTAGTATCGGCTTTATTCCATAGGCCTCTAGTTCCTTGGTAAGGACTGCAGTGAAATACATTACTTTATCAAGGCGATTATTAATATTTTTTATCTGTCTAACTTTATCTTGCATCGGTCCTCAGGCTGTAACGCCTTTCTCCTTTTTTTTGTAATTTACCGCTGGAAATAGCCCTGTCCCAAGAAACCACCGCCAACCTCACCAGTATCTCTGCCTCTCCTTGATCCCTAGGACGCCTGCGTGGTGCAGACCTATCCAACATTTTCATAGTTGTTACAGCTTTTGTTCTTACTTTGTCCTTAAAATCATTATATTTAACCCTTTTCAAAGCCATCACCTTTATAAAAAACTCATTAAATTATTTTACCATTATTAGGAAATACAAACAAGGGGTTATCAATTGTAATACAAGAAAGACTTATAATTGATAATTAAATAACGAGCCCCTAAGGACTCGTACCATATTTATCGTCAAAGGTAAATTAATAGAAAAGCTATACATATTTACTTATTAGCTACCTATTTAGCTTAATAGTAAACTTATATTTGTTACCCCTGAAGTAATTCTTCGTATAGTGTATTTGCTGCCCATTGTCTAAAAATAATTTTGACCTTACCAATAAAAGCGGGGAATGCAGTGACATGTTGAGCTTGTTAGCAGTTTTTTCCGTTACTAATACCGATTCAATGGTCTCATTGGCATAGCCAATCTTTAGGTTAAGTATATCCTCATAATGTTTAACCAGTGAACTTGCAGCAACATCCCTATCCATTTCTCCAACTATTTTTCTATTTATAAAGGCCATTTCATAGGATAGGGGAGTACCATCCACAATTCTTACCCTTTTAATTTTGATCACCGGATCATTCTCATTTATGGAAAGTCTGTTGGCAATGCTTTGGGAGGCTTTATCCACCTCTATGCTCAGTAAGTTATTCTCAAGCTTTTTACCCAAATAGGCCATATCCTCAGAAAAACTGGAGTAGCGATTTTCTTTATAGATCAGATTTCTATCCTTTACAAAGGTACCCTTACCAGCCACCCGGTATAAGTAACCTTGATTAACCAAATTACCGATAGCCTGTCTAATAGTATGTCTGCTGACTCCTAACAGATCAATTAACTCCCTTTCTGAAGGAATCAGCTTGTCTATTTTAAAAGAATCCTTTTCTATTTCGGACTTAATCCATTCTTCTATTTGATAGTAAATAGGTAATTTAGAATTTTTATCAATCAATTGTCCTGCACCTCCTTCGTATGTTAATACAAAGGGTTCTTTATTTAGTATCACATATTACACACTTTATTCTAATCTTTTTACACTGATTTGACTATAGATCTCCGCAAATTTAGTTGTATCAATGGTTCCTGTTTTCTCATTCATTGCATTTAAAACCCCACAGGTACAGCCTGTCTTTAAAATTTCTTGATAGCTACTCTCTTTTTGGATTTCTTTTAACATACCTGCCAGCATAGCATCCCCTGATCCTACAGCACTCTTTATGTATACTTTAGGTAAGTAAACCTTATATATTTCCTTTCCACAAAGTGCTAGGCACCCATTTTCCCCTAAGGACACTACAACCATCTCAATAGAATAGTCCTGTAGCTTATACATCCCTGAGATTAGTTCTTCTTCAGAGGTAATTGTCATGCCTAAGAAATCTTCTAGTTCTGAAATATTTGGTTTAATTAAATAGGGGGCGGCCTTTATTGCTTCCTTTAGGTAATCTCCACTTGTATCAAGTACAAATTTTATCTTATTTTTATGGGCGATTTCTATTAATTTCTTATAATAATCCGTCCCTAAGCCTTTAGGTAAACTTCCGGAAGCAGCTAACACATGGATGTTACTGTCTCTGATTAACTCTGATATCTGTTTAATAAATAACTTGGACTCAGCTTCCCTTATATTAGGTCCAGCCTCAAGTAGTTCGGTTTGGTTGCCGGAAGAATCTACAATGGCGATACAATTTCTTGTATCGCCCTGGATTTTCACAAACCTGGGAGTAACAGACATCTCCTTAAGCTTCTCTTCAATGAATTGTCCTGTTGTCCCTCCCAAAAATCCCGTTGCCGCAACCTCGACCCCAAGCTGAGTCAATACCTTGGAAACATTGATTCCCTTTCCCCCAGGTGTTTTATAGTATTTTTGTATCCTATTGCTCTGATTTAATAGTAGATTATCCAAATAGTAACAGATGTCCACCGACGGATTTAAGGTTATGGTTGCTATCATGATAAAAATTCTCCTATGCCTTATTATTACTTCCGCATAGCAATATCTTCTCCTTGACCACCTTTACAATGGCTTCCTTAGCGGGTGCAAGGTATTTTCTTGGGTCACTTTCATTTTTATTAGTTGATAAATATTCCCTTATGGCATCAGTAAAGGGTATCTTCAACTCTGTTGCAATATTTATTTTACATATGCCCAGTTCTACTGCCTTCTTGATACTATCTTCCGGCAGCCCCGAGGCTCCATGCAATACTAAAGGCAGATCAATAATTCTTCGAATTTCTTCTAGCCTTGCAAAATCTAGTTTTGGCACAGATTTATACAGTCCATGGGCCGTTCCGATGGCAACAGCCAGCGAGTCTATGCCTGTCTTTTCTACAAATTCCTTAGCAGCCAGGGGGTCGGTATAAAATTCACTCTCCTCAGTAACTACTAAATCCTCTTCTATGCCGCCAATTCGGCCTAACTCGGCCTCTACAGTACCGCCTACAGCATGTACATACTCCACAACCTCTCGCACGGACATGATATTTTTTTCAAAGGATTTATGGGAGGCATCAATCATAACGGATTTGCACCCTAAGTCCACCGGCAGTTTGATATCTTCAAAGGCTTCATGGTGATCTAGATGAAAGGTGATGGGAATAGAATAGTTTTTTGCCAGTTCCTTTACTATGGCTACTATATAATGACTGCCATTAAATTTCAGCGTCCCAGGGGTTGCGGCTAATATAACCGGACTTTTCATTTCCTCAGCAGCTCTGGCCACAGATAAAGCTGTCTCTAAGTTGTGTATATTAAAGGCTGGAACCGCATAACCATTTATTTGAGCGTCTAATAACATTTGTTTCGTGGATATAAGCATAGACTTCTCCTCTACTTATTTTGATTTTCATTATCTAGCAATCTCAGTTCTTCTAGGGTGGTGTTTCCTTCCATGGGACCTTTTCTGGTGACAGCCTTGGCACCTGCTATTGCTGCTAAGCCTAGAGCCTCAAGGGGCTTAATTCCCTGGTTTATGCAGGAAACAAAGGTTCCCGCAAAGCAATCCCCCGCCCCGGTGGGGTCAATTTCCTTAACCTTATAGGCATCAATATTGATGACTTCATCCTTTGTATATAAGGTGGCCCCTCTGCTGCCCCTTTTAATAACCACCATCTCAGCATTCTTCTCCAATAGGGCTTTAACACTGGTTAGTTCATCTTCTACGCCCGTTAAGTAAAAAATCTCATTTTCACCGGCTAAAATAATCTGAGCTTGATTAAGAATATCCATCAGGATACTTCTTTTTTCTTCATTTGTTACAATTTCTTTCCTTACATTTGGATCAAAGGTAATTTTACAATTATTTCTTTGTGCCAGTTTAATGCCTTTAAGGATGGCTCGATAAACCCCGTCGTTGTAAATTGCCGAGCCCATGATATGAAAATACTTGCAACCCTTAAAGTCCTCTTCCCCGACCAACTCTTCATCTATGCGGCCACAGGCGGCATTTGTTATGTGAAATATAAAATCTCTATCTCCATCATCCTTGTAGGTTACGAAGGCTACCCCCGTTGTGGCATCCTTCAGCACCTTGATTTTAGAGATATCCACTCCATTCCTTTGCAACCGCTCCAGATTTATTCTTCCGAAACCATCGTCCCCCACAGCCGAGAGGATCCTAGTAGTACTACCACATTGTGCTGCTTGATCTATAAAAATAGCTGGGGCACCACTGGGGAAGGGTCCAACAAAATCACCAGATTCATAGAATTTTTGACCTATTTCCTTGGCCATAAACTCAACCAATATCTCCCCAATAGTAACGATATGTGCCATTATCCTCACTCCCAGTTTAACTATTTGCTAAGCATCCGTTCCTTATTCCTAACGTCGATGTAAACCGCAACAATTATAATGAGTCCTTTAACTATCTGTTGATAAAAGTAAGGCATGCCCACTAAATTCATACCATTATTAATTACACCCATTATTAGTGCACCAATAAAGGTTCCTATAACAGTTCCATAACCCCCGGACAAGCTAGTGCCACCTAGGACCGCAGCAGCAATTGCATCAAGTTCATAGCCCCCGGCGGCATTGGGCTGGGCAGAATATAGTCTGGCTGTCAATAGGATGCTGCTTATGGCGGCCGCTATTCCGGTAATCATAAAAATCTTCATCTGCAGGGTTCGTACATTTATACCTACATATTCTGCAGCTACCTTATTGCCGCCGACTATCTTGGCCTGTCTGCCAAACTTCGTCTTAGACAAAAGAACATGGGCAACTATTAGCAGCATAACAACTATAACCACTGGAACCGGAATGACATCGAACAGCTTGGCGTTGCCTAAGAAGAGAATAATGGGGTCCTCAATTTGTATTGGCCGGGCATCGGTGATGGCATAGCCTACACCCCTGAATATACCCATGGTGGCAACGGTCACAATAAATGTCGGGATTCTAAATTTGGCGCTGATAAAGCCGTTAAACAAGCCGGCCAGCGCGCCAACCAATAAAACAATTATTATTGAAACAACCGCACCCTGCCCGCTGGACAACATTACCCCTAGGACAATGCCACAAAGGGCCACAATGGCTCCAACGGAAAGGTCAATTTCCCCTATCATTAGTACAAAGGTCATTCCGTAGGCTAATATGGCAATAATTGACACCTGGGCCAGTACCGTTAATATATTATTTGTTTGCAAAAAATGAGGGCTGAGAAATGAAAAAAGAACCATTAGGGCGATTAGTGCCGCTAACACGCCACCATAGCTTTTGACAAATTTCAGATTGGTAAAATTTTTAAGCTGAGGGCCCACTTGTTTCACCTCTTCTCGTAATATAGGTCATTATCTCTTCCTGTGAAGTTTCCTTAGGATCTAACTCAGCAATAATTCTCTGTTCATTAATAACCAGCAGGCGATCCGACACATTCAATATTTCCGGCAGTTCCGAGGATATCATAATAATTCCGACGCCCCTTTGGGCCAGCTCGATCATTAGTTTATATATCTCATATTTGGCCCCCACATCTATGCCCCTGGTTGGCTCATCTAAAATTAAAAGCTCAGGTTCTATCTCAAACCACTTGGAAAGCACAACCTTTTGTTGGTTCCCACCGCTCAATTTATTAACGGTTTGATATACACCCGGGGTCTTAATCTTTAGATCTTTAATATGTTTTTCTGTGGTGGCGACTTCTTGCTTCTCGTTGATTAATCTAAATCTATTTAAAAACTTGCTGATATTGGCCATTGATACATTTTCATAGACACTTGCCGTAAGCACAAGTCCTTCGTTTTTTCTATCTTCAGTGACAAAGGCGATATTATTTTCTATTGCATCGAAGGGATCATTAATACTAACCTTTTTCCCATGCATATACATTTCGCCACTATCTTTTTTCAATATGCCAAAAATACCCTTAACAATCTCTGTTCTACCAGACCCCATTAATCCATAAAGGCCTAATATTTCTCCCGGCCTGACAAAGAGATTGATGTCATGATAATATTTCTTTTTGGTATAAGCCTTTAATTCCAGCAGCTTTTCATCCCTGATATATTTAAAGTCTTTGTGGGGATAGACCTTGTCCATATCCCTGCCAACCATCATTTTAATAAGTTCTTCCACCGAGGTGTGCCCGGTCTCTACAGTTCCGATATATTGCCCATCCCTTAATACACTAACCAGGTCTGTAATTGCAAAGATTTCCTCCATGCGATGGGAGATATAAATTATAGATGTGCCTTCGTCCTTAAACTTGCGGATAATTTTAAACAGCGTTTCGGTTTCTTTACTGCTAAGGGCTGATGTCGGTTCATCCATAATAATAATTTGAGGCTTTACCGACACAGCCTTGGCAATCTCTACCATCTGCTGGCTAGAAATAGATAATTCCTTTACCATCACCGTGGGACAGATATCTATTTCCAGTTCTTCGAATAGCTCCTTTGTTTTACGGTTCATTTCATTGTCGTCAATCAGTCCAAAGCGAACCGGCTCATTCATGGCAAAAATATTTTCCGCCACTGTCAAGTTAGGACATAGACTAAGTTCTTGATAAATAATACTAATACCTAACCTTTTGGCATCTAAAACACCCTTAATATCGGTTTTCTCTCCATTGATAAAAATGTCGCCGCCATCCGGCTTATAGGACCCGGCCAATATTTTCATCAAGGTAGATTTGCCGGCACCGTTTTCCCCAAGCAATCCCAGAACTCTACCCTTATCAAGCTTTAAATTAACTCCGGCCAGGGCCACAACACCGGGGAAAACCTTTTTTATGTCCTTCATCTCAAGAATTGTATTCACAACATCACTCATTTCTATCACTAGTTTTTTTGATAAAAATGATCCCTGCAACTATATCTTATAAAAAACTGAAGAAATACCGATGGCGATATTTCTTCAGTTAGTCTGGCTATTTAGTTGCCATTACTCTATTCTAAAGTCAGATTTACTTTATCATTTTCAACGGTAACATCAATGAAGCCCTTGCCAGTGATATAAAGGCCGGGGGTAACGGGAACTACCTTTTCAACGGCTTCACCCTTGGCTAATTTAACAGCATTGATTACACCCACTGAACCCATTTTGTCTGGGTATTGCACAACAACTGCCTTAAAGGCATTGTCCTGATCCACAGACTTTCTGGCTTCTTCCAGCCCATCAAAACCAACCACAATTGCTTTGGAACCCCTCTCGGCAATAGCTGCGGTTGCTGCGATAGCCATGTCATCACCAAAGCCAAAGATACCGACAAGGCCAGGCTTGCTTGTTAACATATCTTCGGAAGCAGTTTTAGCCTCTTCCCTGGTACGTCCGGGCAATTCAGTAACGATATTTAAACCTTCATGGGTAGCGGCAGTTTTCTTGAAGCCGTCGATACGGTCCCTAACTGACTGAACTTCAGGATAAGTGATCAGTCCCACTTCCCCTTTACCTTCAAGGTATTGGGCCATGGCTTCTGCGGCGATCATACCACCGCTAAAGTTATCGGTGGCGATGTGGGAGTCAACTTCAACACCATTAGCTTTAATATCAACTGTAACAACAGGGATGTTTGCTTCCTTGGCCTTCATAATTGCGCCCTTAACTCCATCTGAGTCAACAGGGGTAATGATAATGGCATCTACACCCTTGTTGATAAAGTCTTCAATGGCAGAAATTTGTCTGTTTAGATCTTGGTCAGCCACTGCAATGTCAATTTGTACATTTTGATTCTTAGCTTCTTCTTCTAATGCATTTTTAATAGAAACATAGAATGGGTGGGATTGGGTCAAAATTGATGCACCGATTTTGATAGTCTTTTCTTCGGGGTTGTCCTTTCCTTCTTCCTTTGGAGCTCCTCCACAACCCGCCAGGGAGCCTACCAACAACATTGAAATCAGAACTAAAGCCAACAATCTCCTCACTAAAAACCCTCCTCTATTTTTATAGGTTTTAACTATCCCCATTATACCCACAACTGGTACGGCTGTCCATATATGTTAATTAATTAAGTTATTACATTTTTTATGCAAATAACCTAAAACAAGCTGCCCCTTTATGTGATATGCACACATAAAGGGGCAGCTTGTTCTGATGCCGCCGCTGTTTTACCTGCCTCTATAGCAATGAATTGGGGTCAGCTTATTTTATCTTACCCCTTGTTGTTCCTTATTTAATTTAATTACATTGCCCCGGGCTAGGGAAGCAAATATTCCGCCAAAGCAAATAATTGTAAATACAATAAAGGAAATCCTTGTTCCCCTCAAAATTAGGTCTGCATAGGCGGGACTGAGATCAACATGTCCGGCATAAAGGGCCAGTATCATAGTAACTATGGCCATACTAACCGCCTGGCCCGTCAGCCTCATGGTACCCAGGGTAGAAGACGCTACACCATAATACCTTTTCTCTACCGAGGCCATAACAGCGTTGCTATTGGGTGAGGAAAACAGGGCAAAGCCAACACCCAGGAGGGACAGATTGATTATAATTATCCAAAGGTCTGTATGACCATTTATAAAACAAAGGAAAAACAAGCCCACGGTAGTAAGGATCATGCCCCAGGACGCAACCTTCCTTGGCTCAACATGGTCCGATAGCTTGCCGGCAAAGGGTGACAGCAAAGCCATAAGAATAGGCTGGGAAAGAAGTATTAACCCCGCCATCTGGGAATCATACCCCTTGATCACCTGCAGGTAAACAGAAAGCAAAAAACCCACTGCAAAGGTGGCACTATAGTTTATTAGGGCCGCTAGATTGGAGAAGGCAAAAGTAACGTTCTTACTGAAGAGGGCAAGATTAAGTATCGGCTCCTTAATTTTCATTTCATACCTTATAAACATGACAAAGATAATCAAACCAAACACCAGTATGTACCTTGCCCATTCAACGTTGGTTATTGAAGAAACACCATATAGGAAGGCTATTAAACCAACGGAATATAGTGCAGAACCCACCAAATCGAATTTTTCACCTTTTGCTCCAGCCCACTCACCCTTCAATTTGCTTACTGCCATTACCAAAACTACCAGTGCAATTATGGCACTTAAAAAGAAAATTGATCGCCATCCAAATTGGTGATTCAAGGTGCCTCCCAATACTGGTCCTAAGGACAAACCAACATATACTGTAGCAACATTAATCCCTAAGACCTTCCCCCTTTCCTGGGGCGGGTATACTGAAGTTAATATGGCCATGCCAGTCCCAAAAATCATAGCACTTCCCACTCCCTGGAGGAGCCTGAAGAAAATCATTAACTCTACGGACCCCATTAGTCCACAAAGTCCTGACGAAAAGGCAAAAATAGCTATCCCCGAGATAAATACCTTTTTTCTACCAATAATATCTGCAAGCCTGCCAAAGGGCACTAAAAAAGCAGCTGAAGCCAGAATATAACTACTTACAATCCAGCTCAACATAAAAGTGCCGGTATCAAATGTCTCTCCAATGGACGGTATAGCTAAATTAATGGCACTACCCATGAAAGGCGTAAGAAAAGAAGCCATCATAGCCACGATCAACGCATACTTTTTAAGTCCTTGATCACTCAATTTGTCACTACCCCTCTTAACCAAAAATTTTTGCCGTGTTTAAATACTACACTACTTCTTTCAAATTATCATACTCCTATTTTTTTATATAAGCTATAGCATAGTATATATACAAAAAAACATTTAGCTCAAATTACCTAGTGAATGATTAACCATCATAGCATTGTCATAATGTCCATTTTTAGTCAGGGCTTGTTGAATATGTTCCTTTTTTAAGCATGCTAATGTTCAATTTTGAGATCTATCTTAAAAAAATTAGATAAAGTTAATGTTTTTGAATATTTTTAATATTGGTACCATTATTGCATGTTTATTTTTTATAAACTTAGAGAGGGGAAATTCACATGCCAAAATACGTCATTGAAAGAGAAATTCCCGGAGCCGGCAACTTGACCAACCAGGAGCTTCAAGCCATTTCACAAAAATCCTGCGGCGTTCTAAACCAATTAGGCCCGGAAATACAGTGGGTCCAGAGCTATGTTACCGATAATAAAATATATTGTGTTTACATTGCCCCCAATGAAGAAATGGTTAAGGAACACGCCAACAAAGGCGGCTTCCCTGCCAATTCAGTATCAGAGGTTAAACGGATCATTGATCCTACCACCGCTGAGTAATATTTACATAGAAAAACGACCCCGTCGATTTACTGATCGATGGGGCTCTTTATTTTGTGCTTTTTTATCCTATGACACGAATATCTGCAATAAAAAGGTGTAAAATGTATTCATGTAAAAATTCTTCTTAATTATGGAGGTAATATTATGGATATCATTCTTACCCGTAGAAGCATTAGAAAATATACCGGGGAACAAATACCCGAACCCCTGATAAAGGACTTGCTGGCTGCCGCCATGAGCGCACCCTCCGCCCAAAACCAGCAGCCCTGGCAATTTGTGGTGGTCAACCAACCTGAGCTCCTTAAAGAATTATCTAAATGCTCCCCCTATGCACAAATGGTTGACAAAGCACCTCTGGTTATTGTGGTTTGTGGTGATACCCATTTAGAACAGGCCAAGGGTTTTTGGGTTCAGGATTGCTCCGCTGCTACACAGAATATCCTCTTAGCGGCTAATCAAAGGGGTTTGGGCGCAGTTTGGGTAGGCCTATACCCGCGGGAAGAAAGGGTCGACATAGTTCGCAACATACTAGGTATGCCGGACCATATCATCCCCCTGGCACTAATCCCCATAGGCCACCCCGCAGAAGCAAAGGAGCCGGCAAATCGTTACAACCCTGCTAAGGTGCATTATAATAAGTGGTAGGTTATAATTTTGCGAAAAACAGCCGAAGAATGGAATTAATCCAATTTCTCCGGCTGTTTTAAAGGCAGAAGTTAAAGAGGTTCTTTAGCAAGTTAAATAATAATGGGGATAATATTAAAAAGATAAAAATCATTATAATTATAAGACGCAGCTTATGCCAACCAAGCAGCCTTATGCCGCTGGCCAACAAAAACGCTAGACTAAGTAGCCCTGTAAATACTATATCTGAAACATCGTATTCAACATCACCAAATAGATAATACTCACTATAAAAAGTTAGCAAAACTCCAAGGAATAGAAATAATATTGCAAAGAGCTTCCTTCCTACTTGTATGGGCATAATTCTACCCACCCTAAAGCCTGGCTTAGTGGTTATCTCTATCCTATGATTATCCATTTCATGTGGTTCCTTCATTTATATCACCATCCATAAAATCAATAGTACTTGGTATAACTAGATCTCTTTAATGTGGAATGGTTCATTAACCAATAGATTAACATTCCACCAATAGGCAATACAAAGGAAATGGCTGTCCATAGATAGCGGGAAATCCCTAAAGCCGGTTCCGACAATTCTTTAGCATCAAAATAAACTTTTATCGTAATAGCTAAATGAGTAGCAATGGCAACTATTGCCCAAAGCCAATAAAGCAAAGCCGCCGTGACAAGAAATGTTAAACTTCCCATTTTAGAAAATTCCCTCCTTTAGATTTTCTTAATCAATCCCTTGTATTATTTTAACTTACCATCTGTCGATTCTTTTCTTTGAAAATGTAATTCAGGGAGAACAATTTTTATTTCCTTTTCCTCTGCTTCCTTTAGCCAAAACACAATAAAGTTAACTTTGGCGAATTTGGGCTCATAACCACTTTTCTGAATTCGTTCCAATTTCTCTACACATTTCTTAGAAAGCCTAAGAACACTTTTCCCCTTGTCTGTAATCCATTCTCCGTCCTTGTGCCGGAGAGTATCACCACTTCGCATCGTATCTACTACATTTTGACGTCCGATGAAATAATCTAACCATACATCCCGATGACCTAGCTGCATAGCAAGTTTTCCCGGTAATTCGTACCGTTTCCTGTCATCCAACCTAGTCAAATTTTCCACCTGTATATGATCTAGGTAATGTCCATTTAGGTGTATGGTTAAGTTGCTTTTTGCTCTTGTCAATGCCACATACAACTGCCTTTTATTCTCCTCAGTGCCTATATCAAAGTTTTCAAGTGAAAGAAAAACATTATCAAATTCTTTGCCTTTTGCTTTATGAATGGTTGATACAACAATAGTTTCTCTGGATTCCGAATAAAAATCTTCTAGTTTTGATTCCTTAATAAACACTTCAAAATCGCTTAAATATTTTCTTTGTTGATAGATTGCTTCAAAGTCCAAGATAATCCTTTTGCAGATATCCAGATTATCACTCTTCCCATACCTTTTTACCAAACTTCTTTTTGCCATGTTCCAGATATCATTACTTATAGTTGAAGTTATCGGTTCTATAGATAATTGTTCCAAAAAGAATCGTAGTTCCACTAAATCGTATAGATAGAAACCATCATTGCTTTGAATCAACCTTGACGATATTCCTTTTTGTAACAACAGGCCCGTCACCTGAAGTGCTTCATCATTTGAATGAGTTAACACACAAGTGCTCCCTACTAGCTCTGCACTAGAGAGCTCTTCTACAAAAGGAACAAGCAGGTTATTACTTGAGTACCTTACAACCCTAATTTCTCCATTTTCTTGACTATGGGCCACAATTTCGTTTTTCTTTAAACGCTTCCGGATGAGGACTGCAAATCTATTAGAAAAGTCAACCAAATTTCTTTTACTACGATAGTTTTCTAACAATTCATAATTTGCCGCCTGATTCTCCAGTGTGAATTTTTCCATATATATTGCACTAGAGCCACGAAATTGGAATATGTTTTGATCATCATCACCGACAATAATTACCCGCATATCATCATTCTGCGCAATTAAAGCTTGCACCAGGGTAAACACTTCCTGATCCATATCCTGTGCTTCATCAATGACAAGTACAGCCTTCGCAATTCTACTTGGTTCCACTTCCCCACAATGAATCTTTTCAATGGTATTTTTTATTACATTCTCAAACTTTTCAGCATTACCGATTCTACCAAGCAAATCAAAACAATATGAATGGAAGGTCTTGATCTCAATAAAATTAGCGGCACCACCAACTAGTTTTATTAGTCGTTTCTTAAACTCAGTAGCAGCTGCCCGCGAGAAAGTAAGCATCAATAATTGCTCATGCTTGACATCCTCCATCAATATAAGGGAAGCTAATTTATGAACAAGCACCCTAGTTTTGCCACTTCCCGGTCCCGCTAAGACCGTAATATACTTATTTTGATTATCCTTAATAATACTTAACTGTGTTGGTGACAATTCACCAAACAATTTCCTAAATTTTCCAGGACTAATATTTCGCTGAATTTCCTCTTTTCTACTTCCTTTAAAATACTTTTGCAAAAAAGAAGTATAATTCAGGCGAAAGTAGTCTTCTACAAATTGTAGAGCCTCGCGGTAGTTATCAACCATCTTTTTGGCATATTCCCCGACAATATGAATCTGTTGGATTTTACTATCATAAAACTGTTTCAGTTTCTGATAATCCTCCACCTTAAATCTTCTTTTTTTATCTTCCTCTAGCCTTTCGATGGTCATGGGATTATACACTACTAAGAAGCCACCTTCAATTTTTATTGCCTCTATACGAGACAAGTAGAAAAGTGCATCCTCAATATCTGCAGTGCTAACCTCGATTTTATATAGGTTCATGCTCTCTTCATAGGATTTCTTTAATTCTTTTACCGAGAAGCCTACCAGCACTTCTTCAGCTTCAACTTCTCCTTTCAACTGACTACTTTGGGAATAAAGATATTCAATTATAAACTTAGCAAGTTCCTGCCTTTTTTCTAATCTTTGTTCAAGCTTTTCTTTGGGCTCCAAAGTAATTAGTCGCACATGGTTCTTGGAGTACTCTGAGTTTTTATACTTAATCATCTTTTTGATAGTCCAAAAATTTAAGATAACCCGTATCTTCTTAGGCGTTACATTACCACAACCTAACTTTTCAGCTTCTTCATTCAATTCTTTTATATTATAAGTTTCCTCTTGTTCTTCAAAAATCGTGGCCAGATATTTTTCTATACTGCTAAATGATTCAAAAATTTGCAAAGAGCGATTTATCTTTTCACCTTTTTTAATATATGCTGTAAGGTCTTTGGCATCTGCCAGAATCCCTTCTTCGCGCAGCAGATTGAGGATACCAATAACCTTTTCCTTTTCAATACCCAGATGGTCAGATATATAGTCCACCCTTGACTCTGCGTCCTTATCCTGCGCATTGCTTCGGCTTCTGCTGGATATGAGTTTTCTTATGATCCGTGTGGCGCTTTCCTTTTCTTTACTATCAAAAAGTTCTGAAGCATTTATTCTTTCAATGGCTTCCTGTGCATTTCTGCAAAGGATACTATCTGCAAAAACCCTTGGCATATTCTGGCCCCGTCGAATATAACCCGACTCTTCCAGCGCAGAAATGACAGTTTTTACACGCATTTCTATTTCACCAATGCTTTCATCCCAACCTGCCTTCTTGGCAATTTCCAGGGCGGATTGGGAGACAGTCATGCGAAAGCGGGTAATATTTTTGATAGCCTTCCAGATTTGCTGGATTTCTTTAATGTTGATTTTTGTCTGATTTAATAGTGCAAAGTGTTTATCTAAATCATCCTCGCAGTATAAAATATAGCAGTCCGCCGTAATTTGCTCATCTCGCCCAGCTCTGCCCGCCTCCTGAATATAATTTTCCAAAGAGTCAGATATTTCATAATGGATGACCATGCCAACGTCCTTTTTATCCACACCCATCCCAAAGGCAGAGGTGGCCACCATGATAGCTACCTCCCCGTCAATAAAAGCATCCTGGTTTTCAGATTTCTCTTTTTTATCCATTTTCCCATGATAAGGCTTCGCTAGATACCCATCCTTGGTTAGCCTCTCCGCAAGTTCATATGCTCTCCTTGTTCTGGAGACATAGACAATGGTGGGGCATACCTTCTGCTCTATTAGATTTCTTAGCGTATTGTACTTTTCTTCCTGATTTGTTTTTTGAATAACCTTGTATGTTAAATTAGTTCGGGTAGCATTAGAGCTAAATACCTCTAAATCTATGGACAACTTGTCCTTAAAATAGGCCTGAATATCTTCAATAACCTTTTGCTTGGCAGTAGCGGTAAAACAAGATACAGGAATATCTTCTGCTAGATTCTTTTTTTCTCGAATGGCTTTAATAAAGTCGCCAATATACAGATAGTCTACACGGAAATCCTGCCCCCAGGCAGAAAAACAATGGGCCTCGTCTATGACAAAGCGAACAATCTTTCTGCCCAATAATATATGTTCTATAGATCTTGACCGTAAAGACTCCGGGGAGATATATAAAATAGAAGCTGAACCGTCTTCCACTCTTTCAAAAGACTTTGCTCTTTCAATTGGGTCTAGTAAACCATTGATTGTCACTGCTTCTGTTATCCCTGCTTTTTCCAGGTTGTCCACCTGATCTTTCATCAAAGACTGTAATGGAGAAATGACAACGGTAAGGCCTTTAACATTTTCTCCACTCATTAAAGCAGGCACCTGGAAAGTAATTGACTTTCCGCCTCCGGTAGGAAAGATGGCTAGTAGTGACTTATTAGCAATGGCTGCTTTTACAGCATTTTCCTGAAGTGGTTCCCCTCCATAAGATCTATAGGAATCAAAGCCGAAGAACAGCTTCAACCCCCTGCGCGCATCTAAGGCTTGTTCACAGTAAGAACAGCCTGCAAGACAAGGACGATTTCGAAGCTCATCCATTATACGTTCCACTTCGGGGTAATTCTTTAAAATCCAGGGTGGTGTAACAGAAAGGCGATCCTTCACATTAATTACGGCAAGGGCATAAGCCAGTGCAACAGGGTAATTATCTATTGATTTTGTGAAATCGGCATTCTCACAGATCTCTGAAGCAAAATGTTTTTTGATTAATGATACCGGATTTTCTACACTTGTCTCATAACCTATGTATTGGAAAAAGGATTGGAATTCTTTTTGATTCCTTAAAAGAGAAAAAAATATTTGTTTTAACGATTCATCTAAACTATGGAACGCATTGATTGCGTCTAAGAATATATCTTTAACTTTTTTTGAATCATTAACAGGATTATTCAGCTCATCAGTCTGAAGCTTTTCATCTTTTACAAGGGCATGGTAGGGCTTCCGTGGAAATAGCAATGCCGATAGGTATAGGGTGTCTATTACATTTTCAGAAGTTAGCCCATAGTCCTCTAAGGGCTGTTTTATGTATTTTAAGTCATGTTTAATAATGTTATGTCCGCATAAATAGTAGATATCCTTGAGGAAATTAATAAAATTAGGTATTGATTTTGAATGAAAGACATTTCCGTCATCTGTAATGCCGCCAATATCCAAAACAGCGCCGTTATGTGGTTGTACTTCCAGGTCAATAAAGGCGATGGCTTTCATTCTCTAATAGCTCCTCTATAAGACTGCTTATTGTCGTTATTAGTAGAATATTCGTCAAATACACTGGAAAACCCTGCCTTGAAGGTTTGTGTTTTGTTCTCTAAATCCTATTACAAAAAAAACCAAGGTAAAGCTATTGGAACTTATGTTGGATACCAGCTTTTCTTGGTTACTTTCATACCTTTTCAGAACTATTACTCTACATGGACTTCAGGTGGGCCCTGCAGACGGAGGTCGGGGAGCACTTTGCCGTCAGACTCATACCCATGTTCAAACCCCATAGAGTCTGATGGCAATGTGCGGCTTTTTACCAACAGAGTAATGCTTGAGGAGCTGATGCTAAGACCCGTAAGCTTGCCGTCCATCAGGCCAGCCCCTGCTGGCTGGTCTTTTGTGTAATGGCTGTCCTGGTGACTGCCAGTCTCTGCAGATCCTTGGCCGGAACCTCTCCCGCTTCCCCCGCCTCCAGCGGGAAAGGCTCCGGCCTAACGGGGTCATCCTTTTGAGCGGGGCCGCGAACTTCCCACCGGCTCCTGTTGGTCAATCTTGGCGGTCCCACGCCAGTGGGAAGATCGCTCACCTGGCTTCGCAGGTCAACTTGGCCTGCTGGACCTGGATGCAGTTGCAGGAGTGGGCGGCTGCTAGATCAGTACCGTACTGAATGATATCAGTTGTAATATGCAGGTCTTAACTTATAACAACAGTGATTTAACCATACGTTGTATAGATTTAATATCTACTTATCATCCCAACTCTTAAATATATACTGACATTAAAGACCAAAATGGGTATAATATTAACAACAGGACCTCTCGCACCTCTCCACACAATTGTGTGTGACGTGTCCCAGAGAGGGCGTTTTTTTATGTGGAGGTTTCTATGCAACTTAAGAAAGCAACCACCTTTGACGAGCAGATTCAAATACTTAAACAACGAGGTCTTATTATTGATGATGAAGCTACTTGTAAAAGTTTCCTAAGCAGCATAAACTATTATCGATTTACGGCCTATCTATTACCTTTTAAGAAAAGTGATAATACCTATGTAAATGAGGTATATTTTGAAGATGTTTATAAAATGTATGATTTTGACAGAAGAATGCGAACTCTGTTGTTTGGAATTGTTGAAGAGATAGAATTACTTTTAAGAACCCGTTTGGCTTATTATCACGCTCATAAATACGGGCCAGTTGGGTATTTAGAAATTACCAATTTTAACAGCAAACATAATCATGAGCGGTTCCAAAAACTCATAGAGGATGCTATTTCAAATAATAAATCTACTTTAGTTGTAAAACATCACAACTCACGGTACGATGGAAAATTTCCTTTATGGGTAATTATAGAGTTTTTCTCGATGGGAATGCTATCCTACTTCTACTCAGATTTCCCCCTGGTTGACAAAAAGCATATTGCTAGGGATTTATATAATACTAGCTATAAAAATGTAGATAGCTGGTTGAGATGTATTACTGATCTTAGAAATAAGTGTGCACATTACTCAAGGCTATATTATTGGAAATTTCCTGCTCAACCTGTAATTCCAAAGTCTTTTGATTTTGTCCCTTCTGGTAGGCTTTTTGACCAAATCTTAATGTTAAAATTTCTCTATATTGATAAGAGCAAATGGAATAAATCCATTGTTATTGAAATACAAGCTTTAATTGAAGAATATTTTGAGCATATCAAACTAAGCCATATTGGTTTCCCGGATAATTGGAAGGATTTATTAGTTTCGCCTTATTAGATTAAACATTAAGTAGACTAATTAATCCAATAAACAGAAAGACCCCTTCAGTGTGTGGGAATGATATGCTCCCCTTGTGGTAGACAGTTTAAATAATAAAACTGTCTATTACAAGGAGGAGCTTTTTCATGTCTCATAAGGCCAAAATTTCAGGAGAAGAAAAAATTGCAGCTATTGAAAAATATCTTCGTGGAGACGATTCGCTTAGACATTTAGCTACTATGCTAGATGTTTCCTTTACATCCGTCAGACAATGGCTTTATACTTATCAATCGTTAGGCCCAAATGGCCTGCTTAATACATCCAAAAACAGTACCTATCCCGCAGAACTAAAGACTAAAGCTGTAAACGATTATCTGGCGGGTGATGGATCACACATGGAAATATGTAAAAGATATGGTATTAAATCAACTCGTCAGTTACGTAACTGGATTTTTAAATATAATGGTCATGAGACGTTAAAAACTTCCGGATCAGGAGGAACACCAATCATGGCTAAAGGACGAGCAACTACCTACG
>NZ_JARPTC010000008.1:0-102378 GCF_030577015.1 Desulforamulus aquiferis | reverse complement strand
TTCTCTTTATTTACCATCTCATGGAATACATTGGCGGCAGTGGTCACATCAAAGGAGTCTCCCTCAATCTTGTCAAAGAACTCCTGGAAAATACCTTTATTTAAAATAACCCTACCAGGGCCATAGTTCATATCCAGGCTGTTTAACCAGCCCTGGGTCATCAGGCCCCCTAGTATAGGTCGGGTGTCGATCAGCAGTGTTTTCATACCACTGCGAGCGGCGGCAACTGCGGCGGCTACCCCCTCGGGGTCCCCACCGACAACTACAACCTGGTAGGAGTCAGTTAATTCCGGATAGTTTACAGGTGTCACCCGGTTACTGGCACTGCTGCAATCTGGTATAATCAGCCAGGCCAAACCGGTAACCAGGATTGTGGCACACAATGAAAGCAGGATATAGTGCCACTTCTTTTTGCGAATCATTTTTCCTTACCACCTTCTCTCTGTGTTATTAAATGTGCTTATATGGGCTTTGTTGGAAGCCAACTGCCGGACCCATTATCTGAGCCCTGCTGGTTGCCGCTGTTAGTTGGTACTTTGGTCTCCTCAGAACCGATTTGGTTCTCAGCAGAGCCTGGTACCGGCTGAACTATAATCTCAACATTAGCTGGTTTTTGTCCATCGGTATTCTTAGAGTCTTTTTTACCGTCAGTTTGATTGGCAGCCGAACCAGTTTGGTTGGTTTTTGGATCAGTCTTTTTGCCATCGGTCTGCTTATTATCAGTCTGCTTGTTATCGGTCTGCTTTGTTTCAGTTCCGTTGCCGGGCAGATAATCGACTTTATTCTCGGCACTGGCTTGCTGTGTGGTATTTTGTGGCGCCTTAGTATTGACCGTTTCTTCACCCAGCACTACATCAAAGACCTTGCCCTCTTGAATCATGGATTTAGCGACGTTTTTGGCCTGGGCCGGATCGATGCTCCAGTAGCTAATCCCATCCATATCCAGGAATTTGCCGGGCATAGTTTGGGAAACAATCTCAACATTGCTCAAATTCTGGGCCGCCCGGGCCAGTGACACCATATCGGTAAGACCCAGGTTTGTGTCAATATACTTGTTAATAGTAGGAACCAGCTTAGGAAGCTTGGTAATAGTGGAGGGCTGCATCATTTCTTTAGCCAGGGCCTTCAGAAACTTCTGCTGACGCTCGGTCCTGGTTACATCCCCCAGGGCATCGCTTCTAAAGCGCACATACTGCAGAGCCTTATTTCCATCTAATTTTTGAACCCCAGGCTGCAGATCAATTTTTCTTAAATCCGGTTCATCAAAGGGATCGTAATAATACATTCTCTTTTCAACATCCAGGGTAACTCCGCCAATGACGTCCACAATGTCCCTGAAGCCCCGGACATTGGTAACTACATAATTATCTATATCCACACCCACCAGGTCGGATACTGTCTTCATTACTAATTCAGGCCCGCCATATACGTTGGCTGAGTTGATCTTATCATAGCCATGGCCGGGTATTTTAACCCGGGTATCCCTGGGCATGGAAAGCAAGGCTACACGGTTGTGCTCCTTGTCATAGCTGACCAGCATGATGGTGTCCGTACGGGTATTTTTTTCCCCCTCCCGGGCATCAACCCCCATTAAGAGGAAATTCATATGGTCCTTCATGACTACTTCTTTCTCTTTGTTTTCATCACTGGAGTCCAGAATATCAAACGGGTTGTTGTTAAATATATACTGGTTAGCTAGCACATAACCGACACCCAGCATTAAAACCAAAAGGGAACAAAATACTATAAAGGGACCTTTTTTTAATCTTCTACGTGGTTTATGATCCAACTTTAACCACCCCTCTAATAAACAAAATGACATACATAGGTATTGTACACTTTTAAAATGCAACTTTCAATGTGCAAAAACAGGCTATTGAATATCAAAGCCACCTTTACACATAATTATTACCTGGGTTGTGGCGGTAAAACCGCGTCCGTCTGCTCTAGGAACCATCAACAGGTGGTTGGCCGGGACAGCCTGGTTGGCCAGGACATTGCCGCCACTGGTCATATTCAAGATGCCGCTGGTGCTGGGGTCTACAGCCACAGCCTTGCCCGAGCGCAAAACAAACTCAGTCCCACCATGACCCGCAAAGGTTTGACCTGCCTGAACCGTTATTACTTCCCAGCCCCCGGTATTTTGGGAGGTTTGCTGCTTGATTTTGTCATCTACATATTTCTGGACATAGCTTTGGGTAACCAGCGGATCAGTGCTGCTGCCCGGGTCCCCTTGTCCAGCTCCAGCAAGGCCTTTAAAGGCCAGCAAAGCTATCAAGGTTAATAGCGCTATAATAAACAGCTTGGGTTTGTCCTTAAATTTTGTCACTAACTTACCTCCCAATAGTTTTTCTAATATATAAAATTCGACAGATTGCTTGGTATCCCTGCATTTATTGCCTTAGTAATATAGACGGAAAATAGCGGCAAAATGTAACACCCCTGTGGAAAAATTTACAGGGGTGTTACATTTTAAATAAGTATCTTTTTAAAACTAATCCGGCAAACTTTGGCAAAACCAGCTGGCGCCTCCAACGATGGGGCTCCTTAATAAGACGTCCCAACCACTCCAACTGAAGCTTCTGTAGTACCGGGGAAACTCGCTGAACCCTTCCGGCGATGACATCTAAGCTGCCGCCAACTCCTATGGAAACAGGGACTCCCATCTCATCCTTGTACTTGGCTATCCACTGCTCTTGCCTTGGCATACCCAAAGCCACAAAAAGCAGTTCCGGTTTGGCAGCCTTTATCAGTCGGACTACTTCGTCTTCTTCATGGCTCATAAAATAACCGTGATGTATTCCAACAATCTTCAAGCCTGGATATTTATCTGCCAGGTTTTTGGCCGCCTCTTCAGCTACCCCGGGAGCCGAACCAAGTAAAAAGATGCCCCAGCCACCCTTTGCCGCGACTGGCATCAAATTTAACATCAGATCTATGCCTGTTACCCTCTCTTCCACCGGGACACCTGCCATCTTGCAGGCCCAGACAATACCTGTACCATCGGGGGTTACCAGTTCCGATTTGTTAACCAATTCTAGGAGGTTACCCTCCTCCTGGGCGCGGTATAGATATTCAGGATTTAGGGTAACTACCTGGTTAACCTCTCCGGAAGAGACCATTTCAGAAATCCGCTTCACCGTAGCCTGCATATTTAAATTATCTATCTGGGCCCCTAGTAGGGAAATGCGCACCTTCTATCACCCTCAAAAATTTTTTAGTAATTTTTTCCATTTAGTATGTCATATCCATGGCTAACACCATATATTAATTTTAGCTTAAGCTGAATTGTTCACAGAAAGAGGAGGCTCTCAACATATGGAAGGGTATTTAGCAAACCCTGAGTCAATAGCTGCCATTATTCCTGACTATCAAGATAATGGTGATGTATCAATTATTATTTACCGGGATGGAAGTAAAGAAACTGTCTTGCAAAAAGTTCGCAGTGTCGTTAATAAGCTGGCCAAACACCACTGTGCCGATCTTAAGCTGCTCAAAAAGAAAGCTGCGGATATACTAGGGAAAAAGATTTTTTGCCCTATAATCCTAGGCTCCGAATTAGTTCTGATACCAGTTAAAGTTCGAAAGCCCCGAATTGAGGGGGATAATACTTTAGCCTACATTAATCTATATTCTGTAAAAAACACCTCTGTATCAAAGAATCCGCCCTTTAAGACCCTGGTCCAGTTAGAAAGAGGTCTTTCCGTGGAAAGTTACTGGTCTATCAGCACCCTGA
Source organism: Desulforamulus aquiferis (assembly GCF_030577015.1). Lineage (NCBI taxonomy): Bacteria > Bacillati > Bacillota > Clostridia > Eubacteriales > Peptococcaceae > Desulforamulus > Desulforamulus aquiferis. Next base: position 98,642 of record NZ_JARPTC010000008.1, on the reverse strand, counting down.
CTAGCAAAATAAATCACGCAGGTTTGGCCAGTAAAACCCTTTTAAATCAATTGCCTTGGACACAAAAAAACAGAGCAACATCCGTAGAATTAACAGACGTTGCCAAAAGACTAATGGAGCTATGTTGTGAGCTTGTTAAATCGCGGAATGCATGATAAATGCCTTAGCCTTTAAACAGTTGCTTACACTTCTGTGCAATTAGAATCTGTTTTTCCAAAGCTTCAATTGCTATGTCAAGCTGTTCCATACTCATCTCAGAAACCTTTGCAGTTCCTAAAGCAGACTTAATGAAATACTCAGACTCAGATGGCTGGTATCCTTCTTTGACTAATTTTAACTTAAGTACTTCAATTCTTTCCAACTTATTATTTAGTAAACTTTCTTGTTCTGATGGAAAACCGGTCAGAGCTTTATGATAAAAACTCAATGCTGATTTCCTCCCCCGGCACCGATATTAGCATTATATGGGTATTCGGTAACCCGGCAGCCATAGATAAACCTTAGGCCCGTGGTTTTGCGTCCCAACCTTTCGGCAGGTTTGCCTTTATCGGAACCTGAAATTTTAGCATTACTCACTTCGACAAAAACTGTGTTTTTCCTTTAGCATTTCGTAATTCATTTAAATTTTATAAAAAATATTTCTTAAAGCTTACTAAGCAATTGTGAACGCTGCTGCTTCTTAGTTTGTCGGTATGTTTCCCTGGCCTTATCCGCTATATCGGTGGAATAACCATAGCTCGTTAATTCATTTTCCGCCCGGGCAATTGCTGCATACACCCTGGCATCACATTCGGCCTCCATACCTTCTACTAAACCTATATATTTTTGGGCCAGAGCTTTTTTAGACATAGTAATCTGCCCAGACTCAATTTTTTCATATTCCTTCTTAGCTGCGGCAATATAACTGTTTATCTTACCATTATATTCCCCTTGTAGCGACTGCATCTTTTGCACTAGCCTTGCCTCAAGTTCTCCCTGTGATGGGACACTCGCAGCAGTTTCACCAGCATCGAAGTCTTGGCCCCCGGGCGAGTTTTTCTTCTCCTGCTGGGCCATTTGTTCTTTTAGTTCAACAACCTCGGGCAAGTTCCCAAACCTTTCATTTGAAAGGAGTTCTTTTTTCTGTTCTGCCTTATCCTTTGCGTCCATCATAGATTCAGTATTTAAAAAACTGTATTTAAAATAATATAATCCCGAGAGCAAGAGCACCCCGATTATAGCTACAATTATAAGCACCTTTTTTATTGTCCTCACCACCTCTTATTTATACTTTTCCACAGGGCAGACCAAAAACCTTTTCTTTTTTTAATGCTGCTTCTACCCTTAGGAAAAGGCAGCACTTCATGATTTTCTATCGTCTCCCCCCTAATAACCTTTAGGGGGTTTTCCTCAAAAAGCAGTTTAGCATTATCCTCGCTCGACAGTTGTGCTGTGACTAGCCTAGCCTCTTTTAGCTTTAATGGCCGTTTAATGGGATGATGGGCATCGGAAGCCACAAAATGCACCCAGCCATGTTTTAATATTTCCTTTGTAAAATTCTGAACACCGGAACCAAAATCTCCGGTTATACTGCCTGATGTTATCTGAACCAAGCAACCCTTTTCAAGCATTTTAAATAGTAATTGGGGATTTTCTATAATTTCCTTATTGCGCTCAGGATGAGCAATTATCGGCCTTATGCCCTTTAACATACATTCAAAGACCACTTGTCCTGTGTTTGGCGGAACTGAACTTAGGGGTAACTCCACCAGCAAATATTTACCCTGGTCACATAATGAAAGAAGTTGTCTATCAGCTACCTTAGCGGCTATATTGGGTTCCAGCCTTATTTCCAGACCCGGATATATATCTAAAGCTATTCCCTCCATGTTTAACCTATGCTTAAAAGCTTCCATCACCGGAACTACATCTTTTCTCTCATTATAAAAAACCCCGGAGATACAGTGGGGAGTGGCAATTACTGCTGTTACACCTTCTTTTACGGCGGTTCTGGCCATTTCTAAGCTTAATTCCATAGATTCCGGACCATCATCGAGGCAAGGTAAGATATGGCAGTGAATGTCAATCATTTTCATTCCTCTGACTTCAATATTTAAGTAAACCAGTATATAAAGTAGACCCTGCACTAAACAGGGTCTACTTTATATATTAAATTGAGCTAGCTGCTAGTTAAGTGGGATAAATATCTTGCTGGTCTCGATTGTTAACTCCATCAAGGAAATAATGGTTTTAAATTTCTCTTGATCATCTGTTAGCTCAGAAACCAAGTAGGACTTCACCAAACGCAGATCATTACCTGTTAAGGTGGCAAACTCTTTCTCTGCAATGATTTGCCTGATTAATTTTTTGAATTCACTGTCGGTATCCCTTGGAGTAGAGTACTGTGTTTTAAGGGTTTCAAAGGCAGTTTCGGCAGCATCCTTTATTGCGTCATGTTTTCCGTTCCTTAATTCCTTTAAAGCTGCTTCAAATAAATCAGCTTCATAATTTGACTCTCTAACTAGATACTTACCTACTAAAATATTATCATATAGGTCGGTAATATAGTCGTATACAGCCTGCTGGTTTATTCCCTGAGAAATTAATCTATCCAGCTCTGTTCTAAAAGCTTGCTTTAGCTCATTGATTTTACTGCTAATCAGCGCCCGGCTTTCCACCACGTTGTCCTTACCAATATCAGCCAAGACCCGAATAGCAGCAATAGATATTCTCATTTGGCTTTCAGTAATGTTTGAATTGATCACATTCTCAAAGGCCTTTGCCAGGCCGGTATCCTTAAGGGCCTGAAGGATCTCTTCATCGGTACGCAGCTTTAAGGTGTCCTTGTATTCCCTTAATTTTTCCCAGTCTTCTTGACTAATGTTTGCTAAAGCTTCTTCTATCGCATCTAAGATAGCAAACAGATTGTTGGCGGGGATTGCTACAGGTGCTGTTGTTATTGTAACCTTGTCAGATTTTTTAGAGGAAAACTTATTCTTATTGATGGTCACAACCTGATAGGAATACTTATAGCCAGCTGCCAGACCTGTATCAGTAAGCAATAGATTAGGTGTTGTACCAACAAGCTTTGAGCCATCTCTGTAGAGCTTATAGGTATAAGCACCTGTCACGGAAGTCCAGGACAAATCTACACTACTCTTATTAACATTAGCTGCACTTAGCTTAGGTGCTGCGACCTTTTTGGAAACAGCCACAGGGCTTAGAGTTGTCTTAAAGGTAATATTATTACCATTAATGGTAGCCTCGCGGTAATCCCACACCTGCTCACCATTGTTATAGTGGTAGGCTGCTGCATCGGCTGCCAGAAGGTTTGCAGGCAAGGGCAGTGTTATCGAAACCTCTTTACCTTCCATACCGGCTAAGGTAATGTCAAGTCCTAAGAAAGGAACATCATCTGTGGGTTTGATGTTGTCTGCCACTTCAGTAACTGTAAGGCTCACAGACTCACCGTTTGCTGCAAAATCCAGCACCAGGGGGATAGTTTGTCCCGAAGGTAAAGTAACATTGGCGTTAACCTTAACTGTTCCGGTTAAGGTACCCAGGGAAACGGGAACACCCGGAGTTACTTCCTTATCAATAACGATAGGTCCGGGCGGTGTCACTGGGCCACCGCCACCACCACCGCCACCACCACCGCCGCCACCACCGCCGCCACCGCTAGTAGCGGAAACGGTAAACTTGGCCTTGAAGTTAGGAATGCTGTGTTTCCCTGCAGCCCCAACTACTAGGGAACTGGTCAATATTTCGGGCTCTTGATCTGCTGCCTCTGGATCATACACCCTTACGGTGTAGGTGTGGTTAGGTAAAACCGAGATGGTGTATTTACCTGTAGCCCCTGTTTTTGTTATAAAAGTAGGGTTAGTTGTAAAGGTCAGCATAGCATTTTTAACAGTATTGCCTTTAGCATCAACTAAGGTTCCAGTAAGTATAGCGGCCTGAACCATCTCTAACTTGATAGAAACTACCTGGTTTTGGTTCAAGGTTACACTACCCTGGAAGGCTACTGCCTCTTCATTTGAAGCTGTTATGTCATATTTACCCTCTGGCAAACTTAGCTTGAAGGACCCATTAGCATCTGTTTGAGCTTCTTTAACTACTTCAATACTACCAGCAGCAAATACTTTTATTGCTGCGTTAGCTACATTTTTACCTTCAAAGGTCACTGTACCTTCCACAGCACTGGTAACAGCCTGCTTTTTAGCCAAAGCCCTATCCAACGCTACAACAGCTTCCGCACGGGTAATGCTCTTGGCTGGCTGGAAGGTGTTATCAGGAAAACCGGCCATTAGACCACTATTAACCACTGCACCCACACTGCCGCGGGCCCAGTCCTGGATCATATTGTTGTCCGAGTACTTATCTAGGCCTGCTTCAGTAGACTCCAACTTTAACAGTCTTACCAGGATACTAGCAACTTCCTGCCGTGAAATGGACTGTTCAGGTTTGAAAGTGCCGTCACTGTAGCCGCCAATATAGCCTGCTGCCTTAGCCGCTACAACATCACCATAATACCATTGTCCACCTACTACATCAGTAAATTCTAAAGCCACATTTTGGTTGGGAATACTAAAGGCCCTATTTAGCAAGGCGACAAATTCAGCCCTGGTAACCTGGGCATCTGGCTTAAAGGTCCCGTCCTGGTATCCTCCAGCTAGACCATTTGTTGCCCACTTGTTTACCTGGTTTTCAGCCCAGTGGCCGTTCATGTCCGAAAACCCGGCTGCAAATGCATTGCCGGTTAAGCTAACCAGCAGGCATAAGCATAGCAACATCGAAATACATGCTTTTTTCTTCACCCCTGAATCCCCCTCTTTTTAATCCCTTCTTAAATTGATATTTAAGCTCCCACATTAAATAGCATCATTACTCACTATATGTATTTATAGCCTTTAGCTATCTAATGTCCAGGAAATTCTTTAAAATCACTACAGCTTCAGCCCGGGTGGCATTATCGGCAGGGGCAAAGGCTAGACCTTCAGCTACTGGTTTCCCTTTGATAATTTGATAATTATAGGCTTCTGCTGCTGCTTGCTGGGCCCACTCATCTATGTAAGACCAATCAACAAAGGCTTTTATTGGCTCAACCTCACTCTTCACGGGATAACCCTTGTACCTTAAGGCATTACTAATCATAGCTGCCATCTCTTGTCTGGTAATTGCTGCCTGGGGAACAAACATATCATTTCCTTTTCCCTTTGCCAGCCCAGCTTTATATGCCTTGGCAACACTGGAATAATACCAAGCATCTTTACTAACATCATTAAAAGAAATATCTTCCTGTTCGCTAATGGCCAATACATTTGTCAGCATGGCAGCAAATTCTGCCCTGGTAACCTGGGAATCTGGGGCAAACAGGTCGGGAGTTGCTCCATTTATGTAGCCCCTATCTGCCATATACTGTATATCATTGGCGGCCCAATGACCCCCTATGTCCTTAAACTTCTTGCTTTGGGCAATTTCTGTCACCTTCTCAAGTAAGGCAAACTTGCCAAAGGATGAAGCTTCAAAGGCAATGGCATTTGTTTCAGAATTGTAGACACCTGCCACAACCTCCCAGGTCGAGTTAGCAGCATCATAGAAACAAACATTTAATGTTCCATTGGCAGCACCCTCCTTATATGAAGATAATGAAAGAGGCATAGAAAGCTTAATACTTCTATTAAAATTAATTTCTTTCAAATTATTTTCTGCATCTATGGCCCCTGCAGAAAACTCATTGATACTCCCTGCCAACCTTAAGCCGTCTTGACCTTCCAACAGCTTATTGGCCTCCATGCCAGTAATTTCCTTAAGGCTTATGATTAAGCTATAATCCGAATTATTAATCAACTGGTCAAAATTAATAGCTGAATATTCCAGTGATACTGTGGCATTGCCAAATATCACATTCAAGGGCTTCTTAGCAGCTTTTAACTCTTTAACCTGTGAAGGCGAAAGGACAATATATTGTTTTCCCTTAGCATCTACGGAAGCAAGATTGCTAGTGTACTTTACAGCAAATTCCTCAACCCCGCTGACCGCACCACCACCTGCCGCACCTGGTGTAGTTGGCTTTGACAGTTCATTTTTTACTAAGTCCCCCAGTGTCTTAAGTGAGTCCGGGATTTCTCCTTTTTTAGCCTTGGCAATATCGCTATCAGAAAAACTATATAGCACGGCTTCGGTCATTTTTGGGTTTTCCAACAAAGTAGAACTTGCCGCATCTAATATATTTTGATTGGTCAATTCTTTACCCGAAAGGCTATCCACCACCTGCCGTACAAAGCTATCCACTTCAGCTGCGTTAACTTTATCCGTTGCAGTAAGCTTGTCTACTACTTCTTTATAAGCCGGTTCATTTTTTATACTCTGAACTGCCTCTTCCATAGTAGCCGCCAGCACCTGTGGGGCAAACAAAAGCTGTCCCGATAGTACAATTGTAGTAGCTATTGCGCCTAATGTTTTTTTCATTTTCCCTCTCCTTTTCACGCCATACAATGAGGTCTTTATCCTTTACTACCCTTTTTCTTCTTATCGTTACCCTCTCCATAATAATAATAATAATAGTAATAGTCCTGACTTTCCTGTTCCACCATATTAAGAACGGTACCAAGTATTCTAGCCTTACCGTTAAGAAGCATTTCTTTTACCCTCTGGGCTCCCTCTATCCTGGCAATACCCGATCCAACCACTAAAATCACCCCATCTACCTGGGGGGCTAGCAATGCAGCATCGGTCACAGCAATAACAGGTGGTGAATCGAAAATGATAATATCAGCATAGCCAGTTAGCTTTTTGATCATAGAGGACATTCGCTGGGAACCCAACATTTCAGCCGGGTTCGGAGGGATCGGACCGGTAGTCAATACCCGCAAGTTATCCATAGGGGTTGGCTGCAAAATCTTTTCGACCTCTTCATCGCCAATAAGTAAATTTGTCAATCCAACCATGTTTTCTAATCCCCATAACTTATACTGGGTTGGCTTACGCATATCTGTATCCACTATAATGACACTCTTGCCAGACTGGGCAAAGGCAACGGCCAAATTTGCAGTAGTTACAGATTTCCCTTCACCTGGCCCGGAGCTGGTAAGCAGTATTGTTTTGATCTCTTTATCCACTGCCGCAAACTGTACATTGGTCCTTAATATGCGATACATTTCTGCAATGGGTGATTTAGGTTTTTCCAGTACCACTAGTTTACCGTTAGCCATCATCAGTCTCCTTATTCATCAATCTTCGGTATCGCTCCCAGTACAGGAAGTCCTAAATGTCTTTTAACATCTTCACTGGTTTTTATGGTTCTATCCAAAAATTCAAGCAAAAACACCAATCCCAGTGCTATCATCAACCCAACCACACCGGCAATAAGGATATTCAGCTTCTTATTTGGTTTGACGGGGTTACTGGGTGTCACTGCCAGGTCAATAACATTGACATTGTCAACCTTCATAATTTCAACAACCTTACCCATAAATACCGCTGCTGTGTAGTTGGCCAGCCTAGCTGCCCGCTCAGGGTCTATATCTTCAACGGTAATGCTTATTAACTGGGTATCTTTTACCGGCTTAACGTCAATTTTTTGGCTAAGCTGCTCGGGTGTAAAGCTAAGCTTTTCAGCTTCTATTACCTTCTCTGTAATAGTCCGGCTTTTTGCGATTTGGCTATAGGTTTTAACCAGTTGATTAGCAGTTAAAATATCATTATATTGCAGCATCATGGCATTTTGCCCTTCGTAGGTCTTACCTACCATCAGTGTGGTATGAGCCTCATATCTCGGGGTTAAAACAAAGAAGCTTATTATGCCGCTGGTAAGCATAGCAATCAAAGGTAGTGCAATTAATATCCATTTACCCTTTTTTATTATGCGCCAGATATCCCTTAGATCAATTACCTCAAAGTCATCCCTTTGATCAGTTCTATCTCCGTTCAAGCTGAAAACTCCTTTAGCTATAGGCTGATTTTAAACTACTCACCATAACCCTTCGGGTTATTTATCTGCCAATTCCAAGTGTGAGCACACATTTCTTCAATGCCCCTCTTTGCTACCCATTCCAGTTCATTTTTGGCCTTTTCGGGATTTGCATAGCACATGGCAATATCACCGGGTCGACGATCTACAACTTTATATGGAACCGTCCTACCGGAGGCCCTTTCGAAGGCCTTGATCATCTCAAGGACACTGTATCCTATTCCTGTACCAAGATTATAGGTATAGATACCCGTTGTCCGCACTATTTTCTCCAAGGCTCTCAAATGACCTATAGCTAGATCAACTACGTGAATATAATCCCTGACTCCGGTACCATCGGGCGTAGGATAATCACTGCCAAACACTCTGAGTTCTTTCAATTTCCCCACTGCAACCTGTGATATATATGGCATAAGATTATTTGGAATACCTTCCGGGTCCTCACCGATAAGTCCACTCTCATGTGCTCCAATGGGGTTGAAGTAGCGCAGTAAAGCAATACTCCATTTCTCATCAGATATATAAAGATCCCTTAATATATCCTCAATCATTAGCTTTGTCCGGCCATAAGGGTTTGTGGCACTTAAGGGAAAATCCTCTGAGATGGGTACAGTTTCTGGGTTACCATACACAGTAGCAGAGGAACTAAACACCAGCCTCTTTACACCGTATTTTTGCATAACCTCACAAAGAGTTAGGGTACCAGTGATATTATTGTGATAATAACGCAAGGGTATCTCTACAGACTCCCCCACAGCCTTAAGCCCGGCAAAATGGATTACTGCCTCTATCCGGTTTTCAGAAAAGACCTTGTCCAGCCCTTCTTTATCTAAAACATCAACGTTATAAAACACAAATTCTTGGCCGGCAATCTCCTTGATACGCTCTAAAGAACCTGGTTTACTATTGGAAAGATTATCAATAACTACAACACTTTGCCCCTGATTAAGCAATTCAACACAAGTATGACTTCCAATGTAGCCAGCTCCACCTGTAACCAATATCGCCACTAGGTTACCCCCCAGTACTATTTTGATTTAAGTTTAGATATTCCCTGTCTACACTTGAAAGTGTGCGTCATCGCACACCCACCAAGACTCGCTATAGAATGGTTGGTTTAACCTCTAATAGTGGAGTTTATGATTTATATTCATTCTATAGTCAAAACTATATTACCTTTGTATCGTTTTGTTTATTTGTCGACAAATTCTATCATAATGTAACTTAATGCAACAATATATGACGCTATATCCTGTCTTCAGGTAACTAATATGGCCATCCTACTCTATTTGATAATTATTTCCTATTCCTAATTATATATTATTTCACTTGGATTAAAAGTTGGTTTTCAAAACTTTTTGCATAGAAACCATAGGCTAGTCTTTATATATAGCCTTGAAACATTCACAGCAACTTTTTAAGCCTTATCCCAAAATTGTAGCAGTATATCTTTTTGGTTTTTATGCTGAAAACATTGCCCTTGCCAGAGATGTAGATTTAGCTGTATTAACTTCACCCAGTAAATCTTTATATGGAGCTATACCCTAACCTGACAGATGTTTTTGCGCAGCAAAATGAATTACGCCTCTATCTCATTTTCAGAGAATACCTTGTCAAAGATACTAACCTTGACAATCCCTCGCTAATTTACATCAATAATGCCATTTGTGCTCCTCCATCTAATGCCGTATCATAACGGTAAAACCCGGTCTCCATTTGTTCTGCTTTCATTACCTCTTTCCCATAGGCATTGCGTAATTGCAAGCTGTACACAACTGGAAAATGCTGAAGAATACTGTCCTGTTTATGGGCTGTTAGACAGATTAGTTGAATCTTATTAGATCTTGCCACTTGAAAGACCGTCTCTAATATATGAGGAGAAGAAGCTCTGCCAAAGGGGTTATCAGCCACAATAACTTTCCAAACCTTCCTAGTCCCTTGGGTCTGCTGGCGAATATGACTTATCATAATCATAAACATAGTAATATAGATACTATACTCCTCCCCACCGGACCATCGACAAACTTCATCCCAGGGGGAATAGTCTAATTTGTAATGACGAACAATAGATTCTTTCCTAGGTTTGTATACCGTTACACGGCAATCCTCAATGGGTGCTACCACTTGTATTAGATTACGTGTTTTCAGCAGCTCCTCCATGCGACGATCCATTTCATCATCATCTAAACCCTCTTGTTTCCACTTCTGCAGATCCTTAAGCACCTGTTGTAAGTAGTGGTGCATTCTTTCGTATGCTTCTTGATCCTCCACTACCTTCCAGTCCATTCTTATAACTTGAATATCTCGCTCATATATTTTTACCTGAGAATTTTTTTGAATTTCCATAATGCTATCGTAAATTGTTCTGGCCCGTCTCAAACAGAGGTCTATTAGTATTGCTTGATTCTTTTCCCTTTCATTTAATATAAGTTGATAGTGTTCTAGATATTTATCTAACCCTTCAAATATACGTAAGAACTGTGTTTCCACAAAGTCATAATCATAAATTCTATGGTTATCCATTATTACATTAACATCACGGATAAACTGCTTAATTTTAGGGTTATCCGTAGACTCCAGTTTGCGTAAGTAATCTTGAAATCTACGCCCAACCACTTCCTGTTGCTCACGCAATCTCTCGTTAATAATTTTAATTTCCTTGTCACACCGACGAACCACTGTCTTAGGCTTAGCTTTATAATCTTCCCATTCCATATCAGTCAAGGGTTCTATCTTATGCCACCATTTATTAAACGAACTTTCATCTATATCTGCAACCATTTCATATGCTTCTTTATTTTCACTTCGCCATTCATAATTATCTTTAATAGCTTGGTCCAGCTTACTGAGTTCCTCTTGTAATCTTTTAAGCTCTTCTACTATAGCTTTAAATTCTAGAGTGTAGTTAATCTCTGAAAACCCAAGATATGGCTCACGGTTAAAATTATCCTTAATTCTTTTTACTCTATCCTCCAATACACTCAGAATCGAACCAGCAGCACTTTCTGCTTCTTGCCACTTTTCTTTTAACTGATCATATTGCTGTTTTTGTTCCGTGGTTAACTTTTCTGCCTGCTTAACTTCATCGACAGAAACCCATCTTTGGTTTAGCTTGAGCCACTGTTCCTCTAAACCGGTGCCCTCGATTATTGTCCATGCATCCTGTTCCCTTTCCTGGGCTTTTCGCAACAGTTCGTCCACGTAATTCCGGCTGCTCTGCTTCGTCTTCAATTCTTCTATGACAGCATCTACTTCTGCTTTTAAAGCTTCATAGCTGGATGCCACTTCTACAAGCTGGGATATCTTTTCTAACTGATAATGTCGGAAATCTTCTTCATGTGTCGCCTTCAGCCTTTTACTCTCACTTAAACTCTGCTTTATGTCAGGCATTAAGTTATAATTATTCGTCCTTTGCTGTTCCATAAATTTAATTACATCACCTATGGCTGACAATTCAGATCGATATTTTTCTTTCTCTTCGCTCTTCCCAGGATACAAGCTATAATCTTGCAGATAATCCTGCAACTTTAGGATTATATCGTTTTCATTTCTTTTATCATTTTGTAACTTAATAAATTCTTGCTGTTTCTGCCCTAACTGCTGCTTTAACTCTTCTTTATGCTTTTTACCAGCCTCTGTAGCTTCGGCCAATTTCTTTATCTGTTCTTGATATTCTTTCTCTTCAACATGCAATTTTTCAATAAGCTGCTCGTTATACTGTTGATAGAAAGCTTTAACCCGTTCCCTAATTTGCACATACTTATCTTCTTCATTAATTAAGTTCTGAACAATATTTTTTGCATCGGCAAGTTGCTGTTCCATATCTTCTTTATACTTCTGCAACTCATCCTTTGACGTAAAGATACTGTGGGATTGGGGCTGATAGAAAATTAGTTCTTCACCCAAGGGTAAAAACTGTTCGTTTTCCATGCTGACCCGTCGCAAACTCTCCTTACTTTTCACTAAAAACAGAAGTGGTATATCCCTCGACCAGTCTTTCGCTTGCTTCATTGCGTATTTAACCGCATTAGCTTGATTTTGTTCAATTATTATAGTGTATGGTATTAGAGGTTGATGCTTTAAATAAGCTTCTTTTTCCACTTTATTTAATTGCTGATTTGCAAGCCATTCACTACCCAACAATACATATATATCTTTTTTCTGTAGGTATTGTTTAATTTTTAACAGTTCCCTGTGAGGTATATAATAATCTTTATCTTCCAGCAACACCCACTTCTCTTCTAGGTTTGCCAACCGAGCTTGTTCCACTACGCGATTCTCTTGAGCTCTGCGCAGTTTATCCTGGGCCCAAAACCAAACCCTCTCTTTTTCTTGCAATAATGATTTTGTATAAAATTCATTTTCCGCGAGCAAACTGCCTAGCTTCTCTTGTTCCCCCTCATACTGCTCTATCTTTTCATCTACAGCTTTGGCAAGGGATTGTAATTGTATGCTTTCGTTCTCCCATTGCGATATATTACTGTCTAGCCCTTCCTGTTGCTTACTTATACTATCTATCTCGGATTTCGTTATTTGCTCAGTGGTTTCTAAATTAGCTAACATCTCTTCATGGGTACTAATTGCTTTTTCCGGTTCAATTACCTCTGCCTGAGAAACATGCTTCAGTAATCTTTCTTGGTGACTATAAAACTGGTCAAGCCATGCCTCAACCTTGGCTAGGCTTCCTTGCACATTCGTTTCCTGCCCTCTACTTTCAGAAAGCTCAGTCTCCAGTTGTTTATTTTCATTCTGCAGATTTTTATATTCCTGCTCTTTTTCGTTTACCTGCTTCTGCAATAATGCCTTTTTCACTTCCCAAGCACCGCGCAGTTGAGTTTTCTTCTCTTTTAATTCTCGTTGCAGCTCTGGTTGATCCTTATCCATTACATCTAGTTGAGCTTGATATTTTATAACATCCTGCTTAGCATAAATTACTTTATTATAAAAATGCAGTGCCCTAACAATATTCTCAGTTTCTTTCGCCTGTTGCCACAGTTGTTCTTGTCCATCCCGGGAGATACTAATTTCATCTACTTGTTTCCGCGCATTTTTATATTCCAGATGTTTTTGAAAAACACTATAGCTCTCTTTCTGCCAGCGCAGGTCTTTTAATTGGTCTTCTTTCCTCTTCTTAGATTCTTCCAATTCTTCAGCTAGATTCTCTGCATTATCTTTAAAACAGGTAAAGGTTTTAGCCAGCACAACAAGTTCTTTGCTTTTATTGCTCTGCTCCTGCTGTATATCATCTAAATTTTTTACCTCTTCAACCAGTCCTTCAGCATTCTCTCTAATTGCATCAAAATCCTTAAGGTTCTTTTTAATCTGCGGTATCTCGATTAGCATATTGCGATACTCACTGAAGGCGTTAACCAACTCATTCTTTTTTCTTTCACTTTGAAAAACCATATCCTCAACACTAGGGATAAGGAGGTTGTCCATCAACTGCTGGGTGGTTTTACTCTTTTCAAAAAATTTGTCCACCCCTCCTTCAGAACCATTGGTATCGCGAATATTCTTCCACTCTTCAGGCAAAATTTGATAATACCTTAATCGTTCTTGATAAGTATTCTTATGTTCTATTACCTGAACATGATTTTTAGTTTCTTCTTTTAAGTAATCCTTCAACTGCACATAGCTGATGGGGTGTTTCATACCCTGCTCATCTTCATTAACCAGCGGCAGTGTTTTAATATTTAGTCCAGAAAGTTCCTGGTATTCAAATAAATAATTAAAGTACCGAATGCTTTGATCATTATTTAATCCACTGGTAAAACAAAAGCCCGTGCATAAATAATGCCTTTGTTCACCGGTATCATCTAAAAGCCACTCTACCACTACATGGCCAGTATACCTATTAGACAGCAATAAATCAGAAACTTTTCTGCCGCCCATTCTCTCATTAGGTAAGATGGTTTGAATAATCAACTGTATAAGTAGCGTTTTCCCACCACCATTGGCCAGCAGAATTACGGTATCTAAACCATTAGCATCCACCATGATGTCGGGCAACTGTTTTTTACCGTTATCATACTGAATGTTAGTCACCCTAACACGGGTAATCCGTGGCATAGTATCTCTCCTTTATTCTTTCACCTTTAGTGACAGGGGGCGGGATAAAAGCTCCAAGAGCATCTCTTTACGCTGACTGTGAAAATAATATTTTACAACCAAGTGCTCCATTTTAGGTAAAATTCTAATTTCCCTGTCCTCCAGTATTTGTACCAAGCCCTCTTCTTCTAAAAACCTCATCACCCGTAATAAAAAGCTTACCCGGTTGTTTCTGGCACTCTTCAAATTCTTAACACTATCATCAAAGGCAGGCATATCCTGCCATGTTTCAGAAACAGTACGCAAATTAATCTGGTACTTCTCTTCCTGTAATTCAACCTCTTCTGGTTCAGATTCCAGCACGGTGTTCACATGTTCAGTTACTGTTTCCTCTAGCTCTTCTAATGGTACAAATTGCCGAGAGGTCAATGACTGATCCTCGCTGTTATAGAATTTAGCTAGAAAACATAAAATTACAAAGTAAGCCAAGTAAAGCTCACTATTGTTACGCAGCTTCATCTGTTCTCTTAATTCGGCATTTTTATAGCCAAATAAGCTGTTAGCCACCCCGGGAGTTAGATAAATATTACCCCCCGCAGCAAATATTTTCACTTCTGCTTCCAGTTCAATTACCTCTTCCAGTACTTGTCTAACTTCATTGCGCTGGTAGGCATAATGATAGTCACGTTCATTTTCATCTATCACACCATTATGTAATAGCCTTGTAAAAATGCGAAAGGCCCACATCACATCATCCTTATGCCATTCCATCTTTATCTCTCCTTGTGACAATAAAATCAGACATCACATAACCGTTGGGCAAATATATCACTTCTCCAGTTGCTACTAATTCAACGGCATTCAGCCCATGTATGTCAGGATGTTCCCCTGCAATTTTTACCAACACCCTGGGCAAATCATCTAGGGAGTAGGTTTCTAACTCCCAACTGGCAAGTATGGGTATCTTACCTAACTGATGCAGTTGAATAAGTAAGGGGTAAAAGTTCATTTTATTAATTAACCCTTGAAACTTATCCGGTTCACTTTTACTTATATCCTCCATTAATTCACTAATCTTAACTTCCTGCTGTTGTATCAACGGTCTTAATAGCATTAATAAGTGGGCTTCTAAATCCCGTTCCCGTTCTAACTGTTGTTGCAATTCCTTTTCTTCTTCTCGCCTTATTAACTCTTCTTCCAATTCCCACAACTCTTGTTCTGATAGATTATTCTCCGCAGCTGTTTTTAAGGGCTGCTCTAAAAACACCCTGCCGGGATGAAAAAAGGGACGTCGTTTAATCGGCAGTATCGGATCCAGTACCTTTTTCAGAATATCCATACTCAGATTTTTCTGAACCACAGGCCTTAAAAACTCTGTTTCGAAGTTAACCTTGGTATTAAAGGCTGATATAATCATTGATTCAATGCTTTGATTCATCAGTTTTTGAATGCGTATCTTATCAGTAAATAAAGATTCATGTTCAGATATTACATCTAAAAGCTTGCGTTTAATTTGCATCACTTTATTAATTGCTATTTCTTCTTTTTCCGTTAAGCTGCCAGTATTTAATTGCTCCATAGTATATTCAATTAACTCTTCTAATTCTGCAAAAACCTTCTTCTCCCGATTCAACTGCTCGTTTATTCGGTCAATTTGTTTTTCCAGCTCCTGTTCACGGGCCACCTGTAATACGTCGCGAATTATTCTTTCTTGTAACTTTTTAATTTTATTTTTCTCATTTTTTACAGCCAAGGAAAGTTCCTCAACCGAACGGAGGGCGCCATCAAAGACTCCCTTCTGGATTTGCTGCCTTAAGTATAGTTGGGTAATAGAAACCTGCAGCTCATTATACAGTTCCTTTGTTTTAAACAGCAGTTCCAACCCATCTGTGGAAAGCTTTAATCGAACTATTTTATCTTTAATTTGATATTCTTCCAGTTCAAGCAAATGGAACTTATGGCTCTTTTCTGCCCCTGTTTGCAAATCCGGGTAGGTATAAGTATGGGGGCGGCCCCGGTTCATAAGCCCTTCCCGGACAAGGTATTGAGTAATTTCAATTGCTAAATCATAAGTTATCTTCTCTTTAAATTTGCTGTTAATTAAGTCTTGCAAAAAATAAGCAATTTTTTCATAGGTGCAATCCTTTTTGCCCCTCAGCATATCTTCTAAAACATATAGCATTATAGCAACGCCCAAAGGTACTGGGGGGTATGGATATTTTGTTTTTTGATTTAATTCTAGGATGGGAAAGAAAGCAGCAATGTTACGCATCCTTTCCTCAAACCCTTCAAAAATCTCTTGAAACCATTTCACTTTATTTCCACCCTTAATAGCTTAATCAGATAATTCATTTAACAATTGGTAGTTTAAACCTTCCTGGGGCAAATATAAATTGCACCTCAGCATTTTAGATATCGCCTCTGATGCATCGGTTGAAAAGTGTGTTAAAAAAGCTTGTACAGCTTCCTCAGAAATCTTTTGTTCTTTTTTAATCGGTCGGGCCACATGCAAATATTTATTAATCAGTGCTTCGTAGAAAAAAACAAAAGGCTTAATATCTACCCACTCTTGCCTTTGCAGTTCATACCAAATTAAAACACCTTCTAAATCTAAATCCCCGAAATAATAAAAGATTGCATTGCTGTTTTTGTATTCTTCCAGCTCCCAGAAGAATGAAAAACTTTTTTCTATTTTTTTACCTTCTCCGTAGATAAGAAGAGAAAACGATGTCTTTGACCACGAGTAAATTCCTTTTTGAAAAAGCTTCTTTAAGGAAAAGAATGTATCTTTATTCTCTACTATTAACACATTGACTTCCTGTGCAGATCTGTTTTGTCTTTGAAAGTAAAAGAAAGGCTCATAAGTGGGGTAACATTGCAAGTCTTCTAGTGTTAAACCAACCCGCTGCAAAAAATTGCGACCTTGCTTGGAAAGAAGCCATTTTTCATCGTGAAAGATTTGAAAGGAACGTTCGTTGACTGTTATGGCAGGCAATTCAGTAAGGGCAATGTTTTGTTGTAGAAATTTATTAAGAGCAGTTAAATAGAATTTATCTTCTTGGTATGCTGACTTATGATTGAAGTAATATGAAACCTTTATCGCTGGATGATATTGCGTTGAAAGTAGTTGTATCAATGCAGCATCCAAATTATCCTCCTGCAAAATCACCTGATACCCATTATACAAAGCAGGCTGCTTACCATTTTGTTTCCATGATTTTACCGGTTGAATAACCCCTTCTTGTACCAGTGACTCAATGACTTTATTAAAGGAATTATAACCTCCACACTTACCCCAATACTCATCCAGTCCTAGCTTATCTATTACATATTTTTCTATGTCTTTAGTTTCGATGCGCCTCTTTTTTGAGGCTATTAACATTAAATAGTTATATATCATATCCTTCATTTGCATCACCTTAAACTGTTCATTGGTATATTAAAACTTCAATTAATTATCCTAGCATCTTTCCACACATTTCCTGATTATCCCTCCTAAAAAACCTCCAAAAGTCAGTTTTTATCGGGAAAAATATTAAATACCGGAGACCTTTAACCTTTCCTATTTTAGTATAAAAAAAACCATCACCGGTTAAGGTGATGAGCTCAATCCGACCAAAGATATTAACTTTGACCCCAAAAAGCAACTATGATCATGAAAGAAAAGAAAAAACTACAAATCATAATTATTGTAAAAAATGTCCTCAGCTGTCCAAAATTCACACATTTGCCCGGCCACGGTTTCAATATCTTTGCTCTTAAATACCTTCTACTTTGAATTCCTAAAAAGTCTTGTATCTCCTCCCGAGTTCTAGCCGTTCTACAAAACTCCAATATTTCTCTGGTCCTATCAACTTGGTCACTAGAGTTAGGAAGAAACGGAATAATTGTCTAAATACATCACCTTCAACGAATGTTGGCTCAGCCCCTGAATAAATATTATTGTATTTATAAATATTTCTAACTCCAGATCCAAGCTCTTCTACCCCGCCGATCTCCTTAAAGAACTTAAGTAGCCCCCCAACAATTCTATTAATAACGCATCGATAGCACTAGGTTACCCTCCATAACAAAAATAATTTAACTAAGTTAATCTAGATCAGATCCTCTACTTTAATCTTCAGACCCTCAAAAACACCAACATTGGCAATACCCTTCTCTATATAAATTTCTGGCATATCATATTCCCCATTATCTCTCAATCTAAAAATCATTACTTGTTTGTTTTGAGGATTAATAATCCAGTATTCCCGAACTCCATGCTTCTCGTAAAGGTGTAACTTTTTCACGTAGTCCATAGAAGGGGCGGAAGGCGAAGAAATCTCAACAATCCAGTCAGGTGCTCCTAGGCAATACTTTGCCTTGATTTTACTTTTGTCACAAACAACTAGAAGATCGGGCTGAACTACAGTTGAGCAATTATCTTCATCTTCCTCTTTACCTTTTAAAAGTACATCATAAGGAGAATAAAAAACCATACAATCATTTTCAAAAGTTCTCAAGTAACTCTTAATGATAAAGAACAAATTGCCACTAATGAGTTGATGCTCTGTAGAAGGGGCTGGAGACAAGGCGTAAGCTACCCCCTCTATTAGTTCCCATTGTTTATCCATAGGCCACTGTTTATAGTCTTGATAACTATATCTCTGATGCTTACCAGGTATTACAGCCATCTCACCCTCTCCTTACTATACCCTGTGCTATCAGTAATTTAGTTTCTATTATAATAGGAACCTTTGTTTTAAAAGAAATACTAACTTTGCCCCCAAAAAGCAATTTTGAGCATGAAAGAAAAGAAAAAACTACAAATCATAATTAAGGTCAAAAATGCCATAAATGGATCAATAGTATCCGCCCTGAGTACTATATTTACTAAATAAACACTGCTGACAAAATAAATAATCGTAGTTATATATTTAATAAACCTGATTTTTTGTCTGTATAATAAAAACTCTACTATGATTACTACAAATATAAAGGCAATTAATAACATCCTTGCTGCCATGAAGTTCACCACTTTTTTGTTTTTTAAGTGGAAATAAATTGCATTTTACCAATACCTAAGGACTTCCGCAATTTATTCCCGTTGCCAAAATAGGAGCCAATCAATCAATCAACTTTAAGTCTTTTATTTCAGCGGCTACACTAATATCTTTTTATGCGAACTCCCCCGCCAGGTGATCCAGCGAGGGAGCTACTAAACACCAACTTCTTTCCCCCGTATTTTTGCACAAAATGAGGGTGTATGACTACCAATATAGCCAGCTCCCCTGTAACTAGAATCGCCACTTAGCTTACCTTCACAACTACTTTTTTTTATTAATAAAATCTAAAACATAGTTGCAAAATTGGGTTAAGTCTGTCAAACGATTCTGCATAATTTCATAAATTTCCTCGGGCATTACTTTGTTATAGTCATGAATTAATCTATTACGGTAACCTGCCATTCCGATAGTATTTTGGGCAAAATCATCGGGCAGGCAATGTATTTCCCTTAATTTATCAATCACTGAACGGTAATCAACAGGTACACCTGCCCCTGATTTAATAACTATGTGACGGCCCAAATCAAATAGTGCTTCCAGTGCCCTCCGCAATCTGTTTTCTGCAATATCTATAGCATCCTCATCAACTTGGAATTGTTCCAGTGGCATACTCGCCAACAATTTCAGTCGATTTACTGATTTTGTTATAATTCCAATCCTTTCAGATATTATAGAATTATTAAACACCTAAATCATCCTTTACTGATTCATATAATTCCTTATAGCCAGTTTCTAGGTGATAACTAAAATCCATGTACCTTCCAGAAATATAGTATTCATAATCTGTGCGAATATCGTCATTACAGCAGTAAATAACTTTTCCTTTACTTATAATCTCTAGTGAAAGTGCTAAGGAAGCGTTTTTCAAGAAAAGCAAGTCTACCTCTAAGGGGCTAAAGAGTTCTGCTAGCTGAGGATATAACTTCATATATATATTGACCAGACTCTTTGCTGAATCTTTTGTTAGTATGGCTAAGTCTATATCTCTAGCCCTCTTTTTGTCCTCGATGTAAGAACCAAACAAATAAACAGCAATAATATCAGGATAGTTTGATAATATTTGTTTTACAGCAATTAGCTTATCCATTATATCACCTAACTTTCATCTTCCAGACAAGATAAACCTAAACAAATACAACTTATCTAACAATAGCCCTTTTCCATATTATACCATGGTTGCAGGGTTTATACATCTTGAATAAAAACCTTTCAATCCGCAAAATAATTGCTTTGTTCCTCTTTGACCGGCATCTTTTCCACTGCCAACTTTAGTCTATCCGCACTAGTATGGGTATAAATCTGGGTTGTCCCTATACTACTATGTCCCAATAGTTGCTGCAGTTCGACAATATCTACATCACTTTGGTATAAAAGGGTAGCAAAGGTATGCCTTAGCTTATGAGGAGTCAAATGTTTGTCTTTAATCTCTGCCGCCTTAGAGTATTTCCTAAATATATCTTGTATAGTGGCAACACTTATTCTTTTATACCTACCACTAACCAGCGTTAAGAATAGAGCTTCTTCCTTAATGTCAGCCCGTGAATCTATATACCTGGACAGTTGAGAGGTAATGGAATCAGTTAAAGGTATAATCCTTTCTTTAGAACCCTTCCCCATTACCTTAACCTCTTGCCGAGTCAAATCAATATCTTTAAGGTTTAAACCAGCAGCTTCACTTACCCTCATGCCGGTAGAAACCAACAACTTTATAATAGTAGTGTTTCTTAGGGAATGGGTACAACTAGTACTAATTACACTAATAAACCTCTCACATTCTTCCACCGTTAAATAAACAGGAATCTTCTTCTCCTTTTTAGGTTTCCCTAACCTAAGGGCAGGATTATTATCTAAATAGCCTTCACTAACGAGGTAATTAAAAAAAGTACGTAAAGATGATACCCGCCTGGACCTCAGGGCCGGCCCATTGGCCCTCTTATCTTCTAAAAACAGCAAGTACCTTCTTAATAATGGTAAGTTAATATCTTTTGCAGAAATGCTACCCACTTGCTCAACTAGAAACTGATTAAATATTCGTAAATCTAATGTGTATTCCTCAATTGTTCGGGCAGAAAACCTTCGTTCCACCCTCAAATAAGTGGTAAATTCATCAAGAAATCTTATGAAATCCCGCACTATTCCCCACCTCGCAAGCGTTTGATTTTATTATACACCAAACACTTGTTCTGAGGATACATATAAAGGGTATAAATTCGGCTTTGGATTTTCATTTAAAAGCATGTTAAAGAATTGATTCCGCAACAAAATAATCGGCATAGATTTCAACAAGAACATTTTTAACCATCTTCTTGTTCTTTTTGTTTCCATTTAATATATCTGTATCAATGCCTTCAAAGGCAGCTCGGTTTTCATTTCTTGAGATTATATTTGGTCCGGGCCTCTTTAAAGGGCAATTTTTCCACTGCCCTCTTAAGCCGTTCAACATTGGTATGTGTGTACATCTGTGTTGTCACAATGTTACTATGCCCTAATAGCTGCTGTAAATCAACAATA
Organism: Desulforamulus aquiferis; assembly: GCF_030577015.1. Taxonomy (NCBI): domain Bacteria; kingdom Bacillati; phylum Bacillota; class Clostridia; order Eubacteriales; family Peptococcaceae; genus Desulforamulus; species Desulforamulus aquiferis. The sequence goes on along the minus strand of NZ_JARPTC010000008.1, from coordinate 77,087 downwards.
TTAACATCATTCTGGTGTAACAAGGATGCAAAAGTATGTCTCAGCTTATGAGGGGTAACCTGTTTATTTTTAATCCCTGCTATATTTGCATATTTTCTAAACAGGATGTTTACCTCTTCTTGGTTTATCCCCCTGTATCCTCCATGAATATAATTTAGAAAGAGTGCTCCAGTCTTAACTTTCGGCCTTTCTTCCAGGTACCTAGTCAATTGTTCTGTTATAACTGTATTTAATGGAAGAATTCTCTCCTTAGATCCCTTCCCAATAACTTTAATTTCCCTACGTGTTAAATCAACATCCATTACTTTTAAACTTATCAGTTCCCCAGCTCTAATTCCAGTAAATAGGAAAAGCTTTATAATGGTAATATCTCTTAATGCATTGGGTAAATTATTATCTACTACCTGCAAAAACCTCCCGCATTCTTCGGGTGTTAGATAAACAGGTAGCGTTTTAGAGCATTTAGGTTTTGATAACTTCAAAGCAGGGTTTTGGTCTATGTAACTTTCACTAACCAAATAGGTAAAAAAAGAGCGTAGGGTTGATATCTTATGAGCTCTGGTTGTCGGACTATTTTCTCTCTCATCTTCTAAGTATAAGAGGTATTTTCTAAGCACAGTAAGAGTTATATCCTTGATTGATATAACTCCCATCTCTCGGCTTATGTATTTTTCAAAAACCCTTAGACTATTGTAAAATGATTTTATACTGTGTGAAGATGAACCTCTCTCCACTCTAAGATAAATCAAAAAATCTTGAACATGTTCGGCTATGGTTTTATTCGTTTCACCCATAGTGAACGGCCCTTTCATTTTGATGTTTAAGCTACTTCTCCTTCTTTGTATCTTCGTATTAATTTAAAGTATTTTTGGTAATTTAGACTTTACGATCTGTACAAAGACTCTTGATTCATTAATTTAGGTCTCTACTTGTTCCCTATCAAAGCAGGCATAATCGGTATAATCACTTTCTTGCCTGTAATCAAAGATTTCTGAGTAAAATTTTCCAAGTTCTTTGCTAACAAGCTCTTTTTTTACCCAGTATTGATTAAATAATGAACGCACTCCGAGTTAAAGAGTAAATTAGCTTCATCCAGTGATTCTTCAGCCCTTGAACCATAAAGAACTAATTGCGCTTTAGGGGCGCTACTTATCACTAATTCTTTGCAACATTGTAAAAGTTCATGATTAATGGAACCTTTGTATAATTTTATTAAAAGCACCCCCCAGAAGAAACTTATATTACTTATTCTACCAATTGAAGAGTGATGTTTCAACTAACATCTCAGATACCATACTTATTGCAACCCATATGGGGATAAATGTAATTTTTCCATAGCAACGAATACTTCTTGAACAATGAACATTTAGGTGAGGTTTTGGAAAATATTTTTAATATAACCTAACCAGCAAATTTCTTTCTTAGAGATGTCCTTTTATTTATAACACCCTTCACCAGATCTAAAACATAATACAGTTCATCTGTTTTTAGAATAAATGCCATGATAAAATAAACAAGTCCACCAAGTGTTATATCTATCAATAATCTAAGTGAAAGACTGCTTAATATATTAGCAAGAAAATTATCTACAGAATACACTGCCATACCCATAACTACAGAAGAAATAACAACTTTACAGCTAAAACTAATCAAACCCCTGCCCATAATTCTGGTAATATGTTTCCTAAGCAAAAATCCTAACAAAATAACATTAACTGTCATTGCCACGGAATTAGCAAGGGCTAAGCCAAGATGCTCCATTCTTTTTACTAATAATAATGATATAACAATATTAATAGCTACCGTTAATATTGAAACCTTTACTGGAGTTAATGTCTCCTGCAAAGCATAAAAGCCCCTAGTCATAACCGGACTCAAGCATTGACCTATTAATCCAATAGAAAGAAATAATAATACTCCTGAAGTTAACAACAGTGCCCTCTCATCAAAGGCACCCCGTTTAAAAAGCACCGCAACAATCGGTTCCCGTAATACAATTAAGCCAACTACTGCAGGTACCGAAAGAAGAAAAACCATTTTAGATCCTTTAACTAGAATATTGGAGAACTGCTCCCGGTCAATATTAGCAACTGATCTGCTTAAACTTGGAAATATGGCAGTGGCAACCGCCATTACAAATATTCCTTGCGGTAAAAGTATAAGCTTAGTTGCATAATTAAGGGCAGATATTGTACCCTCTGCAAGACCAGATCCTAAGTAGTAGTATATTAAAATATTTATTTGTGCTACCCCACTACCTATAAATATAGGTAACATTAAACCAAATACTTTACGTACACCTTCATCTTTTATATCTATAACTGCACGAAATCTAAAATCGGTATACTTTAGAAAAGGAACCTGAATTAATGCCATTACTATAGTCCCTAAAAGAACCCCCCAGGCAAGACCATAAACACCAAATGTCTTTGCAACTGTAAAGGCAGTCCCAATAATTACTGTATTTAATACAACGGGAGCCAATGCTGATGGAGCAAATATATTGTGCGTATTTAGTAAACCCGCAAAGAAATTTGCCAATGCAAAGAATAATATTGACGGGAACATTATTAATGCTAAGTTAGATGCTAATTCTGATGTTTCCAGATCAAATCCAGGGGCAAATAAATTAATAATATCGTTGGACTTCCAGATGCCGATAATAATAACAAAGGCTAATATACTTAGAAATAGTATAAATACCGTACTAAAAAGTCTTCTTGCCTCTTCAGTTTTATTATTAATTTGATATTGCATTAAGATAGGTACAACAACTACAACAAGGGCTGCATTTAATATCCCATTAAACATATAAGGAATATTAAAAACAACTAGAAATGCATCTGCAATACTAGTTGCACCGTATTCTCTCGCGATAACTGCTTCTCTTGCAAAACCTAGTACTTTAGCAAATATAGTAATTATTGCAATAACTAGGGTTGCCTTTACAACTGTTCCCGTTCCTTGCTTATTCATTATATAGTCAATCCTAACCTAGTTTACTCTGTACCATTCGACGTCCGGCTATAATTTTTTAAAACTAGACCACAGAACCATAGGATAATCCCTTCGGGCACGACTAATTAGGGCTAGCTGAAACAAACAAAAACCCATATAAATCAAGGATTCATGAACATTAATGTCGAAATAAGATGCAAGGAAAATGCAGTAAACCCTGCAAAATTCGTGCACTTGGAGGAAAATAATGTTCCAGAAACTGGAAAACCAACTGTACATCGAAGAATTTGTGTTACCCTTCGAAGGAAAACTTAGAGCTGGCAAAAATTATCCCTTGGGATACCATCGAAGAGCGCTACGCTAAACTTTTTAAGGGCAAGCGTGGACAGGTGGCCAAACCCGTCCGGATGGCCCTCGGGGCACTCATTATCCAAGAAAAGTGTAGGTTTATTGATCGCGAGACCGTCGAGCAGATTACGGAAAAACCTTGCCTCCAATATTTCATTGGATTTAGGATATACCAGGACTCCCCACCATTTGACCCTTCTCTCATGGTGCATTTTCGTAAGCGTTTTAACGCAGAGACCTTAAAAGCTATCAATGAAGAAATCTGCAGTGCAGCCAAGAAAGTTGAAGAGAAAAAAGCCGACGATGATGATAAGTCCGACCCGCCTCATGGTGGCACTAATGTAGAGGAAACCACCACACAAGAAAAGAAGGCTTCCTCCTTTGAGGTATATCACAAAAACCAGGGTAAGCTCATCCTGGATGCCACCTGTACTCCGGCAGATATTCGCTACCCCACTGAACTCTCCTTGCTTAACGAAGCCAGGGAGAAGTTGGATGAAGTTATAGATATCGTACACAAGAGCATTGGTAAACCCAGCAAAAGACCACGCACTTATCGCAAGATCGCTCGTAAAGCTTACTTAAGCATTGTACGCAATCGGAAACCCGAGAAGAAAGCGATCCGGAAGGCTATCGGCCAGCAGTTACGCTATGTTGCCCGGAACCTGCGTGCTGTAGACGGGCTGCTTACTCAAGCTGGCGACGGGCATGGCCTAGGCCGGAAGCATTAAGAAAATTTAAACACCATACGCAAAGTCTATGAACAGCAGCATCATATACGTCCCATTGTCAGAGGTAAAGCCAAGACTGATGTTGAGTTCGGTAGCAAAGTAGCCATCAGCATTGTAGAAGGCTATGCCTATGTAGAAAAGCTGAGCTGGGATGCCTTTAATGAATCAACTACCTTAATGGAATCAGTGGAACGATACCACAAGAGGTATGGCTACTATCCCAAAGTTGTTCAAGCCGATAAAATCTATCGGAATAGAGATAACCTTCGATACTGTGCCGGGCTTGAAATACGCCTCAGCGGACCAAGGCTAGGAAAACCGCTGGTTGACAAAGAAAAACAGAAGGAGCAAATACCCCTCGAACGACAAGATGCCAGCGAACGTAATGCCGTTGAAGGAAAATTTGGTGAAGGCAAGCGTCGCTATGGATTAGGACGTATTATGGCTCGGCTCAAAGAAACAGCAGAAAGTGTAATTTGTCTACAGTTCCTGGTGATGAACTTGGAGCATAGGCTCCGTGTTCTTTTGTTCAATTTTCTGCGGCACCTGTTGAATGGAATCTGGTCTTCCACTGTGCCACAATTTTGGTGTTATAGGTAAAATGGGATTTGTTCAGCTAACCCTAATTATATTTATACTTTAAAAAAAGTAAGAACAAGATATCAGAGCAATACTTCTAGAATATCTAAACTATTGGATTATACTTAAATTTTAGGTTCTTCTACTAACATTCAGTGACAAGTATAACGTTCTTAGATGGTCCAATACACACCCCATTAATACACATTTTGCAATTACAATAATCCATATATTATCTTAAAAGTTCTACTGCATAGTAACATGGCTCCCAATATTATTCATGAACCTCTATAAACGAACGCTAATGAAATACCTAAAACTGTTCCGCCTCCTTCTGCTACAATTTGTAAGTTTAAGCTCTACTCTTATGCATTGTCTCTCTTCAGAAAGTTTTTGAACTTATCGAGCACCTTGACAAAATACAATTTTCTTATCATCTTTCGATAAGCTAGTTCAAATGAACTTTCATTAACCAAATGCATGAATTCTAGCTTTAGGCGATGACGGCTTTGCAACGGTTGCTGCAGAGCCCCCTGATTTGCGGCAACTGCTCTGTTTATATCTGTCTTAACCATCTTAATGAAACCAGTGCACTGCTGTAGTAATTCGGCTCCCTTTTCAGTATGTATCAATACAAGCGATGTGCCTTTATTGTCATCCATTTCGAGATGTTGCTTCTCCACCCCCCAGAAATCTGCCAACGTCAAATCTGCAGCTTCGTGCTCAACTTTTCTATATTGGCAGTGATAGCATGATTCTCGCAAACAGATATCACTAGCAAAGCAACTCATGTATGGATCCTTACGATTGTGCTTCAGATAAACATTTCCGTTATCAAAAGCAATTTCCATTGAATATGAGTACCGGGTCCAGCCACTTTTTTTGCTGCGCATATTAACCCTAGTAGGCATGTACTTACTTTCTGCATTCTTCATCCTATAAGCAAGATATTTTTCCCATACCAGTGGGCTTGGAACCCCATGACAAACTATATCAACACAAAATAAATTGTCAAAACCTTTCCCCAGATAGGATTTTAGTCCTCCGATTTGACAGGGGGTTCCTGAAAACAGTACAAGCTGTCCGGTTAGCAACATCGTCTTCGCCTCTCTCATGGCAAGGCCCATCTCACTCTGCAAATACTTTGAGCCACGTAATCGACCAAGAGAAGCACTATCAGTCACGCAAGTGTGTGCAGTTTTAAACTCAGGTGTGTACTGTACACCATAAACTGCTCCGCCCGCCTTAAGTATCTGATCTGCTAGTTGGGAAAACACCCCCCCCGAAGAACTGACAGCACGAACATCCTCATCTAACACCTGCACAGCATAGGCCCTAGGTGGCTTATGTCTATTATCGTAATAGGTATTACCACTCCCTTGATTTGCTGGGCAAATCCTATGACATTGTCCGCACTTCATACAGGAACTCATGTTAATTCTTGGGTATAAAAATCCTTCAATCCAATACATTTTTATAGCATTATGTACACATATATTGACACATGCACCACAGCCGGTACAATTAGCCAATTCCTTTACGACGTTTGGCGTTACTGTACCGTTATAATCCATCGCAAAAACAACTCACCCTCTCTATTTAGCTCTTTAGATAGAGGCTACCATCGTAGCATACTTTAAATTAACAGCCTCAGTATAAATTCTCCAAGCTGGATGGACTCTTCAAAAATGCTAGGGAATTGGATTATCAAAAACTAGATTCACTTAATCGCATTGACCAAAAATGTTCTCGAATCCTGGCGTAATGCATCCAGAAGCAGTTCTGATTTATTATAATTAATAGGTTGGCTTAACTGATTGTCTGTTAGATTTCCCTTAAATTGTAGGATTCTATCCTGTAAACCAAGCTGTAGCAGTAAGCTTTCTATCCTTAGGCTACCTGTTGGCACATCTTTGTCCACCTTAGGTTCAAAACACCAGAAATTTTTGTTATAGTTTACTGAAAAAGCAGTTCCGTGAAAGGAATCCGTGAACACATAAGTAGCATTACGAATTAAACCTATCCATTCACAAGGGCCAATATCATAAGCTAAAATATCACTGTACTGCTCGTCCTCTGGCTTATAGTACCCCTGTGTATGCGGGACAGAAACCATCCGTATGCCACTGCGGCAACAGAAATCATAAACATTCTTCTTTGTATGCTCATTGCTTCCTATCATATATACAAATACATATGGCTCCTTAATCATAGGCTGAATTGCAATACCATCCCAGAATTTTTTGTCAAACAGTAGTGTTGGATCAAGAGTAATAGAAATCTTGCCTTTCCAAAAACCCTCAATTAGCTTTTTTGTCCCTATCTCACGTACTGAAACGGCATGAAAATGGTTCAAATTTGTTCCCATATAGGCTTTCTCATCATCTGATAGGCGAGGAACCCCAATACTTGCGGCATAAGAAATTCTTTTTTTCCCGGGCGGAACAAAGTTAAGGAAGAGCGCATCTCTCCAAAGCCCCGGATTCCAAACTTGATCGCTGCCAGTGATAAAGTAATCATACCGTTCGGTGCAAGACCTCACAGTATCTACTGTGCAAAAAGGCGAATGTGGAATAGAATTAGCGAATTCACGAAATTTAATCTCTCTTGCAACCATTTGTGACCGAAATTTAGGATTTAGTCGCCTCAACTTTAATCCTATCTTCTTCTTAAATATCTTTGCCGACTGCACTAATCCTAGATACCTAAAGCGATCCCATATGCCGTTCATACTAGCTAACTCGCAGTCGATCACCTCACTTTCAAAATCCAACCGTTCGAGTTCCTTCTGAAGTGCATATGCTTGAAGCTGTCCGCCAAAATTATAGTTTTTATGATACAAGGTCATAATTCCAATCTTTTTTATCATTCTCATCCTCCTTCTGTCTCCCACTAGCATGGTCTTCAAATATAATAATATCTTTTATATATTCCAGACATTAAAATGAAGTAATCCCTTTAATAGTTAAAGAAAAATTCATATGGAATGGTAGCACCTATGTTATTAACATTCATTCTTAAGATATATTGAGCTATACAAACAATGACAATTAAAACATAGTAAAAATGACTAAATTTTTGTCGTGTAGTAGTCTGGTTTTTATTTAGATATAATGTCTCTTTTACACCTTTCCTTATTGAAAAAGCTAACATATTAGGAATAGTAATAATTAGATAAACCGAAAATAGAAAAGAAACACGTGAAAACATTTTATTTTCAAATGCGAAAAAATACATCACACTTTCAATTAAAAACATGTACAAACCAATCTTGTTGTTTTGAAAAAATTCTTGTCTTCTTCTAACCCTACAAGCCGCAAACCAACATATCATAATAAGTAAAACATGTACTAACCACACATATATTTGAGATGTTATCCCAATCTGTTCAACACTAGAAATATATATCTGATAACTTGTAGGTATTACCCAAGCAATAGGCTTTTGTAAAATATCATAAAGCATACTAAGAATAAATCCACTACCTAAGAGTATTAAGAAACGTTTCTGAGTTAGTTGAAATTTAAAAATGAAATATAGCGGCAAAAATATTAATGCCGATTGATGAATTACCATAGCTACCGCAATTTGCAAAAAATAATATAGTGGTTTTTTTCCCCATGCATATGGAATCGCTCCCATTGCTATAAGGGAGGAAATAGAAGAAGGTGTTAAGTTTAACGCAGTCTGGTAAAATCCTAACGTAAGATAAAGAAAAATACTTAACCACCAGTCTGGAGATTGGCGCCTAATTAGAAGGGCTAGGAAAGCAATTAACAATACACTGTTTGCAACTGTTACTGTTTGACTGCTCTGTGAAATAAAAGAAAGTAATTTATTGTAAATTTTATATGTATACTCAGCATCCCAATAAGTGTAGGATTGAGAAGTATAGATTTGGGGAAAGCTTAGGTTCTTAACCCAATCAAAGATCCATTGATATTGTGCAGTATCAGCACCGACATTTACCGAACGTAAGGCGGCAAATAAAAATAATACAAAACAGCATATAATAAAAGCGATCTTTGTAAAATCACAACCTAATTTTTTAAGAATAATAGTATAACATCCTAATAACAAAAACATCCCTAGAATAATGAGGTACCATATCATTTCTTAGCAACCCCCTATTTGAGGAAGCAATTCAATGTCAAAGTAAAAAGAGAATTACTAAAAACATTTTAATACTTCTTTTCTGTGTAAAAATATAAGTAAAGTATTGTAAGTCATAGGTTTTTTTGATTGACGACCAGGGAGTGGTAAAAAGCATATTTTTTCCTCATAATTAATATGACAGATATCGTATACTTTTTCATGCCCCTTCATACCGAACAATGGAGAGGGTGCCTTCCTTAATCAATCTGATTAGTTGTGTATATCTTAAACAAAGATTCAGCCATTTTTTCACTAGCAAAATGATTTTTCCCAAACTCCCATGATAATTTAGACTGTAATCGCAGTGTATGAATATCAGATACTAACTGATATACTTTCTGAGCATATGCACTAATATCAAATGCCCGCACACTCCACTCAGTATCCCATAAAAATTCTTGTATTCCATCTATCTGAAATGCAACGATTGGCTTACTATGACTATAAGCATCTAAAATCACACCTGACTGTGTAATGGAAGTATGTGTAATCAGCACTACATCACAATTGTAAAAGTATTGATCAAGCTCATCTTCTGAAACAAATGAGTTATAAAATTTAATGTTTGGGCATTTTGCAATTGCATCTAAGGTCTTCGCTTTCACGTCTTTAGAAGCCTTACCAGCAATAATAATATTTATTTCACTATCTCTTTTTTCTATTTCTCTTGCAATAGCGGGTACCAAATCGCATCCTTTATACGGGTTAATTCGCCCGAAAATAAGCAATTTTTTTAAGATTTGTTTTGGCTCTCTATATGCATGCCACTTGGTACAACCCAACGGAGCATGAAACACTTCAGCCTTTGGCTTAAGTTTCTCAATTGTCTCTTTATAGCAGTTATCTGAATGTACAACAACCCCGTCAACAATACTCCCAATTACTTTGTAATATAAAATAACACCATAACGTACTAAGTCGCCCTTATGTCCAATAGGGTCGTGAAAGGTATGTATAAGTTTTGCAGAAGTACGGTTTTTTAATTTTCTAATTAACATGTAGTTCCATGTATGCTTTGAAACAAAATGTACAATATCTGGATTCAGTGCCTCAATTTGTTCAGATATAATATCTATTTTCTGTATCATCACTTTTAATGAGGAAAGTGTAGGGAGCGGTGAGCTTGGAACAGATACTGTTATGTTTCTTTCACCAATCTCAACATTGGCCTGTATCTCATCCGCCCCTACTGTATATACATTGAGACCCATCTCCAGCAAATGCCCATAGGCGTAGTATAAATAATTTTGCAATGTTGGAAGTGTAGAAAAGGATACCAATACAACATTCATATGCTAGCCTCCATGGCCTGTCCAAAATTATTTAAATTCTTCTCTTTCCATAAATATTTTTTAGAAAAAATACTACTTGTACTTACTATGATTGTTTCATTCCTTTTTAATGTAATAGCAAAACCGAACCTACCCCAAATGTCCCAAATGTTTACTAATTATTATCAAACGCGGGTTCAAACATCATACAACAATGCTTAAAATGCCACATTTTTCTCCTGCTTCAATATCCCATGGCTTGTCCCCAAACAATATTGACTGGCTTACATCAATATCAAAGTCTTTAATCGCCTGCTCAATCATTCCCGGTTTGGGCTTACGGCAATTGCAATCAACCTTGTATTTCCCAATCCCGTGTTCTGGATGGTGTGGGCAAAAATAAAACGCGTCAATATGAGCTCCTATCTTTTTAAGTTCTGCATTAATGTGTCTATGCAGTTTATGCATGTCCTCCTCAGTATAATATCCCCTGGCTATCCCTGCTTGATTTGTTACAATAATGACCTTATATCCATTGTCGTTATATTTTTTTATCAACTCAGGAATTCCTTCAATAAATTTCAAGTCCTCTATTTTGTATAAATAATTTACTTCTACATTGATCGTCCCATCTCTGTCGAAAAAGGCTGCTTTGTTCATCGTTCTTTCCTCATTTGTTTAAAATCAATCTGGGCTCTTGCGTAATCGTCAGGTACTCCAATATCAATAAAATAGCCGTTCGATTGAAATACCGTAATATGAATATTGTTAACTAGTTTTTCCATAACGTCCGTTTCAAAGGAGAAAGCACCACCATATCCGTCTAGTAGCGACTTTTTCATTAAATAAACTCCCCCATTGATAAAGCCACCTTTAATTAGACGTTTTGCATAGAAATTTATGATTCGCTCACCCGTAAACTCAACTGTGCCATATCTATCGAAATTATACATATGTTTAACCGCAATTTTTAATACAGATCTGCTACTAACAAAGCATTCATGCATCTGCTTTAAATCAACACCAAAATATGTATCTCCATTTATAACAAATATATTATCATTCTTGCAGTAGGAAAGAGCCTTTTTTATCGCCCCCCCCGTAAGAAGGGGAGTTTCTTCCTCAGAATAAACAATGCTTACTCCATGAAAATCAGTTCCAAAATACTCTATGATTTTCTCCCTCATATATCCAACAGCCAATACTATTCTTCTTACACCGTTTGACTTAAGATAATTTATTATATATTCCAAAAATGGTTTTCCACACACAGGAGCCATGGGTTTAGGCACATCTGAAACAATATGCTTTAATCTAGTTCCAAATCCGCCAGCTAAAATAACTGCTTCCATAGTCATTCCTCACCAAAAAATTCATACTCAACTGCCATACATAAAGCATGGTAAATAGGAAGATGATATTCCTGTATTCTATATGTTTCATCGCTAGGAACATCGATAATAATATCTGCAAGTTCGCGGAGCTTACCACCTTTTTCACCAGTGAAGGCAATTACAGTCATCCCCTGCACCTTTGCAACCTGACTAGCATATAAAACATTGTTAGAATTCCCAGAAGTACTGAATGCAATTAGAATGTCCCCTCTACTTCCGTAACCCAAAACCTGTTGTGCAAAGGATAGGTCCGACGTCACATCATTTGCATAGGCTGTGGTAAGAGCCGTTTCTCCAATAAGAGAAATTGCAGGAAGTGCAACCTGTAAATTTTCTATGAGGTAATCCGCACTATTTGGAAAACACTCTCTGATTTCCTTCTGTTTAGACAGTGGTAATACCCTTGTCAAAACAAATGATTTCATTAATTCTCCAACGATATGTTGTGCATCAGAAGCACTGCCACCATTTCCACAAGTTAGTAGTTTATTACCTTCCCGATAACAATGGATAATACACTGAACTGCTAAGAGAATATTATCTCTGCAAAATTTCAAATCCGGCATACGATTTATAAGATCTAAAAGTATTGCTTTTGTATAATCCTTCATCCAACACGTCCCCTTGCTATCCATTTAGCTGTCTTAAGAAATATTAATAAATTGTCCATGCCTGAGTACCTTTTTCAGTAAATGCAGCAAGCATCACCTGTCCATCAGTATGTTTTAACTTTTTAATTAACTCATACCGGCGCTTCGGATCACAAATTATCATCATAAATCCACCGCCACCAGCTCCAGATATTTTTGCCGCCTTACCTCCATGCTCCATGACATAATCGTATATCTCTTCAATTCTACTATTTGTTACTATCGAAGAAGTCTTCTTCTTAGCTTCCCATCCTTTTTTCAAACTCTGTGCGAATCCTTCAAAATCTCCTTTTAAGACTGTTTCTTTCATTATTTCTGCTTGTAGTTTTAATTCATGTAGACCACTTAAACCGCTAGAGTTTTTAGCTGAAGTATTTCTTATCTGCTCTTCAATGATTGCCGCACTCTCTCTTGATGTTCCCGTGTAGTACAGAATTAAAGAACTCTCAATTTCATTTTTTATCCAATTCTTAATCCTTAGAGGATTCACAACTACGCGATTGTCTTTATAAAATTCAATATAATTAAAACCACCAAAAGTTGCCGCATATTGGTCTTGCTTTCCTCCAGATAATTTTAGATCCACTCTCTCAATCTCGTATGCAAGTGACGCCAGATCATATTCTCCCAAGGGTAAATTTAGCCACTCCATATATGCTTTAAGAATAGCAACAACCATAGTTGAGGATGAGCCTAATCCAGAACCAGCAGGGGCATCGGAATAGGTAGTCATCCTAAATGATAGTTTTTCTCCCTTAGTAAACTCATTAACAATACGATTATATATACCCTTATGTAATTTTAGAGTACTATCAATCTCAAATCTTGGTACACTTGGAGATACAAATTGTTCACTTCTATCTACTGCATAAAACCCAACAATGCCGTCATTTGTAGGCTCAATAGTACAGTATGCATACATATCTATTGTTACATTTAGAACACAACCCCCATGTGCATCACTGAAGGGAGAAACATCGGTACCCCCACCCGCAAGGCCTAATCTTAATGGAGCTTTTGAACGTATTATCATAATTTCTTCCTTCCTTATTATTTCTTCTTAACTACTACTCCATTGATCACTATGTCACTTCAAACAATTTAAATAGAAGATACGCTCATCTATCAAAGGATCTAATAAAATAATTGCTAGTAATCCTTTTAATACGCTCCTTTTTTACCTAAAACAACTCCAACTGTACGTATCAATATAGTAATATCCATCCATAACGACCAATTTCGAACATACCACACATCTAGTTGAACTCTCTCATCATAATCAACATCATTCCTACCACTAACCTGCCAAAGTCCAGTTATACCTGGAAGAACCATCTTAAAATCCTTAAAGTATTCGCCGTATTTTTCAACTTCTTTCTGAACAATTGGGCGTGGACCTACCAAGCTCATCTGCCCTAGCAGAACATTAAATATCTGGGGTAGTTCATCAAGGCTTGTTTTCCTTAAGAAGTTTCCAACCCTAGTAATTCGAGGGTCATTCTTTAATTTGAATTCTCTTTCCCATTCTTCGCGGATTTCTGGATTACTGGCTAATAACTTTTCTAGAACATCCTGGGAATTAGTTACCATGGTTCTAAATTTGAAACATTTAAAGGATTTACCGTCTTTACCAACACGCTTATGTGCGAAAATTGCAGGTCCTTTTGAATCTATTATTATTGCTATTACAATTCCAATCATTACGGGCAACACTACTGTTAACATAGAACAAGCTACCACAATATCAAAAGTTCTCTTTAGAATCACATTGCATACTGATGCTAAGTTGTTCTGCATAGATAACATCAAAGTCTTCTCATCAAACAAATGGTTTACTCTAATGCCCGTTAATGGAATTCCAAAAAGGTCAGGTACTAGCATGACATTAGCGGACATATTCTGCAGTAAGTTAGTTAGATTAACTAACTTCTTATTTTCTAAACCCGGAACAGCAATAATTACATCTCTTACTCCTGTACGTTTCATAACTTCTTCAACTTCTTCAAATTTACCTAACACAGGAACAATGCGATTACCTCTAAGAATTCCTTTCTTCTTAGGATCGTCCTCAAGCAAGCCAACAGGTCTATAGCCCATTGTACTTTCTCTCTCGAAACCTTTTATTACTAGTTCCGCAGTCTTCCCTGCACCTAAAATGAGAACGGATTTTTGCCACAACCCTGCTTTGTTCAAGGAGAACTTTATAAGATATCTACTAAGTGGTAGTAGCAGAACAGCATATATGTAGGTTAATACAATGAGGGCTCTTGAATAATCTAATGATTTGGAAAGGTACATAAATAAAATTGCAAACACTATAGACCAGGTTACAGCTTTTACCAATCTCTTAGCCCCCCTCCAAAAGGGAAGGCGATTATGGTACATACCTTCATAGGCTAGAACAATAACAGTAAGCAGTGGAAACCACCAGAGGTTCAGCAATGCATCTCTCTGGATAGGCTGAAATCCTTCATAAATAAACGGCAAAACGCTGACTCGACTTAGGTATGCCAAACCCATAGAAATAACTAGAGCCAGCAGATCATTGAAAACAAGAATCGTCACACCCAGAACGGCGGACAAGTGCTTTCTTAACCCTGTACCTTGATGTCGTTTTGCTAATGAAAGGCTGTCCACCCGAATAGCTGGATCATCGATTCGTGGACCAACAGACATCGTTCTCCCCTCCACTCAACTAAGTAACTGCGTGAAATCTCCGTTTGATATAATTACCTGGCCCTAGCGTTCCTTAGTCTATAAAACCACCACAGTAATTAGAGACTGGGGTGGTTTTAAGTTCCTTTATGTACACTGTTTACCAACGCATAGTAATTCAATAATATTAACTAGTAAATCTTCACCCAAATCTGCGTTTGTGTTGATATTCGACAACTTTAGTCATTTTGTCCTGACATCAGTGTGACTTTAGTCCTATAATTAGGACAAAAATAAAACTTTAGGATGATATGCATGTTTTTCCACTATCTTCACCCTAAGGTTTAGGTTTTACCAAGCACAATAATACAAATATCTCTAAAACAGAATTGGTTTAAAAATTATAGTATGATTCTAGTACTATTTTGTAATTTTATTCCACATAAAACACAATATCCCTTTAATAATGACATGTTTTTTGTTAGAAATTTCCGATAATATACGCTAATATAATACATTATTCGACAATGACAAAGTTTTAAATTAAATGATTATGCCCCCAAAACGCGTCCGAATGGCTGAACACGTTTTGGGGGCATATATAATATATTTATATATTTTCTCTTAAAGTTTCTGATACAACTGACAAACCACTTCTGCCTGTCTTTTCCAATCTCTTTCTGATACTACCCAGTCTCTACCTGCCTTTGATAATGTTTTCCGCAATTCTGGCTGATCAAGAAGCAGTTCCAGCACTTTTGCAAAATCTTTTACATCGTCCTTCTTAAATAACATCCCGGTTTTGTTGTCTTGCACAATTGCTGCCAAGGCCGCAACATCGGATGCAACTACACACTTTTCCATGGCCATGGCTTCAAAGGGCTTTAAGGGTGAGATAAGCTCACAGACTAAAGCTCCTTTGCGGGGGAACGGTGCAATATCTATGAGGGAGTAATATTGTTCCACCTGTTCATGGGGGACACGTCCCGTGAAAATCACCTTGTCAGCAATGGACTTTTCCCTTGCTAGCTTTTTCAATTCTTCGTAGCATCGACCGTCACCGACTAAAAGTAAGCGAAAATCATCTCTTTGGCTCAAAAGAATTGCAGAGGCCTCCAGCAGTAAGTCCAGCCCCTCATACTCGACCATTGAACCAACAAAACCAATCACCGTTTTACCAGAGAGTCCCAACTGGGATTCTAATTGGATATTTCGTTCCACGGGCTTAAAGCGGGTGGTGTCTACCCCGTTTGGCACAACTGTTATCTTCTCCTCAGCTATGCCCCTTTGGTTAACTAAATAATCCTTCAAGGATGGAGTAATGGCAATTACCGCATCGGCATCGCGGCAAGCTTCTGTCTCCAGGCGAACACACATGGCATATTCCTCCGAATGCTCCCAATCAGGTTCCCTGGAGATTCGGGTGATCTCCCAAAGGCCTCTTACTTCGTATATGCTTGGTATTCCGAGTATTTTAGCTGCCTTGACTGCTACATTTCCTTCCACATAATTAGAGGCTGCATGAATTATTGCTGGTTTGTAGACCTTGGCTAGATTTAGCACTTCCTCCAGGTACCGCTGCATATATTCATCTAAGGGAATTTGGCTGAATCCCGCATCTTCGGTTGGCATTCGCAGATACGTCACATTGCCTATAGACTCTTTTTCCACAACATCTTCAACCGACATATTTTTAAGATCCCAGGGGAAGCCCAGGCGAGATACACCAAGTACATTAAATCCACCGGAGCATAGGCTGGATATAATCTCTTGGGAACGAACTGCATAGCCGCTGCTAACATAGGGAAGTGATGCGTGAAGAAGATAAAATACACACCCCTCTTTAGGAGTGTAGTTTTCCGGAGTTGAGATTTCTACCGGATTAAAACCATGCTGCAGCAGGTTTAATTTACCCCTTTGAAAGGGACTTCTGGGATTTAACTTTTGAGTGTTCTTTTCTCCGTTTGATTGTACACTTTGTATGCTTTTGTCAGATGTCCTTACCCTATTGGCAATGCCCTGGGTGAACAGCCTAGCTAAACGGAAAGGCAGGGCTAGTGTATTCCACCCCGGCCTGGTTATCGCCTGGATCAAGGCCTGTCCCAAACGAAAAGAGACTGATTCCTTTACTTCCCTTAGCTTATCTCGGGTTTGATAATAGTTCTGGGCTGCCCTATTACGTGATTTCCGTTGATCGTCATTTTGCTTGTGTAGTACCTTAACTTTAGCTTGAAGGACTTCATTATCAGCCTTTAGCCATTCTAGCCGTTCTTTTTCCTGCTTAAACAGGCTGATTTGGTGATTTAGCTCTCTTTCTTTAAGGGTCAATTCTAGGGCTAGCTGATTTTTTTCTGTTGTAAGCTTGTCAGCATGACCATTGATATCTTGAATTTGATTTTTGTTTTTTCTATATTCCTGGCGCAGCTTATTTTCCGCCGCTTTCCATCGTTCGATATTTTTCCACAGAAAGATTTGCTGCTCAATTATTGCCTTGTCCGAAATAGCTAAAAGAAAGGTATCGTCAAAGCTATCCCACCCTGACCCGCCATTTTCCCTTTTTCTACCGGCAAAGCGGATATACCCATCTTCAATTGCAATCTCCACCGGGGAGATAAATGGCTTTAGTAAGGCTGAAAAGCTAGCTAGGGTGAAGGTTTGTTTGTGGTCAGTCGAAGGGAAGTAACCAAAGGGTGTGGTTACTAAGAGTTTTCCTCCTGGCTTTAGGAAATGGCAGGCCCTTTCAAGAATTAATGCAGGGTGCAGTAAATGTTCAAGCAGTTCACCCAGAATCACTGTGTCAAAGGAGTCACCTGCAAATTCCACTGCCATTAAATCCCCGTTGATAAAACTGGCCCTTTTGCACACTGATTCTGCCTCATTCTTAAATAGGCCTTCGGCATATTTAAGGGCCTCCTGATTTATATCAACACCTACTACTTTAAAGCCTTCCCGGGCCAACAGCAGGGCTAATATTCCTTCACTGCAGCCCACATCCAGCACTTGTTCCCCTTCGGCTTGGCCGGCTAACCAATTAATACGCCTCTTGGCCCTCTCTTGTGTATCAGTTCCGCCCCAACTACCTAGATAGGCTTGGGCTATTCTATCCCGCTCATTTATCTGATTTGTATCGCTGCTCATGCTATCTCCCCTAAGGTTGACATTATATTTCAATTTGATTGATATAATCCTTTGAATAATTTACTATTTCATAATCAGCTAATTTAGTTGCTTTACCCTTTTGTATTTGGACAAAATTATATCTATCCGCTGAATATATTTTAAAACCTTCTGAAGCACAGTCTGTGAGAAAATTTCCTTGCTGGGCCTGGTTTGACTCAGTTTTAGCTTTTAATCTGCTGAATACTTCCTTTTTTATAATACATGCCTCGGCCAATACCAAGGGAGTATAACAGTGGTTCATATGCCGGTTGTTAAGGGCCAATGCTTGCTCATCTTCAAAATAAGTATAATAGCTGCCTTTACCCACAATACTTGCATCAGTAAAGTCAAAGGCCATGTTTAAATCCCCAAGATAGTGTTTTCCATAAAAGCAGGCACCATCAAATACTGCTATATATTCATATTTAGCCACTTCTAAGGCTTTATGCATCCACTCTTGCCGGTCAATTGTTTTATCGACTTTGGTTATTGTAATACTCTCACAGGCCTGGGCCAATCTTTCCCATTTTGCACCATTGAGATTGGTTTCATCCAATAGTAAAATCATTTCTTTTTCAGCATACTCCTGCCTGGAATAGCTTTCCAATAATGAATTTATACTTTCTTCGGAATTGGCATAGGCGACAATGGTTATTTCCCTTTTACTTGTTTCTGAATCCTTTGTGTTTAAATCAATGTTGTCTATTATATACTTAAGCCGATTAGAGTAGGTATGGTGCTGTAGTACCATTCGCACGCCCAGATGGGCTAACCTTTCCCTTTTAGCTTCATCTTTTATTAGTTGATCCAAATGCCTTTTAGTTTCTTCCCAGGAATTACTCATTTTAACAAGGTCGGAGCCTAATATTTCATCAATACCCTTGGAATAACTGCTGACAACGCAGGTACCGGACGCCAGGATCTCAAAAACCCTTCTAGAAAACATGGTGGGACTTGCTGAAACACTATTTACATTCAAAAATACCTTGTAAATTTTATATATATAATTTATCTCCTGATACGAAGCCTCCCCTACAATGAAAGGCATATATTTTTCTGGGAAGCGTAATGTATCGTTATTTCTTGAGTAATTCCGGTCAAAGATATGCAGTTTATATTTAAAGGCAGGCTCAAGCATGTATTTCATTTGCCTCTTTCTGGCATCGTGGTTTTTTTCATACCAGGAACCGGCAAAGGCCACGTCATGCACTTTGGGTTTGCTGCCAATGGGATTGTGTATTTTAGGCTGGGCTCCAAAGGGCAAACAAAACACCCTCTCATGGCCCAGCATACCTTTATACCTTGGTACACAATCTATATCTGTAGTGAAAACATAGTCAAATAATTTTGCCGCAGTTATAAATCGTTCGAAGTGAGGTGGGTCCTCTTTATTCCAAAAAACTGTCTTGATGTTTTTATCTTTACACCAGTTCACCAATTCAAACAGCCGACTATCCTCTACTTTTCCCAAATCATTTAGATAACCCATCCAGGAATTATTGTTTCCCCGCCAAGCCGACTCAACCAATAAAAAATCCGGTGTATTATTACTCAATACTTCTTTCCAGTTTTCCGGTGTAAATATTACCAGGTTAGCTTCATATTTAAAACAATCATAGCTAAACTTATCCATTATTACACCGATAGTGATGTCTTTTCTTTTAGGCTGGAAATCCTCAGCCGCCATAATTAACGTGTTTTTAACCAGGTTGGCTTTTGGTCTACCGTGAAAGCATGTATTGATTTTTTTGTACAGGGGTCTCAATAGGGATAAGATTATTTTTCTAAGGGGTAGTTTAGTTTCATTTTTTCTAATAAAGTAATATGCCTTAGAAAAAAAATATTTGGAGAAAAATAGAATCTTACGGGGTGCTTTTACCGGATTTGTTAAACTCTCTAATAGGGTATCCAGCAATACATATTTCGTGGAGTTTTCTAAGTCTATAATCCTTTTTCTTGAACTTATTAACTCAATGAATTTTATCTTAAAGAATTTTCTCTGATCATAATTAAGCTTTGTAACATTCCCAAAATCCTGTTCAAAGCTTTTCACTAGATAATCCAAATTCTCTTTTTCTTTCTTCAATTTATTGTATTTGTCTAGGTTCTGCCGATATCCTGGTCTATTTACATCTGTGTTCTGCACTGTTTACACCTATAATTTTCTAATTTACATTACCTTGTTTAGTATTCTCTCTATATTTAGCAACGGCCTCCCTGGGATCGCCATCAAACACTAATCGACCTTTATTTATCCAGATGGCCCTTGTACAAACCTTTTCTACAAACATCATACTATGTGTTACTACCATCACGGCTTTAGATGCAGCTATCATTTCTTGTATTCTCTCACTTGCCTTTTCATAAAAGGCTATGTCCCCCACAGATAGAGCTTCATCAATTATAAAGATATCCGGTTCAAGGGTGGCTGCAATACTAAAACCCAATCTTGCTCGCATACCACTGGAGTACTGTTTTACAGGTCTATTAATAGACTTCTCCAATCCGGAAAAGCTAACAATATCTTCATAGACCTGCTCAATTCTCTCCTTGGTTAAGCCCAGCATCAGGCCATTTAAGTAGATATTATCTGCTCCGGATAGCTGCCCGTTAAAACCGATACCAAAACTTAAGAGGGCTGCCACCTCTCCATTAACTTCAACTCTACCCTCATCCTGTTTAAGGATTTTGCTTAAAACCTTGCATAAGGTGGACTTACCCGCCCCATTATTTCCTATAATACCAACTATTTCTCCTTTTTTTACAGTAAAAGCAATATCCTTTAAAGCCCATATTTCTTTCCCCGACAGGTTATATCTGACTCCCACATCAGCTACATTAATAATTACTTCTTCACTTATTTTACTTTCTGTCTTCTTTAAATCGGCAATTATCTTTTTCTTCTTTTTGGGGGAAGCCTCTAACCTGTATTGATTGGCTATACTTGCCGCATCACCAAAGGCCTTTATAGTCCCGCCGTCAAGCCAGATGGCTTTAGTGCAATTCTTTTCTATGAAGTTTATATCGTGGGATACAATTATAACAATTTTGGCATTTTGTACCAGTTCTTTCATTTTATCTGCTGCAGTTGCTTTAAAACCAATATCCCCTGTGCTTAAGGCTTCATCTAGCACTAATATTTCAGGGGCCAGCATCGAGGCAATACTAAACCCGAGTCTTGCCTTCATCCCGCTGGAATAGTACTTGATGGGCTGCTCAATAAAGCTATTATCAAGTCCAGAAAACTCAACTATTTCATGATATAGCTTATCTATATCTCTTCTGGAAAACCCCAGCATCATCCCGTTTAAATAGATATTTTCTTTCCCCGAAAGTCCTTTATTAAAACCCGTGCCCAGGGAAAGCAGTGCCGATATCTCTCCACCAACCTGTATCTCTCCGGAATCAGGTCTCAATAATTTGGATAGTACTTTGCAAAGGGTGCTCTTCCCTGCACCGTTTGAGCCAATGATACCAATTATATCTCCTTTAGCTCCTTCAAAGCCTATACCTTTTAAGGCCCAAAATTCCCCTTTGGCAGCCTTTTTATTATTTCTTCCCAGCACAAGATTATCTATTGCAGTTCTAAATTCAATCCTTTTTTTATTAAATGAATACTTTACACCTACATCTGTCAGCCTAATCACTATTACACCTCAAATATAAGTAAATGCCTTTATAAAGCTTTGATAATTTTGTGTTCATTACGATTGTAGTAATAGATCATAAAACCAATCACTATAATAGATGCGGTACCTATAAGCAATAGCTTTAATAATTCGGGGTTACTGCCATGCATAAATATATTTCGATAGCTAATTAAAAAGGCCGAAGCCGGATTGATATCTATAAGCCAACTATATTTAGCCGGTATTCTGTCGGCCTCCCATATTACAGGTGAAGAATAAAACCATATCCTCATTAGGTGGCTCAGCACATTTTCTATGTCCCTTATAAACACACTAATATATCCCAGGGTCAAAGATATGGCCAATAAAAATAACTGCTGGATAAACATGATAAAAGGCAGCCACAATATCTCTACCCCTGGCATTATTTTGAAATAGACTAAAAACAAAGCAATTATTACAAGGCCAAAGGAAAAGTTTACCAATTGGGTTAGGCTGGTCCCTAATGGGAATATTATTTTGGGCAAATACACCTGGGAAATAATACCTGATTGGCCGGTAATCGCCTTGGCTGACGACATGGTCGTCGTGCTTAACCATCTCCATGTAATCATTCCCACGACTAAATAAACCCCGTAAGCCTCTCCTCCATGGCCAAATAATACAGCCACCAGGAAATAATAAACAACCACGCCCAACAGCGGATCGAGCAACCACCAAAAATAGCCTAAAAAACTATTTCGATGCTGGGCCTTAAGTCCCGAGGTAACTAGATAGATTAAGAGATCCCTACGTTTGATTAACTCCTTGATATAACTATCCATTAAAAGTCTTTCTGCTCCTCTCAAAAAGCAGCAATTTAATTTTATAAATTATAGTTCTAGGCGTAAGAGATTTGAGCTTTTTGCTCAACCCCCAAATTGTAGGGTTGTCCGTCTCCCAATAGCAGCACCTGGAATCCTGCTTCTCTCCATTCCCTGTGGTTAATGGTGTTTTTTGTATCTATAACTAATTGGTTTGCCATCAGACCTTCGCACATTTCTGGATTTAGTGTTTTGAAGGAATCATGATCCACTGTGATAACCACACAGTCGGCATTATATAGGCACTCTTTCAAGCCGGCAGAATCCTCGACGAAAGGATCGTGGGCACTTACTATATATCCCTTCTGCCTCAATAGCTCAACAATTTCTATGGAGGGACTTTCCCTGGTATCGTCTATATTAGCCTTATAGCTTAAGCCTAATATCGCCACTTTCTTTTTAGGAATTACATTAGACTGAACCATTTCAAGAACATATTTAGGCATATTACGGTTGATTTGGCGTGCGGTTTTTATCAATTTGGATTGTTCCGGGGCAGATTCAATAACGAAGTAGGGATCGACTGCAATACAATGTCCGCCTACTCCAGGACCTGGTTGGTGAAGATTGACTCGGGGGTGCTTATTTGCCAAACCGATTGCTTCCCACGCATTTATTCCTATCTGGTTGCAAATCTTTGCCATTTCGTTTGCCAGGGCAATATTAACATCCCTAAATGTATTCTCCATCAGTTTAACCATCTCAGCCGTTTCAATGTCGGAAGTATATATTTCTCCCTTAACAAAGAGGCTGTACAATTCCTTGGCCTTTTCTGCCGATTTCTCATTTATTCCGCCAATGACCCGATAGTTGTTTACCAATTCCTCAATAATCTTACCGGGAATAACTCTTTCCGGACAGTGGGCTATATATACGTCTTTGCCGGGTTTGAAGCCCTTTTTCTTCAGTGGCTCAAGTACCACTTCTTTGGTAGCACCAGGGTAGACCGTTGATTCTAAAATTATTAGATTGCCCTTTCGCAGATATGGCTTAATAGCCTTCATGGCATTGTGACAATAACTAAGGTCGGCTTTATGATCACTGGTGCAAGGAGTGGGTACGGCAATAATAAATACATCCGCTTCAATGGGCCTTATGCCTACGGTCAGCATACCTTGACCTATAACCTTTTTGATCAGTTCATCTAGCCCAGGTTCTACATAAGGGTTTTCACCCTTTGAAACCTTATTTATTAATTCCTCGTTTATATCAACACCATGTACATATGCCCCAGCCTCTGCAAATGCCCCAGCGGTAGGTAAGCCAATGTAGCCCAATCCAACTACACAAATTTTCACTGCCGAATTTTCCCCTTTCTTATGTTATCACCGCAAACGAACAGCGGGTATTTACGTTGAGCAATATTTCAGGGGATTTGTCAAAGCATTGAAATAATTGAAAGGTAGGGTGTATTCTACCTTTCAATTATTTCATCTTTGTGGTAATTACTTCTATGGCAATAATCAATGCCAAGATATCTAGTTTTTAACTTTCCCCTAACATTAATTTTTCTACAAATTAATTGGATTCCCTTTAGAAAAATGACAACAATTTCTGTTCTTTCCTAGGCGCTAAATATTAAGGTGAATTTGACATAATGAACCCCGGTACAACTTAATGGTTAACACCAGGGTTTGCGTCATCAGATTCAATTTTTATTACTACGGCAGTAGTTCGGCATTTTTCCAACCAGGGCATAAATTCATCAAGCAATGTCGGGTCGCTCTTAAAGTCTGCCCCTGGCATGTTGCTGAAAATTGCATAACCAATTTTATCTTATAAAATCATAATTACCCCAATGAATCAATAAAATTTAGCAGTTCTTTCGTTTTCTCCTCCATTAAGTCCTTGTTCCCCATAGCTTCCACGTTTAACCTAATAACAGGTTCCGTGTTAGAGCTGCGTAAATTAAACCTCCAATCTTTAAATTCCATGCTTAAGCCATCAATATAGTTTATATTAACGGTTTCTGATATGTAATTACCTTTTATACTTTTAATAACGTAATTAGCATCATTGACCTTTCTATTAATCTCACCACTTGCGGGATATGCCTTCATTCGATCTTCAACTAATTTCGATAAACTTTTACCCTTCTGACACATTTGTTCTAGCACTAAAAGCCAGGGTATCATTCCGCTATCGCAATAGGCGAATTCACGAAAATAATGATGGGCTGACATTTCACCACCATACACGGCATTTTCCGCCCTCATTCTTTCTTTTATAAATGCATGTCCTGTTTTACTCTCTATTGGGAAGCCCCCTGCTTTTTCTACTATCTCCTTCGTGTTCCAGGTTAAACGAGGATCATGAATAATCTTACCTCCAGGATTCTTTGCTAGGATCGATTTGGCTAATAGCCCAACTATATAGTATCCCTCAATAAACTGCCCCTTTTCATCAAAAAAGAAACACCTATCAAAGTCACCATCCCAGGCTATTCCGAGATCTGCCCCGGTCTGGCGTACTACACTGGCCGTAGCTTCTCTATTTTCAAGTATTAACGGATTTGGGATTCCCTTTGGAAAATTTCCATCCGGAAGATGCTGTATTTTAATTAATTGAAATGGTAATCTATCCTCTATGGCATCTATAACCGGACCAGCACAGCCATTTCCTGCATTGACTACTACTTTGAGGGGCTTTAGATTGTCAATATTTATATAAGATAGTATATGTTCAGCATATTCTAACATGATATCTCTTTTAGTGTAGGTCCCCATAGACCCTTTATAAGTTACCTGAAATCCTTCAATAACTAGTTTTTCAAGCTCCCTTAAGCCACTATCTCCACTAATTGGTTTTGCCCCTGCTGTTACTAATTTCATGCCATTATAATCCATGGGGTTGTGACTTGCCGTAACCATTATCCCACCATCCAGTCCCAAATGAAAGGTGGCAAAATATATCTGTTCAGTTCCACATTGTCCTATATCAACTACATTACAACCACTGTCTCTTAGTCCACGGACTAGTGCAGAGGTTAGAGGTATACTAGTAAGACGTACATCGTACCCTACTCCCACCAGTTTAGGTCTAAACAATTCCACATAGCTTATGCCAATAGAGTACGCCATTTCTTCGTTTAGTTCCTCTGGAACTCTTCCTCTGATATCATATGCTTTAAAGACATTTCTCCACTTATCCTTTAACACCATCAATGAACCTCTCCTTAACACAACTCTCTTCCTTTAAATACCTTGATTTCTCGTTCAACAAGCTGTCTAAATTGGTTTCTAAATCTTTCAGACGAAAACCGAATGGCATTTTCTCTGCAAGCTTCTGGTGTTATTCTTCCTTGATTCTTTTCAAATAGTTTTAAAGCGGACAAAAGTTCGGAAACAGTTTGTTCATGAAAGAAAACGCCTGTAGGGCTTGTATTTTCAAGACCTTTGACCGTTTCTAAGGCTCCTCCCCTACCATATGCAATTACAGGTGTGCCACAAGCCTGAGCTTCAACAGGAGTAATCCCAAAGTCCTCCTCTGCCGCAAAGATAAAGGCCTTGGCCCGCTGCATGTAATCTTCCAAAACTGCAAAAGGCTGGTATCCCATTAAAATTATATTATCAGCAGACTTTTCTTTTATTTTTTTAAAATCAGGTCCATCTCCTATTACAATCAATTTTTTGTCCGGTTGCTGTTTAAATGCCTCAACAATTAAATCCATCTTTTTGTAGGGAACCATTCTGGATGCGGTTAAATAGAAGTCTTCTTTTTCTTCTTTTAGTCTAAAATCTTCAACTGCCACAGGTGGGTATATAATTTCTGCTTCTCGTCGATACACTTTCCAAATCCTACGTGATATAAATTCTGAGTTTGCAATAAAAACATCTACTCCGTTAGCAGTCCTGACATCCCACATTCTCATTTTATGTAAAATATATCTAGCCAACCAACCTTTTAGCCCATGGCTAAGGCCAGATTCCTTCAAGTATTGGTGCTGTAAATCCCAAGCGTAGCGTATAGGGGAATGTACATAGGAAATATGTACTTGATTAGGGTTTGTTAGCACTCCCTTAGCTACAGCATGTGAACTAGAAATAATTACATCATAGGCAGACAAATCGAATTGTTCAATTGCCAATGGCATTAGTGGCAAATAACTCCTATATTTTCTCTTAGCAAAGGGAAGCTTTTGAATAACTGACGTTTGAACTGGTTTATTCATAATAAACTGGCGCCCATCATCCGGGAGAAAGTCAACAAGACAAAATATATCTGCTTCTGGGTATAGTAAAAGAATCTGTTCCACAACTCGCTCGGAACCAGCATAATTTACCAGCCATTCATGGACTATAGCTATTTTCATTAGATAAGCACCTTCCATCATTGTTGACTATTTTCATCATTTCTTCTGTGCGAGTTTTATAGGTATATTTGCGAGCTATGTTAAGACGTTCTTCTAACTCTGATCCTAGACCATCAAGGGATAATTTTATACCTTTAATAAAATCGATGGGGCTTTTAGCTATATAAACAACATTTTGAAAATCTTGCAAAGCTGGAAGCTCCACACTGATTACAGCTTTTCCTGCAGCTAAATATTCGAAAAACTTCATAGGAAACATAGACTCTGTATATTCGTTAAGCATGTTTGGTAAAAGTGCCACATCAAATCCTTTTAAATAATTGGGTAATTCTTTATACGAGCGGGGTCCCAACAAGTGTACATTGGGTAGATTAGTTAATAACTCCGAATTTGTCCATGGATCCCCTTCTCCAACCTTGCCTATTAAGATCAGCGACCAATCTGGTCGACTTTCAGCCACAAATCGCAGTAGGTTAAAATCTACTTTGTAGCCGCTAATAGCTCCAATAAATCCAATTCTAGGTGATGAAATGTTTATTAAATCCGAAGGTATTTCAGTTGTGCTATCTAAAGCTTTTGAAAAATGATCAAAATCAGCTACATTCGGAAAGTAGTATGTCTTTGGGTTCCATTCTTTTCTTGTTTCAAACAGCTTCGGTGCTGTCACAAACACAATGTCTGAAAGTTCCACCAATTCCTGCTCGGTCTTTTCTAAAATCTCTACGGGCATACCTGGTTGTGCTTTTATCTCGTCCACACAGTGATATATTAGCTTATTATATCCTTTATAGTTGATAAGTCGAGTTGTTAGTGGATTGTATGTCCAAAGTAAATCCTTATTTATTCTTAAACGAAAGAGCCAAAAGTTTAACCAACAGCTTATTAATAATTTGTTTAGGTAGCGAACGGCTGGGTATCCCTGAAAAGGTAGTACGACAGGAGACCACACCCAAAGATTTTCCCTAACTTTTCTAGGTGCCTTTAAAGCTTTCTTTAGCCTACTAGCCATACGTCCCAAATCCTGGGAACTAGCACTGGGTCTACGCAAACCAAGGGAATCGATATAAAAAACTCGATGCCCTCTATCTGCCAATTGTACTGCAACATGCTGTTTATTGGTCCAGAAAGGATTATCCCAGTCTGCTGTAGAAAGAAGAATAATATCTACTGGCTTCATAATTTTATCCCTCATGACTTGATCTATATTTTTTCATTATTTGGTTTACCTTTGGTTGAAAAGCTTCTAATAAAGATCCTGCACTTTTTCTTAATAACGGCACTGCTGCAATGTAAATTACCCAAAAAAATAAGAAAATTAAAGTAGATAAGGCTAAACCTAACCACCCTTGTCCAAGTAAAAACACACCAACGGGAGCATATAAAATTACACCAATACTTAACCAAAATAACTGTGGCAATGTGACCTCCGTAATTTTCAAGGCTTTTATAGTTAATAAAAACAGAATAATTCCATATACACTTGTACCAACTCCTAATGCAAGAGGTCCCAGTGTTTGATATAAAAGTATATTTGTTAATGCATTAGCACCTAATGCAATACCCATATATTTTACAACTTCCCTATTCCTAAGCTGAGCATTCATAATCTTAATTAACACATATGACGATACCTGTGCCCAGAAACCCAAGCCAAGTCCCAAGAGAACGGTTTGAGTCAAATTTACAGATTCTCTATTAAAATTACCCCTCTCGTATAACAAATGAACCAGAGTTTCGCTATGAATAGCTAAAAATGCTGAAACAGGTACTGTTATAAGAAGGATTACAGTAATTACCTGTTGAATGCGCTTGTTTTGTTCTTTATCGCTAATGTTACTAAAAATCGAAAGTCCCGCAAGACCCAGTGGTACTGCAAGTAGATTAATCCCTGTTTCAGTAACAAACTTAGCATAATCCAATGCAGCAACTACGCTTACACCCATTAAGGATGCAATGATTCTTTCTACTGCTATATTGCCTTGAAGCATAAAGGGAAGTAGTAGTAATGAACGGATTGTTTGCCAAAAGGACTTGAGTACTTCAAAGGTTTCCGGCCATATCCAATTAGAAGGCCATGTTAATAGTCCCAGTTTAGTAAGTCGTAAATACCCCAATATAAAAAATGTAATATATGCCCCAGTAAACCCCCAAGCTAAATAAACTGGTTGTTTAAACCAGAATGCAGCTATGGTACCTGCTATAAGCCCAATACTTTGAATACTCGGCCGTATGGAAGTCAAAGTATAGCCATCATTACCCATTTCTAAATATGATAAGAGGGAACCTATGATGTAGAATGGCACACTTAAACTCATAACTTCAACAAAAGAGGCCGTCACATCCAAGATATGACTGTCAAAGCCCGGGGCCATAACTTTAACCCATATGGACGCCCCAAAGTAGAGAAAAAGCATTATCATAATAGATATTAGAAAAATTAATGACTTAAGGACCCAAAATAGTGTCTGAGCCTTGGCTGGTTCCGAATTAAGATACCGCTTGTATAGAGGAATAAACCCAGCATTTAGACTTTCAGCGGTAAAAAAATTAATTGGTACTAATGTGGCAGTTTGGGCAATTCGATAAGCACCCACTGGAGCAGTCGTACCGAATAAAGCTGCCAACAGTAATTCACGTAGAACGCCTAGGATCTTTCCCAATAATCCACCGCTAAATATCGTAAGAAAAGCCTTAAACACTCTGTTTTTTTCCTCCTAGATTTTACGAATAACGTTTAATTATCTTTTGGCACCTATATGCAAACTATATTTAAATTATAGTATGAGTGTTTTGTCTTCAGAGCCATAATTCTTAAAATTTATAATTATGTCGTGTGTGTAAAAATTCTAACATTGTTCTTTTTACAGTCCTTAGTTAAAACATACTTAGCTCCTCCGAATTCCTATGATATACTAAGTAACGCGTAATACCTCTTTGCACAAAACGAAAGACTATATTCTTTTGGCAAAGTATTTATACCCCTACTTGTTTTAAACATTTTATCTATTTCCTCTACTATTTCCCTCTCACTTCCAGGGTCTACACCCCTAATAAGAGAGTTAATCTTTATTACGCCTTGTAAGTGCTCTGATACTACAGCAGGAAGTCCAACTGATAATGCCTCTAGTACATTTAGTGGTAAGCCTTCAGACCTAGTTGTTGTAAATAGAAATAAATCTCCTGCCCTGAGATAGGGAGGTAAATTTTGCCGTTCTACTTCACCTGTAAATAACACCTTATCTGATATATTCAGTTCACTTACTTGCCTTTCAAGATTTTTACGTTCCGGACCGTCTCCAATAATCATATACCTAGCTTTTGGGTTTTTTTGACTAATTTTAGCAAAAGCATTTAATCCTAAGTGCAATCCCTTTTGTATATGTAGTCTCGAAGCAGAAACAATAACTTGTTCATCATTTGTCCATCCTAATGCTGTTCTCATTTCATACCGGGAATTATCATCCGGTGCAAAAAGCTTTGTGTTAATTCCGTTAGAGATTAAATGTATTTTTCTGTATGGTAATACATAAGAAACGGGCTTTTTTAATAAATCACTTTTTACAGCATCACCTACAGCAACCACTGCATCAAACTTAGAGTAGGCCCATATATCTTTGATTAGCCATAACATATTTCTAACGGATGTTATTATAGCCTTTGGAGAACGGGACTTCCATTTCGAATTAATTTCCCCCCATGAGGTTCCGTGGGCTTGAAAGACAAAGGGTGTTCCGACCATGCGATGCTTTAGTTGAAGTAAACCATAAGCTGCAGCACTAACACTCAGAACACCTGTGACAGAATCCATTAGGTGCTGTTCAAAATACTTTCTCGATAGCCTCCACCAGGATCTAGTATAGCGTTCTGGTGTTGCATCTTTTATCGCCACCACCTCAACTCCGTTTTGGAAAAAGTGTTCGGGCATATTCGGTATATGTGTTGTAATGACCGTAATCTTTAAACCATCAGCTGCAAATTGACATGCCAGATCCCACGCTATTGCTTGCATGCCCCCCATACTATGAAATGGTAGTGTACGTGAAAGCATAACTATGTGTTTCTGTTTCATGATAACTCCTTATATAATTCTTCTAGCATTGCGGTTTGGTTCCTAATATTAAATTCCCTTTCAACAAGTTTTCTTGCAGCTTGCCCCATTCTATCACATAAGCCATCGTTTTCTAAAAGATTCCTCAAACATTCAGCTAGTGAGTTTATATCTTTTTCTTTTACTAAATATCCTGTCTCTCCATCCTTAACAACTTCCGGTATTCCTCCATGATAAGTTGCAACAGCAGGTACTGCCATAGCTGCTGCTTCTAAAAACACCATGCCTAACCCCTCCGAATCTCCAGAACTAGCTACAATGCTAGGCAGGCAAAACAAGCTCGCCCTACCCATCCATTTTATTACTTCGGAATGGTTTTGAACGCCCAGAAAGTTTATCCTATCATTTATTCTCAAGGAACATGCCAGAGATTGAAGCTCATCTCTAAGTGGTCCTTCACCAATTATTACTAGTTGGTAGTTCTTTTTTGCAGTACTGATTTTACTAAAAGCTTTTATTAAATACTCTGTTCCCTTTTTTTCAACTAAACGAGCAACATGTAAAATTATTTTTACATGAGTTATCTCTTTTATAGGCTTTATAGTCTCAGTATCAATTCCAATATAGTGTGTAATTGTACGTTCCTCTGGAAAACCCATTTCTAGTACTCGGTCTCTAATGTAATTTGAAACACAAACAAACATCTGTCCCTCTTTTGCTAATTTTCTTCGATGAATTAGATAGTTTACCCAAGAAGGTTTCCCAGATGTTAGCAAAGCTTTATTTGTAATAGTTGCGTCAAATCCGTGAAATGTAGTAACAAGGGGAGTATTAAGACTTTTTGCTAGTTCTAATGCATAAACCCCTTCTACCCCAAAATGTGCATGAATCAGTGCAGGCTTCAGCGGTTTTATCAATCTTTCAAAATACTTTGCGTTTCTAAAAACTACATTTTTATATATTTGATAACTCCCAGCACCCACTAAACTAATAACTTTTGCTCCTTCTGGAGCTTTGCCAAGTACACTTCGGCCAACAAATACCGGATCATATTTCTGCATAGCTCTAGCTTGCTGTGAGATAAATATCTCCGATGGTTTAAAGAGCTGATGACGATATATTATTGCGTGTTTCATTGACTTCTCCTTTATCTTTCTTCAGAGAACAAAGCTTAGCATAGGTCATTCCCAACATCAAGCCAAGAATAGGCTGAATATGCACATCACCCAGAATTCCCCAATTCTCTGCCATGCCGTGAATAAAAACCCATAAGAATACAAACGTTGTTGTAATCGTTAGAACTGAAAGTTCAGTATCACTAACTTTTAAAGCATTCCAACCAAACCTAATTATACTAACTATAAAAAATATCCCTAAAAATGCAGCTATAATACCACTTTGGGACCATAGATAAATAATTGTATTATGGGGAGGAAATTTATTATTAATTTCTACTGTTTGAGCGTAATCTGCAAAGCCCTGTTGCCAACCGCCAAATCCCTGCCCTAATATGGGAGAATCTTTAAAGGATTGCAGCCCATATTTCCATATTTCAACTCTAATATTAGTCGTGCTAGAGGATTGTTCAACAAAATCTACTGCTATTCTTGATATTGCACTAGTCTCTTTTTTATCTTCAACCACATATTTATTATCTACATTACTAACACTGTGCATAAAAGGAATAAACCAAAACACTACAATTGCTACGCATAGGCTTATGGTATTGTAAATTGCAAGGCTTTTTAATAATTGATAAAGATTAAGCTTTTTATTATGATATTTATATAATAAATAACCTGCTATAGATAGAGTATAGATGAGTATAATACCAGCTTTAGATCCCGTAAACCACACAGATATCCATAATAATACTGATGCTACCTTATACCATTTTAATTGATACGCTTCACCTATACCCCAACTGATAAATGAGCATATCCCTAAGTAACATGCAGCAATGTTAGCATTTACGAAAAACGCCCCGGATTTTACGGGATCTAATATATTGTTTCGCTCAGTAGTATATAAATTCTCTAAGGTGTTTGGATTTATAAATAACTTTGCTATCGTAGAATGTAGAAACATTTCCTCTAGAGAAGGGGCCACGCGAAATATTATTACGATAGAGGCTACGGTTAGAGCACTTATAACAAATATAGATAATATTTCTCTTAACTTGTAAAGATTTTCTAATGCAAGATTATAAGAGGCACAAAATACAATAATAAATGGCAATAGGTATATAATAGTTCTAAAACCTAGCCTAATATCATCCGACCAAAGCAAACTCATTCCGTGGATTACCAGTAAACCTATCAAAAGAGCTATAGGCTCCCATTTTAGTATTCTTTTATTTTTTATTGCTTCCGGCCAAAGGGCTAATGAACTTAATAGACCTACGGAAGGATATATCCCTAATATTGGAATAGTATATATTTGAAAGACTGAACTCCAAATAGCTAAACCTAAACGCCAAACTCTTGGTATTATAAAATAAAATACTCCTACGGATATTAATACGGCTATTATAACAAGGAATTTATACGGTTCCATTTATATCTCCTATTTAATATCAGTTATTTTCGTCCTATACCCCAGTATTCAAACCCTAGCTGTTTCAGACTTCTGCTGTCTAGTGAATTTCTTCCATCAATCAATATTTTGTTCTTCATTAATTTTCCAAGTTCATTCCAACTTAACTCTCTATAAAATCTCCATTCGGTTAGTAAGATTGCGGCCTCAGCATTGATAAAGATATTTTCTATTGAATCTGATAGCATTACAGTTTTAGGCAAAAATTTCTGTGCTTTTTCTATAGCAATTGGATCATGTGCCCAAACTTCTGCACCTTCTTCAATAAGTTGCTGAACGATAGGTATACTAGGAGCCTCTCTAAAATCATCAGTCCCGGGCTTAAATGTAAGTCCCATTACGGCTATTTTTTTACCTTGTAAGTTAGTCAAGACATTTTTTAATTTGCTTATAATTATTAATCTTTGATCATTATTTACTTCTATGACTGAACTTAGTAGCTTAAATGAATATCCTTTTGTATTTGCTATATACTGAAGTGCTCGGGTATCCTTTGGAAAACAACTACCACCATAGCCAATTCCGGCATTTAAAAATTCCTTACCAATCCTAGGATCTGAACCTATTATTTCCGCTACCTTAGCAACATCTGCCCCAACCTTATCGCAAACATTTGCAATTTCATTGATAAAACTTATTTTCATGGACAAGAAAGCGTTAGCAGTATATTTAGCCAGTTCTGCACTTCGACGATCAACAGCTAAGAAGAGAACATCTTGTGCCCTTTCCTTTGGAGGTTTAATATCCTCAGGTTTTGTAAACGACTGCTCGATTATGGGTTTATAGAGGTTACGAAGGCATTCTACAGCTTCACAATTACCTCCTACTACAATTCGATCTGGGTATAGCGTGTCAGCCATAGCTCTACCCTGCCTTAAAAACTCAGGGTTTGATACTATCTGTGTATTGGTTATGCCATAATCTTTAATAATACTATCTAACTCATCCGCAGTCCCTACTGGTACAGTGCTTTTATTAACTAATACAGTTAATTTTTCTTTCCTTTTTAGGTAATTTAATATTTCAAAATAGGCATTATATAAGTATCTTAAGTTTGGTGATCCATCTTCATTTGGCGGAGTACCTACCGCAAAGAAAATAATATCGGAGTTAATAATACATTCGCTATATTTAGTTGCAAAATTTAATCTTGCCTTAGCCGCTTTCATCATATTTTCTAACCCGGGTTCATAAATGGGTGTAATTCCTCTGTTTAGCATAGAAATTTTATCTTTATCAACGTCAATACATGTTACTTCATTACCTAAATAAGCAAGTGTGACACCAGTTGTCAAACCTACATATCCTGTACCAATAATTACTACGTTCATAATTTCTCCTTCCATTAGTAATTGGAATTCCTACCGAAGTCATCATCAATTCTTACAATATCATTTTCCTCCAAATACTCACCTAACTGAACCTCAATAACCTCCAAATTTACTTTTCCTGGATTTTCTAATCTATGTTTAAATCCAGTTTTTACATAGGTGCTTTCTCCACTTCGCACAAAAAACTCTTCACCTTCGACTGTTACTTTTGCGGTTCCCTTTACAACAATCCAATGCTCACTCCTGTGATGATGTAACTGATAGCTCAGTTTTTTATCTGGCAAAACTGTAATTCGCTTAATTTTATAAAATAATCCTTCTTCCAAAATCGTATATGAACCCCATGGTCGGTAGGTGGTTAGGTGATTATCTAGTCTAGGATCCCCTGATGATTTAAGTTTTTCTACTACTTTTTTTACCTTTTGTGCATTATCTTTTTTGCATATTAGAAGGGCATCTTTTTCATCTATTACGATTAAGTCATTTACACCGATTAACGCCACGACTTTGTCATTATCGGTGTATATTAGGTTATTTTTTGATTCCACAAGATTGTCTTTTCCAAAGTTAATATTGCCGTTCTTATCCTTTGGGAACTCTTCATAAAAGGAATCAAAACTTCCTAAATCACTCCACTTCACATCCATTGGTATTACAGCTATTCTTTGAGACTTTTCCATTATGCCAAAATCTATAGATATGGAGGGAACTGCCTCAAAAAAATCCTTAAGGTCATTATTGTTAAATAAGTTATAAATTATTGGGCTATACTTTTTTATTTCTTCAGCAAATACATCTGTCCGAAACATAAACATACCACTATTCCATAAGTACCCTTTTTCTAAATATAATTGTGCACTTAAATACTCAGGTTTTTCCTTAAACTCATCAACCTTGCTGCCTTCGCCAATGACTTGTCCAGGTTTTATGTACCCATATCCCGTATGTGGTTTGTTAGGTTTTACTCCAAAGGTAACAAGGTAATTGTTAGTTAATCCAATACCTTTGAATATAGTATCAGTAAAGCTAGCCTCATCCTTTATCAGGTGATCGGAGGGAAATACGACTACTACTTCGTCCTTTTCTCTCTGAATCTCTTTTACCCCATAGTAAATAGCCGGGAGTGTATTTTTACCTAGCGGCTCAATTAAAATATTGTTTTTACTTGCCTCATAACCGAGTTCTTCAATTTGCCCCATAACCAAAAATTTATATTTTTCGTTAGTTATAATGTAGATATCATTCAGAGCAGTTAATTTTAGACTTCTATCTAAAGTCATCTGAAAGATAGACTTGTTCATGTCTTTAAGTTTAAGAAACTGTTTAGGATAATTTGTACGACTTAAAGGCCACAACCTAGTGCCGTTACCTCCTGCTAGGATTATTACCTTCATCTGTTCCCCCCCTAATAAGCACCCTTTGACTTTAACACCACGGTAATGGTTCTTACTAATATTGTAAAATCTAACCACAACGACCAATTTCTAGCATACCATACATCTAGTTGAACTCTTTCAGCATAATCAATATCATTCCGCCCATTTATTTGCCAAAGCCCACTTATACCAGGTGGTACCATCTTAAAATAGTCAAAAAAACAGCCATATTTTTCTACTTCATCATCTATAATAGGTCTAGGTCCCACCAAGCTCATTTGGTTCACAAGCACATTTATTATCTGAGGTAGTTCGTCAAGACTGGATTTTCTCAAAAATTTTCCTACTCTAGTTATGCGAGGATCATTTTTTAATTTAAATTCCTGCTCCCATTCTCTACGCATTTTAGGATCATTATCTAACAGCTCTTTTAAAATCTCTTGAGAATTTACTGCCATTGTTCTAAACTTTAAACACTTAAATTTCCTTCCAAATTTCCCTACCCTTTCATGGGCATAAATAACCGGACCTTTTGAGTCAACTTTTATTGCAATAGCAATCATTAACATTACAGGTACTGCAAAAATCAAGCATATTCCACCTACCACCAGATCAAAAGCTCTTTTTAAAAACCTGTTCCATGGTGAAGCTAGATTGTTTCGCATGGTTAAAAATAATGTCTTCTCATCAAAAAGGCATTCGACATTAATGCCTGAAAGGGGTATTCCAAACAAGTCAGGTACTAGCATAACATTAGCAGACATTTGTTGTAATCTATTTGTTAACTGAACCATTTTTTTGTCATCCATACCCGGTGCGGCTATCACAACGTCTTTTACACCTGTTTTCTTTATAACTTCCTCTAAATCCGCAAATCTACCTAAAACAGGAATCAGTTCCTTACCATTATTTATTCCACATATTTTCTCAGGGTCGTCTTCTAATAAACCAATTGGACGATACCCCATGGTATACTCCCGATTAAAGCCTTTTATGATAAGTTCAGCAGTTTTTCCAGCACCCATGATTATTACTGGTTTTTCCCAAATTCTCATCCTAAAGAGTATTTGTTTTACTAATAATCTACTGAAGGGCAACAAAATTAGGCAGTATATATAAGTTAATACTAGCAATGTTCTTGAGATAAAATCTGAAGTTTTAGAGAGGAAGATAAATAATACTGCTATTATCATAGAATAAGTAATTGCTTTAATAATCTGTTTTGTAGCGTCCCAGAAAGGAAACCTTTTGTAGTACATACCTTCATATATAAGTAATATTGATATTAGAAGAGGAAACCACCATATAATAATTAAAGACTCAATATTAAACTCACTAAACCCCGAATAAAAGTAAGGTAAT
Organism: Desulforamulus aquiferis; assembly: GCF_030577015.1. Taxonomy (NCBI): domain Bacteria; kingdom Bacillati; phylum Bacillota; class Clostridia; order Eubacteriales; family Peptococcaceae; genus Desulforamulus; species Desulforamulus aquiferis. Next base: position 39,671 of record NZ_JARPTC010000008.1, on the reverse strand, counting down.
ATATGCAACCTTGTAAGATATGCAACAATTAAGGACAAGACTACCGTCATAATATCTGTGGTTGCAAGTATCAACATGGCGATTGTATTAGATATTTGTTTTTTAAACGGAGTTGTTACCAGGTTAACATCTACCTGTCTGCTTATATTTCCTATTCGGGGCCCAATTGACATTTTTAAACCTCCACGGAAGTGTTTTGTTATTTTATATAGGGAAGCAATATTATCTCATCTATTTTTTCTAGATTGTTTGAGTTTTTGACTCTAGCCTTTTCACGCCAGATTTTATAATTAGATTCGTCTCCTAATTTATAATAAGCTGCCGCATTCAAATTTGTTGACTCCTCTACTAGATTTATATCTTTAATGACAGTCTTATTTAACTCAATTGTTTCTTCGTAATTGCCAACTAGATAATATGCTTTAGCTACATGAAGAAGCGCCTGCAGACTTATGTCAAAGTGTCTTTCTGCTCCTCCTTTAACTTGTTTAGTTTCTAAAATCCCCTTAATTTCCTGAATTTTGTTGTAGTATTTTATAACATCTTCAAGTTCTGTTCGTACAGACGTCTGTAATCCATTTTTAATCTTTTCTTCCGCTATTTGATAACCCATAATAATTCTTTGATTATAGATATCTGAATTATATGGTGCAATCGACATTGCACTTTCTAATTCTCTCTTTGCTCTATCCATATCCCCCTTTTTGTAGTTAAGTTCAGATAGTTTGACCTTTACCAAGGTTGAATATGGTAACCTGGAAGCAAGGTTCTCTAATATAGTTTCTGCTTCCTCTTGTTGAGCCTTCCTTATGTTTTGGTCCTTTTGGATGCTAGCAATTGAATATAGGTACTCAGCATAATATACAGACATATCCGTATTTAGCGGATCATTGTTCTGAGCTTTTTGCAAATAATTTAACGCAGACATATAATTGCCTTGCATTATCAAGTTTTCTGCTTTTCTTGCATTGTTTATAGCGGCCACAGGTAATGCATTAAGAACGAATACTAAAACACAACCTAATTTTAATAAAAAAATGCTTCTCTTTCCCAAAAAGATATCTTTATTTAGCAAAGATATTAGTTTATTGTTCTTTCCTCTTTCTATCAAAGAATTAGCGGTATTATTGCTTTGATTCTCATAAGATAACCAGTTTTTACTAAATATGCAAGCAAACAACACCCATACTATCATGGCATAAGATGACAGTGACATGTTAAAATCGATAAAGCTGTGGCTCATCAACATTAGGCATCCTACTATTGCTGCAATTATGATATATTGGTTTCTATTATTTTTATACCTCATGTATAAGCAAGTAGAGATTAATAAAAAGGAAATTAATATCAATGCTAAAGCAATCAATCCTAATGTCCCTGCCTCTATTGCCAATTGTAAGTAATAAGTATGTGCCTGCCTTGACCAATAGGAATAACTTTGATATGTTTCAAAAAGTGCCTGCCAAGCTCCTCCACCAGCACCTAAAATTGGGAAATTCTTATATATCTTTATGGAATCATTATAGAATACTATACGAGATGCAGCGCTACTATTATCTTGAATATTATTAAAAGCCTCTAGTCGATTAATTATGTTTTCCAAAGAACCGATATCTTGGGACACTTTATCTGAAATAATATTTATTCCAATAAATATTATTAAGATACCAACTACTATGGTAGCAATTTGTAGTACCCGATATTTTTTTAAATCCTTTTTGAAGTGTAAAATAATCATAGTGTAAATAAATGCTGCTATTGCTGCTATTGCTGCAGCGACCAGCATAGTTGCCCAACCACCATTCGGTATAATGGTATTTTGTTGCAGTATATTTGCTTGGTATGAAGCCACCATAATTTCATTAGACTTCATAAGTACATATACAGAAGGAGTTGCAGCAATAGCTGAAAATGTTAAAAAGATTATCTTATCTCTTAATGGTACTAAAATAAATGTAATAATATAGATTAGTAAAAATACAAGCAAAGCCCCACGGGAATGGGCTAATAAAAATACAGATATTAAAATTGTAGTTATTCCTAAGTACAAAGCGGCGTATACACTACATAATGTATTTTTTTCTCTATTATTTTCATCGTAATAAGCCCTTATTGCCAATACTAGAGCGACCAATATTGTAGCGCCTAAGAAAGATGCTAGAGTATTATGGTATTGGAATACTGATGATATCATTGGGGTACTTTCCCAACTAACAGCATCTTTGTATTCCCAGCTACCCATAGCAACTCCATATCCGAATAGGGATACCCATAGTCCTAAAATAATTATTGAGTTTAAAACAATTATTTGATGTTTGTTGCTTTTGATAGTTATAATTAAAATATAGTATATCAATACATAATTAATATTTCTAAATATCTCATCCCGGGCCATACCAGGATCCACTGAGCCGATAAAGGATAGCATAAACGCTATTGGTAAGCCAAACATAATAATATCTATTGTTCGGTTTGGTAAATTTATATTTTTACTAAAAAATTGTTTAACTAACAAAACTATAAATAACCCTGCAGTGATAAGGTGAAATATATAGTAGTTCTCTCTGAAGAATAGTCCTCTAAAATAAGGAGCTATCATAATCATCATTAGACATGCTGCAAAGATTACATTTTCTACTGTTAATATTTGGTTCTCATATAAATTGTCTTTTTCTTGTACATGCTGATTCTTTGCTTTCTTTTTATTTGGTTGTACCAACTAACACTACGCCCCTTTTTTATATTATTCAATATTATGTAAATCTATAGTGTAAATTGTATTAATTATTTCTGTTTTCTACAACTGTCAGCAAGATTCCTTTTTATTTCTAACTTATCTTCAAAACAATATGCAGCATTTCTACCATCTTTTGCTAAAATGTATATTTTTGTCATTATCTGTTATTTTTGTTTGATGAATACCAAAAGCCGACCTATGATTTAATATCATAAATCGGCTTTACGCATGATTCATATTATAACCTATAGTAATATAGGAAAATCACCTGTTAATTTTTTTAATGTTAACAATGTCACAGTATGCCTGGAAGCAATGTCTAATTGTGTATTTTTAAGTTTCTTTACATTTGATTCAACTGTTAACATATTGTCTTTAGTCACTAGACCTAGGTCTGAATGTAGCTTTAATACTCTTAGATTTTCTTCCAACTGCTCAATCTGTTTCTCTATTTGTTGATAATTAGCTTCTAATGTCTTTACTCCATTGCAAAGAGTAACAGTTGAAACACTTATCTCTTCTTTTGTACTTTCTACAGTGTTATTCGCTTTGGCCTGATTATTGTTACCAATGTCTGAATAAAATTCAAAGTACTTAGTTACCGCAGCTGTTCTTGCAGCCTCAGTAGCACTCCAAATTTCAAAGGAATTATTAATGGCCTTTGTCACTTGCATATCTACATCGAATTCTTCTGGGTAAAATCCTATCTCTTCCTCTAATTTAGGTCGAGCACTAATATTTTGCCCTGTAATTTTATTTAATTCACCATAGGCAGTGTCTAGTTTTCCTTCAGCATCTTTTATGTTAGCTCTGGCACTCACTACTTGGGCATCTGCTGCTAATAAGTCTGCCATCGTAGCCATCCCTACATCGTATTTTGCCTTAACCTGATCCCTTTTAATAATATTCAGTGTCAAATTTGCTTTCATTTCATCTAAGAGTTGATTGTTTTTTATAACCTGATGATATGCCTCTGTAACATTAATAGAAAGCTGCATTTTATCAGCATTCAATTTTTTTTGCGCTTGTCTAAGCTGGTGCTGAACCCCATAGTAGGATTTAAATACATTTGTATCATCCTGATTATAATTATAGTCAATAGGTGTATATTTTACTAATTCCTGAAGGCTATCACGCTGTATTTCTGTGCTATCTATATCTAATTGTGCATTCAAAATAGATTTATTGTGAGACAATGCTTTTTTGATTGCATTATCTAGGGTTAAGGTCTGGTCCGTAGCTTCATTTGCAAAAGCAGGAACTGCAATAATTAATAGGGCCAGCAACAGGAGCAATGTTTTTGTAATTTTCTTTAACATGCTTTTTCCTCCATTAGTTAGAGAGGGAAGAAAGCCCGAACCAGAGGTTCGGGCTTTCTGTGATTACTGGTTACCCTTTGTAATCAGACTTATTATTGGGAGATAACTACTTGACCGTTAGCAAAGCCAACAATTGCGCCGAATGCTTCAGCTACAAAGCGGGCAGGAAGCATGGTGCGGCCATCAGTAATTTCAGGAGCTACATCCATTTCGATGGTGCTGTCATTGCTAACCAGGGACTTGCTGCCAATGGTCAGTTGGAGAGTGGTGTCACCTTTAACCAGGGTTACAACGCCATTCTCAAAAGCGATGTCGCTTTCATTTACGCCCATTGCCAGAGCCATGTAACGTACAGGTACGTAGGTACGGCCATCCTTGATGTAAGGAGCAGCATCCATAACCTTGGTTACGCCACCAGCGGTGTAGATGGTGGAACCGATGTTGAATACAACGGTGCCAGCTTCAGGGGCAGGAGTTACAACATTAGCTACAACAACCTTGGAAGCGGTGGATTGGTCAAATTCACCGGGATCCAGTACGTCAGAACTACCTTTCTTACCATCATCGTCAACTACATCAGCTGTACCTTTGTAGTAACCTAGTTGATCCTTGTGGTTACGTACAATTGATTTACCTTTTAACTTAGCAACTACTTCACCTTCAGGAACTATACGGTTAATGTCAACTTTAATGTTGGAGATCTTGATAGCAGTTACCTTGGAGCTGGTGTTCTTGATAGGAATGGTCAGTACGTTATCAGAGGTGCTGATTCCATCTTTATCAATTTCGCCATTACCTTCGATAACTTCAACGGTAGGCTTGCTGGTCCACTCGATGTTATCGGGAAGTTCTACTTTCAGGTCGCCTTTTTCAAAAGCTTCGGACTTGTTTTCTTTGATAATGATGTCGCCAATAGACTGACCTTGAACACCAATTCTAACTTGAGCTACGGAAGAAGCATTAATAGATGCAGGGGATACTGCTTTAGCTACTACAATGCTACCAGTAGCACCGGATTTACCGGATAAACTTACTTCAACATCACCAGTCATGTCAGCTTTGATGGACAGTTCAAACTTAAGTTTGATTTTACCAACTGTGCCGCTTTTACTAGCTTCGTCAATGGTAAATTCTACTTCGTTGTCAGTGCAATCATAACTCAGGTCTTTAATCTTGATACCAGTATGGGTACCTTGGGTTACATTGGTTACTTTAACCCAGCTGGGGAACTCAAGGTTAACTTTACGGCCTTGAACCAGAGTGCCAGCCACTGTTTCTTCAATGGTTAATTCTTCAGTCTTAGCATTGAATATACCAGCTACACGCTCTTTAACTTCTTTTATTTCTAATTTTAGGCCAAAATCAGCATATTCAGCAACTACGATATCTGCATCATCAACTTCAGTACCAGAGATGTTGATTTCTACTTCACCGTATTTAGCAGACTTTTCTGCAGAGATGAATGGGGTGATGTAGATGGTACCACGCTGAGAAGTGGTTTTGGTTGCTTCAACATAGATGTCCAGGTTACGGCCATCTGCCTTCTTGTCAGTAACTTTAGCGGAAGCAAAGCCACCACCGAAAGTAACTTCGGTCTCTGTAGCATTCCACTTAAAGTTGGAAGGTAATTTCAGAGTGATTTTTTCAACTTCACCTAGGGAACCCAGGGAAGTTTCGTCAATCTGGATGGTGCCAGTTTTGCCACTTTCACCGATGGTTTCAACGCTCAGCGCAACAGCTGTGCTTGCTCCACCAGAAACGCGGGCTAGAAGAACTTCACCAGTGGTAACGCCAGATTCTCTCTGGTCAATCTGAACTCTGATATCACCAGTTGCGCCATCAACTTCGATGCTAGGGTTAATAACGATATCATCTTTTTGGCCAGTTGTGTTGCCAATAACTACTTCAAAGATTTGGTCGTTTACTTTTTTGGAGCTATATACAGCACCGCTAACGGTGGTGTCATCATTCCACTTAACACCTGAAGGCAGTACCAATCTAAAGCTCTGATCGTCTTCAAAGTCAGCCGGGTAGTCACTGTCTTCTGCAATGGTAATTTTGTTGCCCAGTTTGCCGTTAAAATCGTCGGCAATTGATACAACTCTGTCAACACGGTTTACTGAGGCTGCGAATGCGCCACCTGCGGGTAGCAGTAGGCCAAGGAGCATAGCCAGAGTAACCAGAATGGAGATAGCCTTTCTAGCTTTCTTCAAGATAAATTCCCTCCTAGTTGTTTTTCCAAGGATATTGCTGTGTCCGGACTTCCATTTAATGTTACCGGTTGGTTTCCTCCCCTTGGAGAAGTTTACCAAGTAATTGATTGGTTAGTTTGGACGAACCATTCCCCTTAGGTCCGCCATCCCCCCTTTCAATAAATTTTAAAAGGTGCCTGGATTTTTGCCTTATTAAAAGGTGACCATAATGACATTTTTAACCATTAATTTCGGCACCAATTGCTAGAATTGCATATTTCTACACTAGTTGGCAAAAACCCTTTCAATCTGGAGCATTTTTTCTTGCCAGGTATCTTTTGCTTTCTGGCAACTTATTTAGTTAGACGCAATAGCTTATTTAAAGGTTCCACCAATCTGAAACTATTTTGTCTAAACTTGATAACTAATTCAATTTCATACAGTAAAGGAAGCGCCTAACCTTCCTTCCAGAAAGATAGACGCTTCCAAATTATGATTTGTTCCCAATTTAACAATTTTATTTTTTAAATCTTATTATTTAAGAAATAGTTATTCTGGCCTACAAAACTCACAAGGTTTATATCCATTGTCCTTTGCATGGGTTGCATCCTTAAACCATACCCGATCATAAAAATCTATCTTTTTTGCCCGGGAGCAGTGGGGCCAGTGAAATATATCCCCATCTTTGTGGCCGACATAAACCCCTTGTTCAGCTGGAGGTTCAATGCGTCTTTTTGTCTCAGGAAGTTCATTTTTACTAATTTGCACGCCGTAGGTTTTACCATTAGTGCTTATAACGATATCGCCATTTAAGTCAGTTCGGAATACCTGGGCTTCCATTTCACTAATTCTTTCCAGCGTGTCTTCGTGTGGAAATCCACCAGTATTATTTTTGCCCACAGATATTATCACCGTCTCTGGTGTTACTTTGTTTAGAAAATCCTGGCTGGTTGAGGTCTTTCCACCCTGAAAGGCTGCTTTAAGTATTTCAACAGGTCCATTGATCTTTAATTCCCTGTCATAGGGATAGCAAACGTCTGCCATAAATAAGAATCTTACTTCACCAACCGTAAGTAGCGAAACAACCGACTTACCGTCTACGTCCCGACTCCAGGTTTCATCTCGGCTGCTTAATATCTCTAGTGTAGCTCCGTTCAGGTTTACCTTTTGTTTTTCCGCAACAGAATATTTGTAATTACCCTTCCTTAGCAAGCTACTATATTTCATATATGTTTCAGTGCCCGCTCCTGCCCCACTATCGATTATCTGTTTTACCGTAAATGTCTCTAAAACAGAAGGAATCCCTCCCATATTATTTTCGTGGGGGTGAGTTGCCACAAGAAGATCTATTTCGGTGACACCATTCTCCCTCAAAGCACTTAGGACATCTTTGCCGGCTACTTGGCTACCCGCATCAATTAAAACATTCTGGTTATTGGGCAGTTGAATAAGTATTGCATCTCCATTGCCTACATCTATAAAGTGAACCTTGACATAGTCCTTTGTGATTAGATCAATTTTATCCTCTTCATACTTAACATCCAGCCCCAAAGCCTCTCCTACAAACCGAAGTGGTACCATTGTAGTACCGCTAATAACTTTAGCAGGTGCATCTAACAAAATTGGCTTGTCATTAATATAGGCCTGATCAGAGTCCAATGTGAGTCTTAGAAAAGTACCATGTCGGGATGCCCGGACTGTACGGGTGTCATTATCATATTTGACTTCCGCACCAAGGGCCTCCGAAACTGCGCGTAGTGGGACTAATATCCGATTGTTTTCCAGTACTGGTTCCTTAGTTAGAGCGATTTTTTCCCCGTCAAGGGTCACTTCTGTGGCTGCCGCTGCAGGCATTGCCCACACCATCATTAGCAGGACCAGAATTGCAAGAAGAAACCGTTTCCTTTTCATAAATCCACCCCCACTTGAATATGTATAGCGATCCTATTCGATTTATAACTAGTTTTTTAGACTCTATTTGGGTCTTAATAGGTAATAGATCATTTAAGCCTACCCAACAACTTTCTTAAATAATTTACTGCTCTTAGGCTTTGGCAATATATTCATCATGGCCAGGGCCTTGCCGGTGCCGCTGGCTACGCAGGAGATGGCGTCATCGGCTACGTAAACCGGCAGTCCGGTCTCCTCTGAGATAAGTGTATCTAAACCGTGCAGCAAGGCGCCTCCTCCGGTCATAACAATTCCTTTATTCACAATATCGGCAGCTAATTCTGGAGGGGTGATTTCTAACACTTCTTTGACTGTTCCTACTACTGCCTCAAGGGTCTCTTCTATAGCGTGATATATTTGATGGCTGCTTACTGTTACAGCCTTTGGCAACCCGGTCAAAAGGTCCCTTCCACGGATCTGCATAACACGTTCCCCGGTTTTCTTAGGAAAGGCCGTGGCAATTTCCACTTTGATTTCTTCCCCAGTTCGTTCACCAATCATTAGGTTGAATTCTTTCCTAATATAACGTACTATGGCTTCGTCAAACTTATCTCCACCAACCCTAATGGATCGGCTGCATACTATACCCCCGAGGGAAAGCACAGCCACATCCGAGGTGCCTCCTCCAATGTCCACTACCATAGAACCGCTGGGTTCGGAAATATCAATACCTGCACCCAGTGCTGCAGCCAGGGGTTCTTCTATGAGGTGTGCAGTTCTAGCTCCTGCCTGGATAGCTGCCTGACGAACAGCTCTTTCTTCTACACCAGTAACCCCCGAAGGGATGCAAACCATCACCCTGGGACGGAAAAACCATCTCTTGCCGGCGGCCTTATTGATGAAGTATCTGAGCATCTTTTCTGTCACGTCATAGTCGGCAATTACCCCTTCCCTTAAAGGGCGGGTGGCAACTATGTTGCCTGGGGTGCGGCCCAGCATGCGGCGGGCTTCTTCACCCACGGCAATAATTTTGCCGTTATCTTTATTTATGGCTACCACTGAGGGTTCTCGGAGAACGATTCCTTTACCTTTTACATATACCAACACGCTGGCTGTTCCCAAATCCACCCCGATGTCGGTGCTTAATCCAAAAAACATTTTTGCTTTTCCCCCTAGACTTTCTAATTGGATAATCAATATTAATTTAGCTTGTCTGCCATTGGGGTGAAGTGGTTGTACACCAACTCAACAAGAAAAAACAGGAATGGCAGATAAAACCTTGAGGGTTAAATTCTATCTTTCCTGTTAAAATTCCTCTATTAATATATAATTTCAGCCATTATTAGATAATTTCTTTGTACTTTCTCCTGGTAGCTTCCCCACCTCTTAAATGACGCTCTGCCTTATTCTCGTCCAGTATTACCTTGACTTCCTGTGCTAGATGTTTGTTCAAGGATGGCAATCTTTCCGTCATATCTTTATGGACCGTGCTTTTACTGACCTGGAACACTTGGGCTGCCCTACGCACTGTGGCCTTGGTCTCTAATATATATGCACATATGTCCAGCACCCGTTTTTGGATGTAGTCCTGCATTTCCCTACCTCCTGTTTGCTCATTCAGACGCCCCCGCCGGCATCAAATAAACCTTCTTAATTAATACATAGCCGAGCTAAACTTTTATTTAAATATATGCGGGGGGGTAGGAGAAATGTCACAAAATAAAAAGAAAATGGCCAATATTTGGCCATCTGGATAAGCAATGACAAGCTATTATTTATTTCCAGTAAATATTAGGGTCGATGGGTTCACCATTATTAACCATTGTGAAGAATAAATGGTTTGGTTTTACTCCATTTACCTGGCTGTATTCTCCAAGGGAACCAATTATTTCGTTCTCTGTAACTTTTTGGCCTGCTTTGACCACTACCTGTTCTAAGCCGCTGTAGCTTGACTGCCAGTCATTACCATGGTCGATGCTGACTTGAAGCATGTCCCTTTCACAGGTAGAAATTAATGCCACTGTTCCTGCCAAGGCTGCCTTAACCTCGGAGCCGGGGTTCGCCTCTAAGGCTATGCCGGTATTATAGCGATAGTCTTGAAATACATCAGAGTATGCAATTCCCACATTTGTCAAAACATGCCCCATAACAGGCTTTACCATTTCTTCCGGGTTTATGGGTACTTCAGGAATTATGGTCTCTTGCTCCAATTGCCTAAATGAATCCGCTGGTTCGCTTACTAGATTTTCCTTTGCCGACTCGTTGACTACGATTGTTCCGCTGGCTTGCTGCCCTGCTGTGCTATACTTCCAATTATATATGCCATAGGCCGAAAGCATAGTAACTGCCAAAGCAAGGCCAATAAAAAGCAGCACATTCAGCCGGTTCCCTTTAAAGTTCCACCTCTTTAACCACTCACGGTATTTCTTCATAAGATCCTGACTGCGCAATTGGTTCTTTAGGGAATTTTCGAAGGGCCACATAGTTATCACCTCTGTTACTCATTTAGTTAGAGTATTACCAGAATGGTGATATATTATACTTTTGATATTATCTGGGCTGAGTTATTTCTACCCCTGTATAATAGTGTTTTATAATTTCCCCGTAGGTTTTTCCCTGCTCAGCCATTCCTTTGGCTCCATACTGACATAGTCCTACTCCGTGCCCGTAGCCTCTAGTGGTAAAGGTAATCTTGTCCCCCTGGATAGACCAGGCTATTCTGGTTGAGCGAAGGTTTAGCATCTCTCTAAGAAGAGTAGCTGAGTAGGTTTTATCGCCTACCTTTATTTCCTTTGGTCTGCCTGTAGTTGTTTCCGATATTATAGCTATTGCCTTATTAGGGTTATCACCTGCCATAACGGGTATGGCAGATAGGTTTGTTTTTAGCTTATTGTCCACTTCTGCCAGGGTATAGCTAGTCTGTCTTTCCGGCTCAGGGTCAGCACAGTAGGGGCAGGGCACTCCCTTTAGATAGGGGGTTGCGGCCACCCACACTTCTTCTGAGTTTTCCGTACTGCCGCCACAGGAACTATGAAAGGCCGGAAATATGAGCTGGGATTTATAGGTGATGACCTGACCTTTTGTATTATCCACAGCCCATTTGATTTTATAATAATACTCCAGGGTTTTTACCTTGCCCCAGCGTTTTTCCATTTCACTTTGGGAGATCCAAGCTTGTCCTTCCTTAGGATCACTGGATACGTCAGCTCCAGGGTGCTTTGTATTGGTTACTCCCCCTGGCCCCATGCGTTGAAGGACGTAGGTTCTGGCCGCCACCGCCTGGGCCTTTAGTGCCTCCACCGGGAAGGATGCAGGCATCTCAGCTGCTACTACTCCCACCAGATAGTCCTCCAGAGGTATCTCTTCAATTTGTTCTGTAAGGTGATTGTACATTTTGACATTGGTCCCTTTAGTTTGAATCTCTGTTGGACGAATAATTTGAAATAGTTTTATGGTTACGGATGGAAAAGCTACCATAAATATAACCAGCCCCAGTAAACCTAGCAATAGCCTTTTCACTATGGAGCACCCCCTTATGGTTTATCCATAGGTATATTTATATTAAAATACTTCCATTTTATTCCATTTAATTTAATATTATTGTAATTTTATATATTGTTGTAATTTGTTCTTTCCCGACTAAAGGTTTTTTCATATATTTAAGGAATTTAATTTTAACTAGCTCCAGATGGAGGTGATTGAGTCAACTTTCTTAAATGTAAGGTTCAAATTTTATATGAGGAGATTGGGTATGAAGAAATCATTTAGTATTCTAATAGTTACCGTGTTTTTGGCATTAGCATTGCCACTATCCGCCTTTGCAGGAATAGTTGTAGTTATTGACGGCACCCCTTTAAGCACCCAGGATGAGCCGGTTTTTCAAGGTGGCCGCTTAATGGTCCCCATGAGGGTAATCTTTGAAAAACTTGGTGCTAAGGTTGAGTGGGACAACGGTAACATTACAGCTTCTAAGGGCAATACTTTAGTTCAGTTGAAGGTTGATAGTATTAATGGGAAATTAAATAATAGACCACATATATTACCTGTGGCGCCAGCCATTATAGATGGAAAAACAATGGTTCCACTGAGATTTATCAGTGAAACCTTAAATGCTGGTGTAGATTATCTTCATGAGCATCAGGTTGTTTTAATATCCTCCGAGACATATAAAGTAGGCTTAACCTCTACCGATACAGCCCTTAAGAAAAATTCAGAGCAATATAATTATTACAAAAACTTCACTATGACTAACGAAACTTCGATAGTAAACTATAAAAACTATCAAGACAAAGTTAAAGAGGCCTTTGATACCCTAGTGGCCTATGAGGATAAAATTAGTGGTAATATGGCAGCCAAAGATCCAACTGCGGTTGAGGCAGCCTTAGCAAACCTCCAAAACCTTCAGAGCATGAAAGATAATATAAAGAATATATCGGATCAGTTAGCCAAGGATACCTTGACCATTCAGTTAGGCAAAGACCTGATGGCTTATCATACCAGCTTGACTTATGTCTATAAGCTGCTGGCGGATGAAAAGAAAATCACATCGACTAGTGATACAAAATTGCAGGATGCCAAAACATTTAGGCAAGCAGTTAGTCTTGGCTTTAGCAATATTGAAAAGAAAATGAGTGATTGGATTGCTAAAGGTCGAAGTGGCAGTCTATAGGATTACGCAAAAAGGAGCAGGGAGATATATTAATCCCCTGCTCCTTTTTATACCAGCACACACTCCTCAACCCGACGAATGCCGGCCCCAATTCCTTGCAGCTTTTCTATCAGGTTTTCGTAGCCCCGGTCAATATGGAATATATTTGATACTTCCGTTTCTCCCTCTGCCGCGAGTCCGGCCAGGATCATTGCTGCACCGGCCCGGAGGTCTGTGGCCTTGACCTGGGCGCCTGTTAGTCTCCTGACCCCTTGGACTATGGCGGTACGTCCTTCAATTTTTATTCTAGCACCCATGCGCTTCAGCTCGTTTACATGCATAAATCTGTTCTCAAATACTGTTTCCGTGATGATGCTTGTTCCCTCTGCAATGGTGGTAAGGGCCATTAGCTGGGCCTGCATGTCCGTGGGAAAGCCCGGGTAGGGTAAGGTTTTTATATCTATTCCTTTAACCCGGTGATCACAGTAAACCCTAATGCCTGTGTTTTCCTCCCTTAGCTCTACCCCTGTCTCTATAAGTTTAGCCACCACCGGCTTCAGGTGGTCCTCAATGATATTTTCAACTAGAAGATTACCCTTAGTTATTGCCGCTGCCACAAGATAAGTGCCTGCTTCTATACGATCCGGGATTACTGCATGGGTGCAACCTCCCAGGGCCTCTACACCATCTATGCGGATTACCTTGGTACCAGCTCCTTTGATCTTAGCTCCCATGGAGTTTAAAAAGTTTGCCAGATCGACTATTTCCGGTTCCTCGGCAGCATTTTCTATGGTTGTTGTGCCCTTAGCCAGTACAGCAGCCATCATGATGTTTTCTGTGGCACCTACGCTGGGGAAATCCAGGTATATTTTGGCACCTTTAAGTTGCTTTGCTTTTGCTTCTATGTAGCCTGAGCCGAACTTTATTTCTGCCCCCAGGGCTGCAAAGCCCTTGAGATGTAAATCTATTGGTCGGGTTCCGATGGCGCAGCCGCCGGGAAGAGATATTCTGGCTTCCCCTGCCCTGGCCAGTAGTGGTCCCATCACCAAAAAGGATGCTCTCATTTTCCTGACATATTCATAGGGTGCTTCAGTCTGGATAAGATTTGGTACAGTTATGTCAAGTTCTCCGGGCTTGACCTCTATCTCTGCGCCTAATTCCTTTAGTACTGAAGATATCACCCCCACATCTGCAAGGTTTGGAACGTCTAATAGTCTAGTTGTAGTGGTGGTCAAAAGTGAACCGGCTAGGATTGGCAATACTGCATTTTTCGCACCACTAACTCTTATATTTCCTTCCAGGGATTTTCCACCGTTAATAATTATTTTATCCATTTTCTCTCCCAGAACTAGCGGTCTTAATAGCTCCTTGCAAAAGGAGGCAATCTTTTCCTTAGTATTGCCACTTAGTTCTAAGGAAATACAATGAAAAAAGCCGGGATATCAATAATCCTGGCTTTTAGTAGATTGTCGAGAAACTGCCTATATTCGGGTTTTAATAATCCCTCACTTCGGGATTATTAAAACCCAGGTGTATCTTTTCAATAGGCAGAAAAAAGCCAGGATATCAATAATCCTGGCTTTTAGCTTACTTAATGGTTTTTATGCGGTTGAGTGCCCTTTGTAGAGCAGCTTCTGCCCGCAGGACATCGACTTCGGCGCTCTTTTGAGCTAAGCGTTGCTCTGCACGCTGCTTGGCAGCATTGGCACGGTCGACATCAATTTGGTCGGCACGCTCGGCGGTATCAGCTAGAACAACCACTCGGCTGTTCTTAACTTCCATGAACCCACCGCTGACGGCCACCTTAAAGAACTTGCCGCCCTGCTGTACCCTCATTACACCAACTTTAAGGGAGGTTACCAGAGGGGCGTGTTCAGGTAAGATACCAAGTTCACCGACAGAGCCTGGGGCTACGATGAAGTCGATTTCTTCACTGAATACTACCTTTTCAGGAGTGACAATATCAAGGCGTTGGGTTTTTGCCATGTTTATACACCAGCCTCAATGCGTTTTGCCTTCTCGATAACGTCTTCAATACCGCCTACCATGTAGAAGGCTTGCTCAGGCAGGTGGTCATATTTACCGTCAACAACCTCATTAAAGCCACGGATGGTGTCTTTCAAGGTTACATACTTACCAGGTGCACCGGTAAAGGTTTCTGCAACGTGGAAGGGCTGGGAAAGGAAACGCTGCAGTTTACGGGCGCGGGCCACGATAAGCTTATCTTCGTCGGACAGTTCGTCCATACCAAGGATGGCGATAATGTCTTGCAGTTCTTTATAACGCTGCAGAACGCCCTGTACACGGCGGGCACACTCATAGTGCTCTTTACCCACTACATAGGGGTCAAGAATACGAGAGGTGGAATCCAGCGGATCAACCGCAGGATAAATTCCAAGCTCGGAAATGGCACGACTCAAAACAACGGTGGCGTCCAAGTGCGCGAAAGCGTTAGCAGGCGCCGGGTCAGTCAAGTCATCCGCAGGCACGTAAATGGCCTGAACCGAGGTAACGGAACCCTTGGTGGTGGAGGTAATACGTTCTTGCAATTGACCCATTTCAGTTGCCAGGGTGGGCTGGTAACCTACCGCGGAAGGCATACGGCCTAGCAGCGCGGAAACCTCGGAGCCTGCCTGGGTGAAACGGAAGATGTTGTCTACGAAGAGCAGGGTGTCAGCACCCTCTTCATCACGGAAGTACTCAGCCATGGTAAGACCGGTCAAGCCTACACGCAGACGTGCACCTGGTGGTTCGTTCATCTGACCGAACACCATGATGGTCTTATCCAAAACGCCGGCTTCCTTCATTTCATGGTAAAGGTCGTTACCTTCACGGGTACGCTCACCCACACCGGCGAACACGGAGATACCACCGTGCTGCTTAGCGATGTTGTTGATAAGCTCCATAACGATAACTGTTTTACCTACACCAGCACCGCCGAACAGACCGATTTTACCACCCTTAAGGAAGGGGATCATCAAATCGATAACCTTGATGCCAGTCTCAAGCATTTCTGCTTTGGTGGACTGGTCAACCAGGGCCGGAGCGGGACGGTGAATGGGATAATACTTGTCATATTTTCCTGGTGGTAAACCATCAACCTCGTCACCCTGTACGTTTAGCAGGCGGCCCAGAACGGGACGGCCAACGGGAACAGAGATGGCTTTTCCGGTGTCTACCACTTTCATGCCGCGCTTAAGGCCCTCGGCGGAGGACATAGCAATAGCACGAACACGGTTGTTGCCCAAGTGCTGGGCCACTTCAAGGGTTAAGTCTACCTTGGTGGACTTATCGTCCTGGTCCTCGGTACGGATCTTAACCGCGTTATATATGTCAGGTAACTGGCCTGGTTGGAACTCGATGTCCACAACAACGCCGATTACCGTGACGATATGGCCAACGTTCATTACGTTCTCCGACCTCCTTGCAGTCAGATTTTAAAACCTCTTTTTTATTCCAGTGCCGCTGCACCGCCAACAATCTCGGAAATTTCCTTGGTGATGGCAGCCTGACGGGCACGGTTCAAGGACAGGGTTAATTTATTAATCATATCCTTGGCATTCTTAGTAGCGGAATCCATTGCAGTCATACGGGCACCCTGCTCGCCGGCCTTAGCTTCCAGCATAGCACGGAAAACCGTTGTTTCTACATATGTGGGTAATAAATCCGCCAAAACGGCCTCAGCAGAGGGTTCAAAGATGTACTCCACCTTTGGTCCCTTAGATTCGTCTGCAGGAGACTCTACAGGCAGCAGTTTCACTGCAACCGGACGCTGGGTAAGAACGTTAACGAATTCACTAAATACCAGATAAACTTCGTCAAAGTCACCAGCAATGTATTTGTCTATAACAAACTTAGCTATCTCTTTGGCCTGGAAGAACTGAATATTTTCACCTAAACCAACGAAGGAAGCTGCCATTTCATAGCCACGGCGATTAAAGAAATCCCTGGACTTACGTCCAACCCCTACAATAGCGGAGCTCTTAGGATCCTTAATTGCATTAGAAGCTTTCCGCAGCACGTTGGCATTAAAGCCACCACAAAGACCACGGTCCGCGGAAATTACCACGTAGCAAGTCTTTTTGACCTCACGTACTTCAAGAAGCGGGTGACTGGCACCTGCACTGGCAGCAGCTACTCGGCCCAGAACCTCTTTGATTTTTGTAGCAAAGGGACGGGCAGATACAACTGACTCTTGAGCACGACGCAGCTTTGCAGCAGCAACCATCTTCATCGCTTTGGTGATTTGTTGGGTATTCTTAACACTCTTAATCCGGCGCCTAATATCTTGCGCACTGGCCATCTACTAAATCACCACCTTACTTCCTTTAACTTAAGTATTCTTAAGCAAAGGACTTCTTAAACTCTTCGATGGCTGCCTGTAACTTGGCATCGGTCTCGGGCTTGATTTCCTTGTCGGTCTTGATAGCCTTCAGGATATCAGACTTGCTGGAACGCATGTAGTTGATGAAGCCTTCTTCGAAGGCGCCTACACGGTTGATATCAATATCATCAATGAAGCCTTTAACAGCTGCAAAGATAATTACAACTTGCTCTTCAACAGGGTAAGGCTTGTACTGACCCTGCTTCAGGATTTGTACTGTACGGGCACCACGATTCAGACGGGCCTGGGTAGCTTTATCCAGGTCAGAACCGAACTGGGCGAAGGCAGCCAATTCACGATACTGGGCCAGGTCCAGACGAAGCTGACCGGCAACCTGCTTCATGGCTTTAATTTGTGCAGCACCACCAACCCGGGATACTGACAAACCTACGGAAATCGCAGGACGCTGACCGGCGTTAAACAGGTCAGACTCCAGGAAGATCTGTCCGTCGGTAATGGAGATAACGTTGGTAGGGATGTATGCAGACACGTCACCGGCCTGGGTCTCAATGATTGGCAGAGCAGTCAGGGAGCCGCCACCGAAATCTTCGTTCAGGCGGGCTGCACGCTCTAACAGGCGGGAGTGTAGATAGAATACGTCACCAGGGAATGCTTCACGTCCGGGAGGACGGCGCAGCAGCAGGGACAATTCGCGGTAAGCGGCGGCCTGCTTGGACAGGTCATCGTATACAATTAGAACGTCCTTGCCGTTATCCATAAATTCTTCGCCCATGGCGCAACCGGCATAAGGTGCCAGGTAGAGCAGTGGGGAAGGCTCAGAAGCGTTAGCGGCTACTACGATGGAGTATTCCATGGCACCGTTAGCTTCCAAGGTTTGTACTACACCGGCAACGGTGGAAGCCTTCTGACCTACGGCTACGTAGATACAGATAACGTCCTGACCCTTTTGGTTGATGATGGCATCTACTGCAACAGCAGTTTTACCGGTCTGGCGGTCACCGATGATCAATTCACGCTGTCCGCGGCCGATGGGAACCATGGCGTCAACAGCCTTGATACCTGTCTGCAGAGGAACGGAAACTGATTTACGGGTAATAACGCCGGGAGCAATACGCTCGGTAGCACGGTATTTATCTGTTTTAATGGGGCCTTTGCCGTCGATGGGCTGGCCCAATGGGTTAACAACACGACCAATTAGAGCATCGCCTACTGGAACGGAGATAATACGTCCAGTACGCTTAACAGGGTCGCCTTCTTTAATATGGGTATAGGGACCCATAATAACGCAACCGATGTTATCTTCCTCCAGGTTAAGGGCCATACCGAGAGTACCGCCTGTGAACTCTAATAGTTCTGCAGACATGCAATCCTCGAGGCCATAAACACGGGCGATACCATCGCCGACCTGGATAACGGTTCCCACGTCAGATACTTCAACCTGGGCCTCGTATTTGTCGATTTGCTGCCTAATGATCGAGCTGATCTCTTCAGGTCGCAAATTCATCTACTGGTTCACCCCTATCTATTAACTGGTTTTTGACATGAGGCGTGATTTCAGGGTAGCAAGACGGGTTTTAATGCTTCCGTCAATTACTTTATCACCAACACGTACTACTACGCCGCCAATAAGGGAAGGATCCACCTCAAAGGTTGGGCTAACTTCTTTGCCGGACAGCTTAGCCAGTACTTTTAGAAGTTCTTGTTTGTTTTCTTCACTAAGCTCAACTGCCGAGGTAATGCTGGCAGCTGCGGTGTTGCGGGCTTTGTTGGCCAGAGCAACAAACTCGGCAGCAATACCCACAATATAATTTTCCCGGCGCTTTTCTACCAGCAAGCCAAGGAATTTCATGGCTTCGGCAGAGTATTCAGCACCAAAAATTGCTTTTAAAATCTTTTTCTTTTCAGTAGGCAAAACTTGAGGGTGATATAACACCTTTTGGAGCTCCCGGGACCCTTCAACTGTCTCGGCCACTTCCTTTAATTCCTTTTCCAGAACTTCAAGGCTATTGGTGGCTTCGCCAATTTCATATAGGGCCTGGGCATAACGTCTGGCCACGGCCCCTCTTAACATGGCAGATCCCCTGCCTCTTTAACAAATTTGTTAACCAGGTCCTTTTGGATGTCATCGTTAATTTTCTGCTCAATAATTTTGCCAGCTACTAAAATGGAGAGTGTAGCTACCTGATCTCTCAGTTCGGCCACAGCCTTTTCCTTTTCCCGCTGGATTTCTGCCAGAGCTGAATCTTTAACACGATTCGCTTCTGTTTTAGCTGCTTCTATAATCTGCTGAGCTTGATCCTCGGCAGATTTAGTAGCACGGGCCATAACGTCGGCAGCTTCTTCACGTGAACGCTTCAAGTCAGCTTGTAAGGAGGCACGCAGTTGTTCTGCCTGCTTTTTATCTTCTTCAGCTGCAGAGATGCTGCTTTCAATAAGTTCCCTACGCTTTTCCAGCACATTCATAAAGGGCTTGTAGGCAAACACCCGTAGCAGGACTAATAAGACCAGGAAGTTGAACATCTGGGCAAACAGAGTTCCGTTAAAGTTCAAGCTAGTAATTAAACCC
Source organism: Desulforamulus aquiferis (assembly GCF_030577015.1). Lineage (NCBI taxonomy): Bacteria > Bacillati > Bacillota > Clostridia > Eubacteriales > Peptococcaceae > Desulforamulus > Desulforamulus aquiferis. The sequence goes on along the minus strand of NZ_JARPTC010000008.1, from coordinate 19,974 downwards.
TCCACAAATTCCCCTCCTTCCTGTCTAAGCGGACAATAGGAAAGGCGATTGCGGGCTTGGTCATAGCGATAAGCCCGCCACATCGCCCCCTGTCCATAAAAAACAAATTAAAATAACGGCTTACAGTTTGCCAAACAGCATGAAGGCGATAACTACGGCAATAATGGGAATAGCTTCGATTAGACCTACAGAGATAAACATGGTGGTAAGAAGGTTACCTCTAAGTTCGGGTTGACGGGCAATGGACTCAACGGTTTTACCGGTAACGAGACCGTTACCAACGGCACCACCCAGAGCGGCCAGACCTACAGCAATACCGGTTCCTAAAGCAGCAGCTGCAGCAACATCCATTCATTTCCCCTCCTTTCAAAAAATAATTTTTATAAACACTTGTTCTTTTGTGTCAGTACAATACCTAATTGATTAATGTATTGTGAATTACCTGACACCCCAAAGGATTAGTGGTGTTCCGCTGCCATCTGAGAAATATAGGCAATTGTCAGCATACAGAATACAAAGGCTTGAACAAAACCTACGAATACGCTGAAGCCAAGCCAGATAACTGACGGTATGAAAGCACCGAATAAGTATGCCGAGGCGGGTATCAGACCAAGTAGTACAGCTATAAGTACCTCACCGGCGAAGATGTTCCCGTATAGACGAAAGGCCATAGTTACTGGTTTGGCAATTTCTTCTACCAGGTGTAAGATTACAAAGACTTTGTATGGTTGGAAATAGTGCTTGATGTGCCCCCCGATTCCATTGTACTTGATAGCATAGAAATGGATTAGGAACACTACTATCAACGCCAGACCAAATGTGGTATTTTTATCTGCGGTCGGTGATGCAAGGGAGGGTATTAGTCCCAACAGGTTCATAAATATTATAGTAATAAAGAAAGTAAATACTATATTAACAAGGGGCGCCCCTCTCTTATGACCCATGTTGGCCAGAACCTGCCCACCCATGAAATCATAGAGCAACTCATAAAGAACCTGTCCCTTTCCTGGTTTCCTTACATCCAGTTTTCTGGTACAGGCCCAGGCAAAGAGCAATACTAGAGCCATAGCAATCCAGGTCATAATCATGGTCCTAGGACTGATGCTAAGGCCAAATACTTGCCAGTACTTATCGTAGTCAGTAAACAACGGTATGTTCCAGAAGTTTAGTTGCTCTTCAACATGGTGTAGCATATCATGATGCCCTTCAGCAGCCACGCATTTTCACCCCCTTCTCGTTTATATTGTTTAACTTTATTAACGAGAGAGACTCTGATGAAGGACTCTCTCTTTAATCACCCTTATAAGCAGGTCTGTAATTGAGAGTGCCGGGGCAACAAACAAGCCTACCGCTGCGGCATGTACGCTGATACTAGGAATTCTGATAGACAACCACAGGGTGGCCATGATAATGATGAGTCTAAAGAAAAAGCCCCTGTTCACATATGGAATTGCCTGTCTTGTATCGGTTATTTGTGCGATTTTTTTAATATTCCGACTTAATATGACAACATTTTGCAAACTGACTAAGGAACCGATAAATAGTCCTCTATAAACCGGGTTCTGGAAATCCATTATCAGCATGATAGCCACAGCGATTACTACCAGGGCGGTCGATCTCACTGTGCGCATGTACTGATCTTCTACTCTAATCTCGGTTCCCAGCATTGGTTCACCCCTTGTCCTTCTTGTTAAAGGCCTCCAGCGTGAGTATAATCCCCCACATTCCCCCGGCTAACCCCAGGAGCAGGCCTACTATCATCAGCCAAGGATCGGTGCCTAATTTACTATCAAGCCACCGCCCGGAAAAATATCCCATGACGGTACCTGCCGCTATTTCTACACTGATGGACGAGGCCAAGGCCATAGCCCTTAGGGGATTTCCCTTACCGTTTTCACCCATGGCCTGATTCGCATCCTTTATTTTTACTTTAGCTTTTATTAAATACTAAAATTCACAATGCCCTTTGGCGGGTTGGAAATTTTTTTACATGCATCATACGCTATTTTTGATATATCTTCTACAAAGTTGCCGTTATTCCTCCAACCAAATTGTCATTTTGCTTAATTTTTTAAATAATTTTTTAATAACTTAGTTTTATTTTGTCAGCACTGACATTTAGTGGTATTTATTTGACTAAAAATTCTTGCGGTTGTTGATCTGACAAATGAAACTTGTAACAAACGAAATCGGCAATCCTCTTGGAGGCCCTTCCATCACCATAGGGATTGATCGCTTCAGCCATTGCTTTATAGGCCTGTTTGTCATTCAGGAGGCGCTTAGTTTCGGCAAGTACAGCCTCCCTGCCAGTACCTACCAGCTTTACTGTCCCGGCATCCACTGCCTCAGGTCGTTCGGTGGTGTCCCGGAGCACCAGCACCGGCTTACCAAGGGAGGGAGCTTCCTCCTGCATGCCCCCGGAGTCAGTCAGCACCAGGTAGCAGCGCTGCATCAGGTTGATAAAGGGTTCATAATGCAATGGCTCTATCAGGTGTACCCTTGGCAGATTGCCTAACACTTCACTTACTACCCGACGTACCGCCGGATTTTTATGAACCGGGAAAACCACAGCCACATCGGGGTGGGTCTCCACAATCTCTCTCAGGGCCTGAAAGATTGCCCTCATGGGTTCACCCAGGTTTTCACGCCTGTGGGTTGTTACCAAAAGGACACGCTGCCCCACGAAATCTATATTATTCAGGAACGGATCAGAAAATACATAATTTTCTTTGACCGTTGCCTTCAGGGCATCAATTACGGTGTTTCCCGTCACAAAAATATTGTCGGGATTGGTATTTTCCTTCACTAGGTTCTGCATGGCCTTCTCTGTAGGTGCAAAATGAAACTCAGCCAATGCCCCGGTAAGGTGCCTGTTCATTTCCTCGGGGAAGGGGGAATATTTATTATGGGTCCGAAGCCCCGCCTCTACGTGCCCCACCGGTATCTGCCTATAATAGGCTGCCAGAGCTGCCACAAAGGTGGTGGTGGTGTCCCCATGGACTAAAACCAGATCCGGGTTGCTTTTTATTAGTACGTCCTTAAGCCCTTCCAAGGCCCTGGTGGTTACGTCATATAGGGTCTGTCCCTGCTGCATGATGTTTAAATCATAGTCTGGGACTATATTGAACAGGTCTAATACCTGATCCAGCATTTCTCTGTGTTGAGCTGTTACGGCTACGTAGGATTGTATTTTGTCACCCCGGTTACCTAGCTCTTGGACTAAAGGGGCCATTTTGATGGCTTCCGGGCGTGTGCCAAATATGGTTAATACTTTGATCATTGGTTACCTCCGGGTTAAAAAGGGGTTCTGTATTATTTCTTGTCCTGCCCTGGCTAGTAGCTAGTTTTCCGGGTCTTGCCCGGACCTATTCTGCTTTTTTCCATAAAAGTTTACATCCGATATTGTATATCAATTTCTTATACGTTTATATAGCCTTTTTTGGCAAGCTTCTCAACATGTTGCTCCTTAGCCTGCTCGATGTTGATTCCGTATTGTTCCTCCAGCACAAACATCATGCTGACGGCGGTTTGGGCCACGTCCAGGAGTTCCTTGGTGATTAGCTCCATTACTTCTTTTTCCTCACAGAGGGCTTGCTCACCACTCATGCCTCGGAGTTTTCCGATGGCCTGGGCTAGTTCGCCTGCTTCTTCCATGAGCTTGAGGGCGGTAGATTCCATGGTAGGGGATAGGTTGTTTAGCTTAGGGAGAGAGATATTTTTAGTGAGCATAAAATAAAACCTCCAGGAAAAAGAGTAATTACTTCTTTAGCTTTGAGTTTTTTAATATGTCGATACCCACAATTATTAGACATTAGGCATAAATTTAGCTAATCCTGCATGTATAATTAAATTTTTCTATGGGTTTTAATTTTGTAACTGTCTTTAGCTCCTAGCCAAGTGAAAAAGGCCAGAATCTTTCTGACCTTTAGGAAAACCTCTGAAGCTCTATATCTGCTTCTTTAAATATCTCCAAGGAAAGTTCATCCGGGTAATCCCCCGCAAAGACCACTTTGCGAATACCTGCGTTTACTATCATTTTAGCACACAGAACACAGGGCTGGTGTGTAACAAATATGATACTGCCCTGGATAGGTATGCCGTGTACCGCTGCCTGAATAAGGGCGTTTTGTTCGGCATGGAGTCCTCTGCAAAGCTCATGTCTCTGGCCGGAGGGAATTTCCATGGCTGCCCTTAGGCAGCCAATGTCAAGACAATGGTTAAGACCAGCGGGCGCCCCGTTGTACCCGGTTGTTAAGATTCTTTTGTCCTTAACAAGGGCTGCGCCGACCTTCCGGCGCAGACATGTTGATCTGGTGGCAGCCACCCTGGCAATTTCCATAAAATATTCGTCCCAGGAGGGGCGCATGCTACTCCCCCCTTAGTACAGCGGATACTTATCGCACAGCTCCTTAACCATCGCCCTGGCACGATCTTTTACAGCTTCGTCCTCTGGGTTTTTCAGGGTGCTGGTGATGATTTCAGCTATGGTATCCATGTCGGCCTCTTTAAAGCCTCTGGTGGTTACTGCGGGAGTTCCCAGGCGGATGCCGCTGGTAACGAAGGGCTTTTCCGGGTCGAAGGGAATGGCGTTTTTGTTGCAGGTTACATGAACCTCGTCCAGAAGCTTTTCAGCAACCTTACCCGTGATTCCTGTACCCCGGAGGTCTACCAGCATTAGGTGATTGTCGGTACCGCCGGATACCAGGTTTATGCCGCGGGTCATTAAGCCCTGGGCCAAGGCCTGGGCGTTGTTGATGATTTGCTGCTGGTAGGCCTTAAACTCAGGCTTAAGGGCTTCGCCAAAGGCCGCAGCCTTGGCGGCTATAACGTGCATCAGCGGACCACCCTGACTGCCGGGGAAGATGGCCTTATCCATCATTTGGGCGTATTGCTCCTTGCAGAGAATCATGCCGCCCCTGGGTCCCCTTAAGGTTTTGTGGGTGGTGGTGGTTACTACATCTGCATAGGGCACCGGATTTTGGTGCAGGCCGGCCGCCACCAATCCGGCGATATGGGCCATGTCTACAAAGAGGTAGGCATCGATTTCCTTAGCTATTTCACCAATACGTTTAAAGTCAATGGCCCTGGGATAGGCACTGGCCCCTGCCACGATCATCCTGGGCTTTTCCTGCAGGGCTATCTGACGAAGCTTGTCATAATCTATTTGGCCGGTTTCTTCCTCCACACCGTAGGCCACCACATTAAAATATTTTCCGGAAACATTCACCGGGCTGCCATGGGTCAGGTGACCGCCGTGGGCCAGGTTCATACCCAGTATTTTATCGCCGGGTGTCAGGAGGGCAAAATATACAGCAAAATTTGCCTGGGCACCGGAATGGGGCTGAACGTTGGCATGGTCTGCTCCAAATATCTCTTTAGCCCTGGCAATAGCCAGGCTTTCTGCTATATCTACAAATTCGCAACCACCGTAATAGCGCTTGCCGGGATAGCCCTCGGCATATTTATTGGTAAGGACTGAGCCTTGGGCCTCTAATACCGCTGGGCTGACAAAGTTTTCCGAGGCAATGAGCTCAATATTTCTTTGCTGGCGCAAAAGCTCCAATTCTATGGCCCTGGCCAGCTCGGGATCGGTTTGGGCAAGGATTCCTTTGTACATTTTTTAACATCTCCTCTTCTTTTTAGATGGTAATTTATATCAAGAATATTTCTTTTCTATATCAGCGATTTTGTTAACCCTCTTTGCATGGCGGTCACCGGCAAACTCTGTGCTCATAAATTTATCTACAATCTCTACGGCCTTCTGCAAATCCAGAAATCTGGAGCCCAGGGTCAGTACATTTATATCATTATGTTCCCTGGCCAGCCCTGCAATCACCGGATCAAAGATATTAGCAGCCCTGATGCCCGGCACCTTGTTGGCGGCAATAGCCATGCCAACCCCTGAGCCGCATACTAGAATGCCTTTCTGGCAGGCACCCGAGCGAATCTTTTCTCCCACCGCCAGGGCGAAGTCGGGGTAATCACAGGATTCTGTGCTGTTACAGCCCATATCTTGAACGGAAATACCCCTACCTTCCAGGTAAGCACATATTTTTTCCTTCATCTCAAAGCCTGCATGGTCGCTGCCCACTACAACTGTAATTTTTTCCAATTTTTCTTCCTCCAAGCAATAGATAATTGGTCATTCTCCATAAATCTATCTTATCCTCTATTTTTCTCCCTATGAGGATTGTTTTTTTAGTTTTTCCAGGGCCAGGGCAATCATTTTTTTCATCTCCCCGGCACAAAATCGATAGTTTTCTAAGGAACTGCCGAAGGGATCTGGTATGTCTCCTTTGATACCGGCATAGGAACCTAGGGTAAAGACTTTCCCTTCTGCCTCCGGGACCATGCTAAGAACCTGCTCCTGGTGAGCAGCAGTCATGGTTAACACAAGGTCTGCCCGGCAGATCAATTCCGGCGTTAGGGGCCTAGCCCTGTGCCCGGAAATTTCAATTCCTTGCTCCGATAGTGTTTTGATGGCATTGTCGGCAGCCCCTTCACCAGGCCAGGCCATGGTCCCGGCAGAGGAGAAGCTAACTCCCTCAATATGCTTCTGGGCAGCCAGGGCTTTGGCTAGGCCTTCGGCCATGCTGCTGCGGCAGGTATTTCCTGTGCAAATAAAAAGTACTTTCTTTTCCATAGTTCCACTCCTTGGTGCTATTATTCCCAGGGATGGTAAAGGCCATAAGAAAAACTGCCCGCTTCTAACGGACAGTTTATTACATTTCTACAAGCTATACTGTATTTCCTGTCAAAGGATATATGTATACAGGAAAAAGGAATATTTGTTTTGACTAAAAAAATAGTTTGATGCCTATGCCTGCCAGTATGACGCCGCCAACCAACTGGGCCTTGTCACCAATCCACCCGCCAATATATTTGCCCAGGGTCAGACCGGCCAAGGTCATAAGACCTGCCACCAACCCTATTATTCCTGCTGCCAGGAGTAAGGAAACCTGCTGGGTACCCAGGGTAAACCCTACACTAAGGGCATCCAAGCTAACGCTGGCAGAAAGGAGCAGCAGTCCCCCCGTATTGGTTATTACAAAGTGGGGACCTTCGTTCTCGGCCTTATATACATCCCAAATCATTTTGACACCCAGGTAGACCAGCAAGGCTGCCCCAGCAATACCTGCCGCTCGACCAATCCTTTCGCCGAGGAATCCTCCCGCGTACCACCCCAAAAGAGGCATGAAAATATGAAAGACCAGAACCGTCAGGCTGATTATGGCAATCTGCCGTTTATTTACACCGGCCATGCCAATGCCCACACATAACGAAAAGGCATCTGACCCTAAAGCCACCGCCAGGGCCAGTAGAGTTAGCAAACTCAATTATTCCACCATCCTTAGGTATCACTGGTAGATATATCCCTAGGCTAATATGTATGTCCCAAAGGATGAAAATAGCATATCATATTACTAAAGTATTAGCTGCATCCTATAACTTCCCTTGCCGCTCTCCGCAGGCGATTCATTACAGCCAATCCCATGCCCCTGGTTTCTAAGCCTTCGGCTAGGATAACATCCACCTTCAGGCGATCAAAATCCCTCAAACGTCCAAAGAGTACCGAGGCAGCAGCTTCAGGGGATAGGCTAGAGCCCAGCTCCAGTACTATGGCCTCCCCTGGATACCTCCCGGCATTTTCCTCTGTGGCCAAAATCCCTACCCTTAGCCCCTGGCCCATTAATTTTTCGGCCCTCTCCGTGATTAACCGGAGTTTGCCTTCCCCCTTGCCCTCAAAGAGAAGGAGACTGGCCGAGGGTGCATAGTGGAGGTATTTCATCCCAGGCGATCTGGGGGCCATGTTCTCCGGGAGCCTCTCCCCAAGCACCGATGGATCTATTGTTACCGAGTCTAAAAACTCCTGAAGCTGTTCAAAGGTCACCCCGCCCGGTCGCAGGATAATGGGTATCTCAGAAGTTAAATCAAGCACCGTTGACTCCACACCCATTCCCGCCTGTCCACCATCCAAAATAGCATCTATCCGCCCCGCTAAATCCGTATGTACATGCTCTGCCGTTGTAGGGCTGGGCCTGCCGGACCTATTTGCGCTTGGTGCCGCCACCGGAACCCCCGCTGCCCCAATGAGGGCAAGGGCCACCGGATGGTTTGGCATCCTTACCGCCACAGTATCCAGCCCTCCCGTTACTTCTGCCGGTATGCCTGGTTTTTTGGGCAGCACCAAAGTAAGGGGACCTGGCCAAAATTTCTCCATTAGCTGTTTTGCAATTTTATTCAGTGTGCTAAGTTTGTCCACCTGGTCCGGATGGGATACGTGTAATATTAGGGGATTGTCCGAAGGTCTCCCTTTGGCCCCATATATACCGGCCACGGAATTTGGGTCGAGGCCGTTGGCCCCTAGCCCGTAGACTGTTTCAGTGGGAAAGGCCACCAGCCCGCCCTTTGTTAGTATGTCCGCAGCCCAACTTATAATTTCCGGCTCTGGCCTCGTCGGACTAACCTTCCTTATTGTCGTTGCCTTTGTTTCCATATAGCTTTATCTCCGTCCTTTACCGGGACAGTATATCATATTTCTTTTCCGCATATCCAGTAATGAGGAATAATTTCCCGCCCCCGCCGAATAAGTTCTATATACAAGCCAACCAACGGAATACCACAAATCAAGGGGGTACAGGCATTGGATTTCTGGTTGTATTTTGGGTCGGCCCTGGGGATTGGGGCACTGCATGCCCTGGAGCCAGGACATGGGAAAAGTATTATGGGAGCCTATCTGGTCATGTCCCGGGGACGTTCCAGTGATGCTGTGTTATTGGGGTTAACCTCTGCCATTACACACACTTTAGTTATAGTAGTAATGGCCTTCATGGCCCATTCTGCCGCCACCATAGCTATCAATAGCACTGAAATACCTCAGGAGCAAATGGAGCTCTGGTTAAAGCTCATTTCCGGGGCGATCATTGTGCTGGTGGGCCTGCGCATGCTGCTCCGCAAGAACACCACCTGCGGCTGCGGCTGTGGACATACCCATCATCAAGGCTTCCCTGCCGGCCCTATTAAAGGAAGGTTTTTTACCAGCCAGTTATCCTCCGGCAGGCTGTCTGGCAGTAAGCTCTCCAGAAAAAGCTTAAATCGCCCCGGTAGTTTACTAGATATCCTGCTACTGGGCTTTACCAACGGCCTAATGCCCTGTCCAAGCGCCCTGGCCATCCTTCTTTTATCAGTCAGCAGCGGCGCACTGATGACGGGGCTTGCCCTGGTATTTGCCTTTGGCATCGGCGGAGCCATTGCCCTGGTGTCCGTAGGACTAGTCTTTGTAAAGATCTCTTCCATGGCAGGAGGCCTGTTCAATAACAAGGCCTGGGGTAACTTGTCCAGGCTGAGTGGAGCATTAATTTGTGCCATCGGGCTGGTGACCACGTATAGTGCGGTGGTTGGGCTGGGCTAAGTTACCTCGGCTTATACTGCTAAAGCTTTCGTCGCTACCACCAATCGTTCGCGATTTGCCAGGTCATGGTACAGTTTGCCCTGCCAGGTTTCCTCAGGGAGTATGGCCAGGGTGGCTTCTCCCTGTCCGGGGCCTATCTCCATGAGAAGGTGGCCGCCTGGTTGGAGGAAGGCCTGGGCGGCGGGTAGAATCTGCCGATATAGGTCTAAGCCGTCAGCTCCCCCGTCTAGGGCTAAATGAGGCTCATAGTTTTTTACATCTGGCATCAGGCCATGAATGTCTTCCGTTGGTATATAGGGTAGGTTGGCGGTTATTAGTCCCACTTTGTCTAAAAGTTCCTGGGGAAGGGAAGCAAGCAGATTTCCCTGGTGGAGCTTTACCCTTTGGGCAACCCCATTTAACTCTGCATTTTTAGCTGCCACCTCCAGGGCATCGGCAGATATATCAACACAATGCACAAGGAGTTCTGGAACTAAATAAGCCAAGCTTATAGCAATGGCTCCACTGCCGGTCCCCACATCGACAACCAGGAGATTGATTTTCCCTTCCTTCAGGAGTTCAATCGCCTTCTCCACCATCAGCTCTGTATCCGGCCTAGGAATCAGTACCGCCGGGCTAACCATAAAGTCCAGCCCCATAAACTCCTTACCTCCGACCAGATAAGCCACCGGCTCCCCCTCGGCCCTCCGCTCCAATAACCTACTATAATCCTCCCGTTCTCCTCCAGAAAGCACCCTATCACCATTCAATAAAATACCCGTATGGTCCAATCCAGTAACCCTTGACAACAAAACCCTGGCATCAATATCACAGGAACCAATTCCCCGCTCCCTAAGATATACTCTACCCACTTTCAAAGCCCCTTGTACGTTCATGGCACTTCTCCAATTTCCCTTTAAATATTTTGAAGCCTTTATTTGATAAGCCAGCCATTAAAATATAATAGAACAAGCCAAATAAGTCAAAAAACCAAGCCCTCCGCACACAAGCAAAGGGCCCCGCCCAAGGCGAGACCCCAAAGAAAAACCCCTTTTAGCCCTCAAAAGGCTACCCTAAAGCACCCATCTACTCTTCAACCGCCTTTAGCCGTTCTGCCTGGTCGGTTGTAATTAGGGCTTCGATAATTTCGTCCATATCCCCCTGGAGTATATATTCTAAGCGATGCAGGGTCAGGCCAATGCGGTGGTCCGTTACCCTGTTCTGGGGGAAGTTGTAGGTGCGGATACGCTCACTGCGGTCGCCGCTGCCCACCAGGGACTTGCGGGTACCGGCAATGGCCTTCTGCTGCTCTTCTATGGCCTTATCCAGAATCCTTGCCCTTAAAACACGCATGGCCTTATCTTTATTCTTGTGCTGGGACTTTTCGTCCTGGCAGGATACCACTGTCCCGGTGGGGATGTGGGTAAGGCGCACCGCAGACTGGGTGGTGTTTACACACTGACCTCCGGGACCGCTGGCGCAGAATAAATCTATTCTAATATCATTGGGATTGATATCGATATCAACCTCCTCGGCCTCTGGCATGACTGCCACAGTTGCCGCAGAGGTGTGAATGCGCCCGCCGCTTTCGGTGGCCGGCACCCGTTGAACCCGGTGTGCCCCGCTTTCAAACTTCAGGTTACTGTAGGCACCCTTACCCTCAATAACAAAGGTAACCTCCTTAAATCCACCCAGGTCTGTTTCGTTGGCCTCCATTACCTCAATACGCCAGCCCTTACGCTCGGCATAGCGGGAGTACATCCTAAACAGATCTCCGGCGAATAAAGCAGCCTCGTCTCCCCCGGTGCCGCCACGGATTTCCACAACCACGTTCTTATCATCATTGGGGTCCTTAGGCAGCAGCAGAACCTTTAGCTTATTTTCCAGCTCTACCTTTTTTTCTTCTAGCTCATCAATCTCCAACTCCACCATCTCTTTGAAGTCGGGCTCAAGCTTATCTTCCAGCATTGCTTTGGAATCTTCTATACCCGAGAGCACTTTTTTGTACTCCCGAAAGGCTTGCACCACATCTCCCAAATCCGAATGGGCCTTAACTAATTGCTGCCATTTTACCCTATCGGCAATAATCTCAGGATCACTTACCTGAGCCTCCAGTTGTTCATATTTATCTTCCAATGCCTGGAGCTTATCTAACACTTATGTGTCACCATCCTTATGGACTGCATTAAAGGCTTTGCTCCTTAGTGTATATAAAGAAATAGCAGAGCCCCTGCTCTGCTAAGTTAGCTATTTCAAGCCGTATTTCTTACGGAACTTGTCGGCCCGGCCACCAACTTCTATTTGACGCTGAGCCCCCGTGTAGAAGGGATGGCAGTTGGAGCATATTTCCACTTTGATTTCCTTTTTGGTGGAACCGGTGGTGAAGGTGTTCCCGCAAACGCAGCGAACTTCAACTTCATTATACTTGGGATGGATCTTTTCTTTCATTGGACAAACTCACCTTCTTTCTCGAATGCTAAATGCCTGCGGGCTATTTATACTATCAATGGTTATGTATGATAGTATAAGGTCAAAGTTATCTTTGCCTATAAACATACGTCGATATTATAGCATAGATGGGCAAGTGCCGCAAGAAAGTTTTTCAGCCGCCCAGTTTCCCAAAAAAACTCAAATTTGTATTCAAAAATATTTATAAAAATATTATTTCCAAAAAAAGGTATTTGAAAACAGGTGGCGTATATAGTTTATATACCAAAATTTGGTATATGCCTGCGCCCAGAAGCTTAGTCTACGGGGATGAGATATACCTCCGCCGGGAGTATTTGCTCCACTGACAGCCCTGGAATTATAGGCAGGCTTACTACAACTGAATATTTGGTCCTCTTTGACACTGCTGAGGGAGGCGATTTAGATGTCCTACATCAAACATATACCTGAAGACATCAGTAACAATATAACCTGGCCATCCGGTCCACCAAGCAGAATGTTCAAAGAAGAGGGGGTGAAACCACCACCGGGCAAACCGGACCACCTGAGTATAACGGGAGATTCCGTACAGGTTGGTGCAGCGAAGCCCTGGGTTAGTCCAGGTGATTCGTTAGGTCCCCCAGGAGGGCTAGTTAAGATCGCTGCTCCAACCATGTCAGGGGACCCTGGTAATCCCAGACCACCAACAAGACAAGAATTTGTTAAACTATTGAAAGGATGTGATGCTCTCTTTACCCGTGATGGAACTTAAATGATAGTCCGCACTTTTTTAGGGCACCTCTTATCTGCCCATTTATAGCCGACAAACCGGCGGTCATCTTGTTTTACTGATTTATTTTTTACCTTCCTTATGTCCCAAATAAAAGGTTCACTTAAATTCTTTCGGCGCTGCATTGCCCATAGTAGCCAAGTCAAAGGGCCGCAGCTTGCAAAACCTTTTTTGAGAGACGCCCCCAACCCTGGAAGAGACATAGGGCCCAAGGCCTTTTCCCATCAACTAAAGCGCTTATATATACTGCCTCCGGAAGCAGTTGGACAGCGAGTCTTAAGTAATAAAACTCATTTGACGGGAACACAGGGACGGCGTTACGGATAACTTAATAAATAAAAATGCCCCCATCAATGGATGGGGGATTTTTTTGTTCTTATCCAAAAAGCCTTTCCCTAAGGAACAGCAAGGGGTCCAGAGGAACACCCTGGCGCAGAATTTCCATATGCAGGTGAGGCCCCTGGGAATTACCGGTGTTGCCTACCCTGGCGATGGGTTGATCCCTCTTGACCTGCTGACCTTCATGTACAAGTAAGCTGGAGCAGTGGGCATAAAGGGATCTTATACCGTTGCCGTGATCCAGAATTACCGTAAGGCCATAGGTACCCCTAGGGGCAGACCAAACCACCGTACCTGCCTCGGTAGCAGATATTACCGCCCCTTCCCCGGCACCAATATCAAGTCCCTCATGGGGACGATCGCCTCGAATACCGAAGAGGGAGGTTATTTCCCCCGCCACCGGCCAAGCCCAACCACCAATTTGGATTTTACCATACTGGGTACCGGAAGTAGGAACAGCCTCCTCCGCCACTTCCCCAGGAACAGTTAATCTCATACCTATCCTGATAAAGTCCGCGTTTGTCAGGTTATTGGCCTGCATTAGCTCCCTTACATCCACACCATATTGGGCAGCAATATGGGAAAGGGTTTCCCCGCTGACCACCTGGTGATAGGTTGCAGAGGATCCGGGAATAGTAATGGTTTGACCGGCAAAAATCAGTTCCTCTTGACTCAGATTATTGGCCTGGGCCAGCTTTGCTATGGAAACACCGGAACGCTCGGCAATACTCCAAAGATTATCCCCTGGGCGTACCTTATATTCTATTTCCACCCTGGCTACCTTGGCCGCAGGCTTAACCTCATTAATAATTTCCTGCTGGGCCACCGGTGGTGTATAGATGCCATCCTGACTGATAACCTCGTCAGGACCTGCATTAACCGGCATCACTCCAAAGGCTGAGCTGGTAATTATGGAAGCAGCCAAAACCGCAATTACTTTTTTCTTAGTTATGTTTAATTTCATAAAAAATCACCTCGAGTAAAACAAACTATTAGCAGTTTACCCGAAGTAATGGTGCTTTATACATTAATTGGCAAGTTTATTGTTGTTGTGGCTCAACGGCTGTTCTCCGACGGTATTGTCTTTTTACCTGCAATTCAGGTTCCGGTGAGGCTTGGACCCGGGGCTTTGGTTTAAAATCATAGAGCATTTCTGCATTTGTCCGGGTGTGTTTAATCCGATCCAGGAGGTTTTCCAAGGATTCAATGGGGGTCATATTGGCGATGGCCCGTCTTAGGCTCCAGGCATATTCCAATTCATCCCGGGAAAAGAGTAAATCTTCCCGGCGAGTGCCGGAGCGCTGAATATCTATGGCCGGGAAGAGACGGCGATCCGCAAGCTTCCGATCCAAAATCAGCTCCATATTGCCGGTACCTTTAAATTCCTCAAATATAACATCATCCATCCGGCTGCCGGTTTCGACCAGTGCTGTGGCTAGGATGGTGAGGCTGCCGCCTTCCTCCATATTCCGGGCAGCTCCAAAGAAGCGCTTAGGCTTGTGCAGTGCAGCGGGATCCACACCCCCGGAAAGTGTCCGTCCACTGGGGGGGATAACCAGGTTGTGGGCTCTGGCCAGCCTGGTGATGCTGTCCAGCAAAATAACCACGTCTTTGCCGCTCTCCACCAAACGTTTAGCCCTCTCCAACACCATTTCAGAGGCCTTTACGTGGTTATCCGGCGGCTCATCGAAGGTGGAGCTAACAACCTCAGCCTTAACGGAACGTTCAATATCGGTAACTTCCTCCGGCCTTTCGTCAATTAATAATATAAACAGCTCAGTCTCCGGGTGGTTAGTAGTGATGCTATTGGCAATTTCTTTAATCAAGATTGTTTTACCGGCTTTTGGAGGGGCAACGATGAGACCACGCTGACCTTTTCCCAGGGGAGAGATAAGGTCGATTATCCTGGTGGAAATTTTATAGGCTTCGGTTTCCAGCTTAATACGTTCTTGGGGATATAGGGGGGTAAGTCCTTCAAAATGCATACGTCCCGTAGCCAAGTCAGGATTGTTGCCGTTTACCTGCTCTACCCTTAGAAGTCCGTAGTAACGTTCGTTATCCTTAGGCTTGCGCACCTGCCCAAAGACCATATCACCTGTCCGCAGGTCAAATCTGCGTATCTGGGACACAGAGACATATATGTCATCATTACTTGGCACATAGGTCGATGGCCTCAAAAAGCCATAGCCGTCAGGCAAAATTTCTAGTACCCCACCGGCCAGGGAAACCCCGCTTTTCTGGGTTTGCAGCTTGGTTATCTCAAAGATGAGTTCTTTTTTTCTGAGCTTATAATAACCTGGTATCTCCAATTCCCGGGCCATGGCATATAATTCACGCATGGTTTTAGCCTCAAATTCCGCCTGGGTCATGGCAGGTTTCTGAATCTCTGACAAGTCAATACCACCTTTATTTGTTCTACTTAACTGTATAACCAGGGTTATATGGTTTTATTCGCCTTTGCCAAGCTAGGTTTTTTTTTGAACTGTTGGCGGCTTAAAAGAATTCTGTGGGCGATGAAATATACAATAATCCCGGCGAGCGCAGCATTTACAACACTTCCAGCCAGGAAGGGCACTCCCAAATCTTTAATTAAAATTAGGGCCTTGTGTAAGAGAGGTATCTCAATGATAGGATTAATATTAATAGGTAGTGGACTTCTTTCTCCGCCCATTAATAATCTTCCTGTAAGGATATTCAAGGTAAGGTAAATTGGCATGATTGGCTTGAAAAGGCAAACAGTTAGAGCTGCAGCAACTGCATGCACACGAAGGGATTTTGCAACTAAGTATGAAAGGGGAATATTAATAATAGGAATGGGCAGGAATCCAAAGGCAAATCCCAAGGCAATCCCCTTGGCCACATATTGTGGAGCTTCCGGTAAATCAAGCAGTTGCTGCCAAGCTTCCTTGCATCTGCAAATAACATGTCTGAAATATCTAGCCACTTGGACTCCTCCAAAGAACAACCCTTGCCGGGTCTTAACCTTTAGTATAGACCCGGCATCGGCAGCAGTCAAGTTGGCATTAAGGTATGAGTCAAAGGATCGTCCCTTGACTCACTTTTGGAGGGTCGCCCAGTCTGCCAGGAAGGCATCAATTCCTTTATCCGTAAGGGGGTGCTTGGTCATTTGCAGCAGTACCTTGTAGGGTATGGTGGCAATATGGGCACCGGCCTTGGCGGACTGAAGTGCGTGTAGTGGATGGCGAATGCTGGCTGAGATTATTTGTGTATCCAGGTCGTAGTTATCAAAAATCTCTACTATTTCATAAATAAGCCCTATCCCGTCGTGGCCAATATCGTCAAGACGCCCCACGAAGGGGCTCACATAGGTGGCACCTGCCCTTGCTGCCAATAGGGCCTGATTCGCAGAGAATATCAGGGTGACATTGGTCTTGATTCCCCTTTGGGAGCAGGCCTTGGTTGCCTTTAGTCCCTCTGGAGTCATGGGCAGCTTCACCACAATATTAGTATGAATGGCCGCTAGCTCTACCGCCTCTTTAAGCATCCCCTCGGCATCCAGGCTAATCGCCTCGGCGCTGATAGGCCCGTCTACTATAGAGGCAATCTCCCTAACCACCTCAGCAAAATCCCGACCTTCCTTGGCTATCAGGGATGGATTAGTAGTTACTCCAGAAATAACGCCCAGGGAGTAAGCAGCCCTGATTTCATCAACATTGGCAGTGTCTAAAAACAAAAGCATGTTAGTACCCTCCCGCTCTGCTTATAAGTATTCCTTTTCCGTCCTGCAGTATTTGCTCAGGCAGGTCCCCGATGTCCTCAGTATAAGCCTAGGCCTTTCCCGAGCTGCCGAAGACGCGAATTTTTTCGCGGATGACTTGGGTGGCAGCTTCCCTGGCTGGGCCAAGGACTTTGCGGGGATCGATTTCCTTGGCATCTTTTTCTATGACTTGTCTGCAGGCGTAAACAAAGGCCTCCCGGATGTTGGTGTCAATGTTTACCTTGCGAACACCCAGGGAAATTGCCTGCTGTACCGCTTCATCGGGAACACCCGAGGAGCCGTGTAAAACGATAGGGATGTTAACCAGACCGGCTATCTTTTCCAGGCGGGCAAAGTCAAGCTTGGGAACACCCTTGTACTGACCATGGGCTGTACCGATGGCAATAGCCAGGGAATCTACACCGGTCTTTTCTACAAAATACCGGGCCTCTTCTGGGTCTGTGAAAAAGGCATCCTTTTCATCAACATGGATGTCATCCTCAGTCCCACCAATTTTACCTAGCTCCGCTTCAACGGATACTCCGGTTGCTCTGGCCACATCTAAAACCCTGTTTGTTAGGGCAATGTTTTCTTCCAAGGGCAGCTTGGAACCGTCGATCATTACGGAGCTAAAGCCTACCCGGATGCACTTCATGCACTGTTCAAAGCTTGTACCATGGTCCAGGTGCAGGGCAACCGGCACAGTGGCCTGGCTGGCGGCTAGGTTGGCCAAGGTGAAGATGTACTCAATGCCAGCATATTTAATAGCTCCCTGGCTTGCCTGCATAATTACAGGAGCTTTTTCCGCTTCGGCTGCTGCCAGGATAGCCTGTACTATCTCCATATTGTTTACGTTAAAAGCACCTACGGCATATTTGCCCTCTTCGGCTTTTTTTAATAATTCGGTAACAGGAACTAATGGCATCTTATTAAGCCCTCCTCATTTTTTATATAATTATTATGCCCATAAAAACAGAAAAAGCTTGGACCGCGTCTAAGCCGACGAACTGGTGCCAAGCTAGGGTTCAGGAACCATATTCCGGCGGAAGAACGGTTATATCCCAAAAGCAAGAGTCATAGACAGTATGGCCCTAGTAGCCCGGAATTATGTTGCTACTGCTGTTTATTCCGCTTTCGCCGGGTCTTTTTTGCAGGCTTGTTGGAATTTGATACGCTGTCCAGGCATTTAAAGCCGTGCCTGGCCAGTTCAATGGTTTCCACCTGCTCAATTACTCTCAGGTCTTCTTCCGTTTCAGCATACACTATATTAATGCTGTCGCATTCTTTGCAATGGAGCTCCAGCCTGTCTAAAAAAACATCCACTTCGATGCGCTGGTTGCCGCATTGACAAAACAGCCCACCATTATCGGCAATTTCTTGGAGACACTGCATTACCTGATGCATAACCTCAGGATTATTAAAGTATTCATCATACCCAATCTCATCCATCAGTGTTTCCAAACCTGTATCCAGGGTTTGGGCCAGCTTCTTGACCTCTTCTGCCCGGCCCACAAAACCAAGCTCTAAGCCAGAATCCGAGCAGGTCAGGTAAATGACCTCTCCAGACCAGAGGCGGCTACCGGAAACCTCACGGAGATGCTTTGTCTCACAAATGACACAGGGAATCTGCAGCCAATAGCCGTGCTTTTTCTTACGGGCAATGCCCAATAGAAATGCACCACAGGAACATGTTACCTGCATGTTTCCCCTGCCAGCAAGGCCAAAGCGTGAAAGGCTATGAAATTCTAAAGCCCCGCATTCCGGGCATCTAATAGCTAACGTGGTGACAGTGGTTAACAGCACCGCTATAACCTCCTCTTTAGCTAAAAGAGTTCGCCACCGATGATTAAATTCCTTTTTTTCTACTCTGAAATACAGAGCCGGTTATGAACTAATCTCCTACTTAAACTAGGCGCTCTCCTTATTGTTAGAGACTAGCAATTTAGCTAAATGGCGAACATCATTCAGATCGAAGGGCTTATTCAGGTAATGCTCAACACCAAGTACTCTGCTCTGATTCACAATCTCCCCGTCCCCATAGGCAGTCATCATTACTACAGTCAATTGGCCATATTGAGCCCGAATTTCATGAAGGGTCTCGATACCAGTCATGCCCGGCATCTTCATGTCTAAAAATATAAGGGAAGGGATGGATCTTGCTAATGTATTTAATGCCTCTGCCCCTGAAGCTGCCATTTCAACCTTATAGCCTTCATCTGAAAGTGCCTCAAAGAGTAGTCGTCTAACTCCCACCTGATCATCCACTATGAGAATATCAATAGTGTCTCTACCCATTATATTCAGCTACCCCCTACTAAATAACAAACCAATTCACACAAAACTGTGTTTATTTGATTTCGACACCGACAGCCTTATCCCTTCTAGATTGGCAAAAAATTAGAAGTTTTTTCCACTGGTATTACCACCCAGAGGGTATAAAGGATGAAAGGGCAGTTAAAGCACCCACAATTGTCACAACTACCACTACAATTAGGGCAACTACTGGGGTGAAAACAACGGCCAGGGCACGGCCTGTACTTAGCTTATGGGCCTCCCGGATACCGATGGTAAGGAGTGCAATTCCCCAAACCAATACAATTAATCCACCAATCGTGTTTACCACTGTGGCCATTCTCGGTATGGCTAGGGTTGTTAAAACCTCCAGGGGAATCAGCAGAGCACCGGGCAGCCCCGCCAGGCCGTACATTACAAATACCGTCTTGGCCCTGCCGTTACCGCCATAAAACTCCGCTAATAGATGAAGCAGTGCGCTATAAAAGAACCACTTTAAAAAATAAAAGATGGTCCCCAGAAAGGCTAATACCGGCGCAGCCGCCCGAAGGGCCTCGGAGAAGATCATTGCTTGGGTGAAGGGCAGCCCCATCTCCAGGCCAAGATTTCTTGTCCCTCCGTAGGCAGATGTATATAATCCAGTAAGCAGTTCCACCAAGGCCAGGGCTATGACGATAAGGAAGGTGGCTCCCACGGGAGGATTTTGGGCAATTCTTCCCATTGTCTTAAGGGGATCAAAGAGCACTCCATAGATGATATCGTAATAACTCAGGGGTGGATAATTCTCCTCCTCCGCCTGGTTGGCATACTCCTGTACCCCTACCTCGGCGGTGCTGCAATCAGATATATTTTCCTCCTTAGCAGGGTTAATGGGCTGTTCCTCAAGGTTTTTATCTTTGAAGTCTGTCAATAAACTTTACCTCCATCCTAATTATTCATGGGTAGGGGTGTGGTCTTGGGGTCAGGCATTAGTAGTAGCCCTTCCAGGGGGATGGGCAGTATATTTGAACGACCCTG